>NZ_JBEYYJ010000037.1:0-85347 GCF_040645475.1 Streptomyces sp. NPDC046759 | reverse complement strand
CAAATCCTTTTTTTGTGCTTTGGTTCGGGTATTACAGTGGTGTGCTCTCCGTTTCGGGCCCCCCGCCCCCCGGGTACGCCCTCACACCGGGGGGGGGCGGCGGGCCCGCCCCCCCCCGACGTCACTTCCGGCGCACGGCGCCTACCGATCAGATCTTTAGCGCGATCTTTATCCCTGCCAGAAGTTGCGGGTGTCCAGTACCCACCACCTTCCCCAGCTCCCATCCCGTCTGCCGTCGACCCACACACCGTGGAGCGGGCGTGGTTCAGGGGCGTCAAGGTGGAGCGCGCCACTGTACGAACGACCTTGACGCCCCTGGGCCGCGGCTGCTCGGCTCTGCCTGGGTCGACGGCAGACGGGATGGGAGCCCCCCGCGCACGCCACTCACCGGCCGGCACTCGCGAACGGAGCCCCCTCCATCTCGGAGCCTGAGCGCCCCCGCCGGAGGCTCGTTCTGACCGTGGCCGCTCCGTGCGGTGCTCGACTCATGGCCTTCGGCCCTATCCACACGTGGGCGCGCGTCGGCGCAGCGTGCGCGGAGCGGGCCGAAGGCAGGAGCGCAGCGCGCAGCGGAGCCGGGAAGCGCGCCCGGCGGAGCGGAGCGCAGCCGGGGCTTGAACCCGTGAAGAAAGTTGTTACTCAGGCTTCGTCGTGATGTTCGTCGTGATGTGCCACAGGGGCTCGTCGTACTGCTCTGGGCGGCTGTTGATGAGCAGTTGGCGCAGGGCATCGCGCTGGGAGCCGTTGAGGTTCAGGGCCTCGGTGATGTGGCGGAACGTCGTGTGGGTGACTCCGCGGCTGCGGGCCGCCGTCTCGAACTGGTCGAGCTGGAGCAGCAAGGCCTCGGTGTCGAGCTGTACCGGCGGCTGGTCCTTCAGCCACGCAGCCTTGTTGCGCTCGTAGTCGATCTCGGAAAAGCCGCAGATTTCGCGGCTGTAGGCCTCGACCTCGTCCAGGGTTGCGGTCGTCATGACGGCGCGGGCCAGGGTGTTGCGGCTCAGCGCTTCGTCCAGGTCGACCTCGTGCACCCTCGGGCTCTCGCCGGTGAGTGGCACGGGTAGGCCGGCGTCTCGAATCTCGCAGGTGCCCCGGACGCCTCGGGCTGTTGCAGCGAGCATCGCCGTCGCCTCGGAGGGGTGCCACTCCAGGACCGCGCTGATCGCCTCTACGTCCTTCGCCGTGAGGGTGTGTACGACGGCACCGAGCACGGGGCGAAGGTCATCTGCGGAGAGTTCGCCGTCCAGACCTGGCCCGGCAACCAACAGGCGGATGGACGCGTTGACCTGGCAGGCGGCAGCGAGGGTGAGGGCATCGCCGAGTGGACTCTTCAGTGTGGGCTCGTCGCCTCGCGCAAGGATGTCGCCGCCGACGTCCAGGAGGTCAATTGACTCCGGCTCCAGGTGACTGACCAACTCTTCCAACTGGCGCGTGACGCCCTCGGCGCCCTGGTGAGGGTCGAGCAATGCGAAGGTGTGCGGGAGCTCTGCCGCGAGTCTCGGGAGGGTGGACCCTGCCGGAGCGACCGGGCGGGCTTCGGCCGGCACTGCCGAGACAGCTGGGGTGATCTGGCTGAGGCCGGTGAAGGCGTGGGCTCCTCGCGGACCCGGTACCGGATCGATGAGCAAGCGATCCCACGCGTACGTGAGGACCACGGCCTGGTCCTCGTCGCCGTACAGGGCGGCGTCAAGCATTGCGGCGGCGACAGCGTCGCCCCCTCCTCCTGCTGCGACGATCAACCGCGTCATACCAACCAGCCTACGGGTTTCAAAGTTGGCCACTCGCCCTATAGTGGCTAGAGGCCATAGCCACTTGGACAGGGAGGGAGCATGCCTCAGATTGAGGAAGCTCAGCCGAAGTACCTGCAGATCGCCCACTTCATTCGTGATCAGATCCTTCGAGGAGACCTGCGGGCAGGGGACGAGGTCCCATCGGAACGGCAACTCGCCTTGGACTGGAAGGTGTCCAGGCCCACCGCGGCCCGCTCACTGGAGGCGCTGAGCCATCAGGGCCTGGTCGAGAAGCGGCAGGGATCTGGGACGTACGTCCGTAGTCTCGAAGTGAACCGACGAGCGCGGGAGTTGTACGGCCGCGCTCGCCAGACCGGGAAGATCTACACACCTGGGGAGTACGCCGTCATCACGTCTGCCGGCTGGGCGGACGCACCGGACCACGTGGCCGAGGCCTTGGGGCTAACCAAGGATCGACGGGCCGTGCATCGGCGCCGCGTGACCAACAACCAGGACGGGCCCATCACACTGTCCACCTCGTGGTTCGCCCCGGACGTCGGCCAAAGGGCCCCGAAGATCTTGGATCCTGAGCGGATCCAAGAGGGAACCCTCATGTACGTCGAGAACATGACGGGACGCCAGGGGAGCTACGCCGAGGACCGCATGTGTGCGCGGACCGCGACGGACGAAGAAGCAGCTGACCTCCGACTTGCCGCCGGTTCAGCTGTCCTGATTGTCCATCACGTCGTTTTCGACCTCCAGGATCGACCGCTGGAGTTCGCCGAAGCCACCTACCCGCCGCACCGCTGGGCGTTCGAACAGGGCTACCCACTCACCTGATCTGCCTCCAGTTGCGTCGAAGCGCTTGCAGAGCGTGAGTGGCTAATGCCACCATCCAGTAAGTGGCTAAGGCCACTTCGCTGGAAGGGGGCACGGCGTGACGAGTCGGCGGCCGGAACAGGACGCGCGCTTAGCTTGCCGGGGTTGCCGGGGGCGCGGTTGGAAGCGCGTCAGCACGCGTACCACGCTGGCGCATTCCACCGTCAACGACCGTGCCCGCGCCACATCGAAGCGACGGTGCCTCGACTGCGACGGCACCGGCAAGGAGTGAGCACGGATGGCCTACATGCTCGACCGTGACCCATGCCCCGAGTCGCCTCGGCTCGGAGCGATGACCTTGCATCCGACTGCTCAGTCGGTGCCACGCGCACGACGGTGGTTCCAGAAATTCATTGCTCCGTACTGCCCCACCTGCTCGATCGAGGACTGTGTCCTGTTGATCTCGGAGTTGGTGACCAACGCGATCCTCTACGGCCGGTCGGATGAGCCCTGGGTCGTTCGGGTGGAGTGGTACCGCGAGGGAAGCTCGCTCCGGATCGAGGTACACAATCCGGGCTTCCCCGCGAATGTGCGGATGCGTCGGCCGGAGCAGGACGACGCGCACGGTCGGGGCCTGCTCCTGGTCGACTCCATCGCTGACTCGTGGCACTGGGGCTCCAGCCGCTTCGGCGGCACCGTCGTGTCCTTCGCGATGGCTGATGCCTGGCAATGAGGGCACCCGCCTCTGGCGGTGCGTTGCCGGGCACCGCTAGTCTGGTTGACCAGTTGACTTGGCCAATCTCGATAGGCGGCGTTCATGGCGTATGAGGTGGAGGCACCGAAGTACGTACGCCTCGCGCAGACCATCCAGCGTCGCATCGAGGACGGCACGTACCCGCCCGGCACGAGGGTCCCCAGTGAGAATCAGCTGGTGCAGGCGTTCGGGATGTCCCGGCCGACGGTCGTGCGGGCTCTGGAGCTGCTGAAGCGTGACGGCTGGCTGGAATCGCGTCAGGGCTACGGCACGATCGTCCGCGGGCGCCCGGCCGTCGTGGAACAGAAGGATCGTCGAGGCCGTGAGGCGCTGGAGCGCGACGAGTCGCAGACACCGGGGCGCCTCGTTGAGGTCGGCGAAATCCCTGTGCCCGCCCGTGTCGCCTCTGCGCTCGGTCTACCCAAGCGGGCCAAGGTGCTCGTGCGTCGATTCTTGGTCGAAGAGGATGCCGAAACCGTCGAGCTCGTCTCCACCTACTTCCCCGCCGGCCTGGTCGACGGTACCGAGCTCGCAAGCGAAGACGTCCTGGTCGGCGGTGTCCGTGGGCACCTGGAGGCCCGGAAAAAGATCCGCTTCGACCATGTGACCGAGCGGGTCTCGGCTCGGCTGCCCGAAGCGAACGAAGCTGCTCTCCTCGGTCTACCCGAAGGGGTGCCGGTTCTCAGTGTCCTGGTCATCGCCTGCGACGCTGCCGGTCAAGCCTTGCAGGTCTCCGACGTGCTATTGCCTGCCGACCGGCAAGAACTCGAAGACACCTACCGCTTGAACTGAGCCCGGGCACGGCGCGCCTCTTCCGCCGTTTCCACGTGACAAGTCAACTTGGCATCTCCAGCTTCGAGCTTGCTAAGTCAACTTGTCAGGCGACAGGTTGAACGAACTCGAAGGAGACACTTCTTGTGCGTGTGATCCGTGTTGACGCCTCCTCCGCCACGATCCTGCTGACCGAAGCGCCGGCGCCGAAGGTGCGCGACCGGCAGACCGGTGAGATCGCCAAGGACGCCGTGTCCGGTGAGGCGCTGATGACCGTCGGCGTCGTCTACATCGATGAGGGCGAGTCGTCTCTGGTCCAGGTCACCGTTCCTGAGAGCGGTGTCACGGACGGTCTGACTGTCGGTGCTCCCGTGTCGCTGCCGGGACTCGTTGCCCGGCCGTGGGAGAGCGTGTTCAACGGCCAGCAGCGGCACGGCATCGCCTACCGGGCCACTGCCGTTACGCCGGGCGCGTTCCCGATGGCTCAGGCGGGCTGATCGACGTGACCGACCTGATGACTGTGGCCGAGCTGGGAGGGCCGCTCGCTGCAATAGGCGGCGCGGCCTATACCCGGCACGCTCACCCGGCGTTGTACTGGTCCACGGTTGGGCTGCCGGTCTCGGTGGCCCGGTTCGTGGCCTCGTACTCGTCCACCATGGACGCCTGTGGCCTGACCGTCGAACCGTCCCGGTGGCGGGCGCTGGCCGTCAAGGCGACCACTCGTCGTGAGGTGCGGCCGGTCCCGCCTCGCCGGGGTCTGATCCGACCCACCTCGACCGGTCTCCGGATCCGGTTGCGGTTGGCTCCGGGGCAGGAACCGGCTGACGTAGCGGCCTCGGCGGAACGACTCCGCCACGCTTGGGGCGTCCACGCCGTGTACGTACGGGACATCAAGCCCGGTGTGGTCGAACTCCGGCTCGTCGGCTTTGACGTCCTGCGGAAGGTGCGGATGCCTCGCCGGAATGACGGCGGTCTTCTCCAGGTCCCGGTGGCTCTGCGGGAGGACGCAACCGCCTTCCTTCGCGACTACCGCACCGTGCCGCATGAACTCGTCCTCGGCGCCACGCTGTCCGGCAAGTCCATGTTCCTGCGGAACCTGCTCACTGGGCTGGCGGCTCAACCGGTGGTCCTGGTCGGCATCGACTGCAAGCGCGGTGTCGAGCTGGCCCCGTTCGCCGCCCGCCTCTCCGCGCTGGCGACCGACCCGGACCAGGCGGCCGAGCTGCTGCCCGTGCTCGTGAAGGAGATGGAGGACCGATACGACCTGATCAAGGCCCGGCAGGGCATCGCGCCCGGCACCCCGGACGAGGAGATCACCTCGGACATCTGGGGCCTGCCTGAGGGCGAACGCCCTGCCCCCGTCGTACTGTTCATCGATGAGGTGGCCGAACTCTTCCTCGTGGCCACGCGGAAGGAAGAGGAGCGGCGGGACGAGATGGTCACCCAGCTGATCCGCCTCGCCCAGCTCGGCCGAGCGGCCGGCATCTATCTGGAGGTCTGCGGGCAGCGCTTCGGTGCCGAGCTGGGCAAGGGCGCGACCATGCTCCGCGCTCAGCTCACCGGACGTGTCTGCCACCGCGTCAACGACGAAGCCTCCGCCAAGATGGCGCTCGGCGACATCGCCCCCGATGCGGCCTCCGCCGCCTGTGCCATCGCCGCTGACAAACCGGGCTTGGCCGTCGCAGGGGATACCTCCGGCGGCTGGTCCAGGATCCGTACCCCTTACCTGTCCCTCGCTGATGCTGCGGCCGTGTGCCGAGAGTCCGCGCACCTCGCCCCGGACGTACCGGCGCTCACGCCCTTCAGGCCGTACGTGCCGCCCGCGCCCGTAGAGCCCACGAGACCGGCCACCGCCCCTCGTCCGGTCACCGAGTAGCCCACCGCAACCAACGGCCGGCGTGGCCGTCCCGCGCCAAGTCCCTACCCCCGCCATGTCTGGAGAAGGGAGATCACTCGCCATGCGCCCCCGCTGCGAGGACGACTCCGACTACCCCGGTGAGTCGTTCTGATGGCCCGGCCCGCCCCGCGCGTGGACGCGGTCCTGGTGCAGGCAGTCATCGCCGGTGCCCTGTCCTTCGCTCACCTCCATGACCTCGCTGCCGCCGCCGGACAGGCCGGCTGGAAGGCCTGGGCTTACCCGATCAGCGTTGACCTGCTGCTGGTCGCTGCCTGGCGGCGGCTCCGCTCCGGCGGGTCGAAAGCGGCGGCCTGGTGCTGGTTCCTCGTCGCGCTGGTCGCGTCGCTCGGCGCCAACGTCGCCACCGCCGGACTCCTCGACCTGGGTGCCGTACCGGCCTGGCTGCGCATCCTCGTCGCCGGATGGCCTGCCGTCGCCTTCCTCGGCGGAACCCTCCTCGTCCACGGCTCCCCGAAGCCGGAAGGAACAGCGGCCCACGGACAGGAAGGCAACCCGGCCCCGGCCGTTCCCTCAGCGCCTGAACTGCCCGCTGCAGAGCCCGAATCGCCCCCGCCCTCGACAACCCCCGTCCCGCCCGCGCTCGTCGCCCTGGGCCGCAAGGTCGCCGACGAACACCGCGCTCGGACCGGATCCGCAATCGACACCGCGACCCTTCGCGCCCGGCTCGGCGTCCCGCTGCCCCTCGCCGAAGCCGTCGCAGCCCAGCTCACCTGACCCGGAGGAACTTTCCCCTTGCGTCCGTCCACGCTGCGTGCGCTGAAGCGCGCCGCCGAGCTGACCCGCCAGAACCGCCTCACCGAAGCCGTGCTGATCGCCGAACCGGTGATCCTCGCCGCCGACAGCTACGAGGGCGACGAGATCTTGCGCTGGCTCGCCGAGCACGTCACCGACTTCACCGGCGAAACCGACAAGGAGATCCGCTGATGACCGCCAACCGCCGCTTTCGGAACGTCGTGCGCATCGGCCCGGTCCAGGTCGCCACGTACTACGACGGCCGAGGCCGTGAGAAGCACACCGCCGCCTGCACGGCTCCCCGCTGCGGCTTCTCCACGGACTACGACAGCCGCGCCGCCGCCGAGCTGGCCGCCCGCACCCACCGCTGCGCCGTCCGCTGAGGGAGCTCCCGTGACCGTCTCGCTGCCGCTCGTCTTCGTCCTCGGCGTCATCGCCTGGGCTGCGATCAAGTTCCTCGGCATCCGCCTCTGGGTCGCCGTCGTGATTGCCCTGTTCGGCTTTTACCTCTCCCACACCTTCCTGGCCCCGGCCATCGACACCGGCACCCGTTCCGGGGTCGGCGTCGTCGACGGCACTCACAAGTGACAAGGAGGTCCGCCATGTTTCGCCCCAAGCTGCCCGACATGCCGACCCTGCCGACCACGGCCGTCACGCCGCAGCAGATACAGCCCTCGGCTCCTTCCGCCGGCCGTCCCCTCGCCCCCTTTGTGGGCGTCGGCGTCGGCGCTGTCGCCGCGGTGGCCGTCGTCGGCATCGTCCTCACCGCGCTCCTGGCGGCCGTCGCCATCTCGGCCGTGGCCGTGGCCATCGCCGCCGTGGTCCTGCGCTCCCTCGTCAGCAACGCGCACAAGCGCTGACCGGCCTCCGGGGCGACAACAACGCCGCCAAGCATCCCGTCGCCCCGGGGCCGTCCCTTCCCGACCGCCGAAACAGTCGAAAGGAAGTCCCATCATCACCCGGCAGACTCCGCCCCCGCTGGCGGAACTCTCCATGCTGGCCTCCCTGGGCACCATGCCCGAGCTGGCTCGTCAGCTGTCCGGCCTGGGCGGCTGCACCAACCCCGTACGCCTCGACGGCCACCGCACCGAATACGACGTCGACACCACGACCGGAGAGATCGGCCGCGTCCTGCACCACCTCGACTCCGGCTCGCTCCCTGCCGGTCAGCTCCTGGTCCGATGCAACAACCGCCGTGCCACCCGCTGCGCGGCCTGCGCCGAGACTTACCGCCGCGACACCTTCCACCTGATCACCGCTGGCCTCCGCGGCGGCAAAGGCACCCCGGAACAGGTCGGCACCCACCCGCGCGTCTTCGCCACCTTCACCGCCCCCGGCTTCGGCCCGGTCCACAACCGTCCCACCAGCGGGAAGGGCTGCCGCTGCGGCATCCGGCACGACGAAACAGACCCCGTCCTGGGCACGCCGTTGGACCCGGACAGTTACGACTACGAAGCGGCCGTGCTCTGGAACGCGCACGCCGGGGCCCTGTGGCGGCGCTTCTCGATCTACCTCCGCCGCGAGGTCGCCAAGCGCGCCGGACTCACCCAACGCGACTTCCGCGATCACGCGCGTATCTCCTTTGCCAAGGTCGCCGAGTACCAAAAGCGCGGTGCCGTCCACTTCCACGCGGTCATCCGTCTCGACGGCCCGGAGGGTGGCGACACGGCTCCGCCGGCCTGGGCCACGACCGAACTGCTGGCCGGCGCCATCCGCTCGGCTGCCACTGCGGCGCGCATCGACGGCCCGGAGATCGACGGCCGGTCGCACACCTTCGTCTTCGGCCGACAGCTCGACGTCCGCCCGATCCGCTCCGCCGACTTCGACGGCGGCCAGGAGCTGACCGAGCGGGCCGTAGCGGCGTACATCGCCAAGTACGCAACCAAGGGCGCCGAGACAGCCACGGGCACCCTCGACCGGCCCATCCGGTTCCTCGCCGAACTGGCACAAGCACGGATCACCGAACACGCCCAGCGCCTGATCCGAACCGCCTGGACCCTCGGCGCACGCCCCGAGCTGGCAGACCTCCGGCTCCGCGCCTGGGCCCACATGCTCGGCTTCCGCGGCCACTTCTCCACCAAGTCCCGCCGCTACTCGACCACGCTCGGGGCTCTCCGCGATGCCCGCGCCGAATGGCGCCGCGCACAAGCCACCCCGGCTGTTACGCAGCAGGACGGCGAGACCACGCTCGTCCTCGCCCACTGGGTCTTCGCCGGAACCGGCCTCAGCGCTGCCGAGGCCTGGCTCGCCGCATCCCTCGAACCCGCCCCCGGAACGGAAGGAGAACCGACCCATGGTTGAGCCCCGACCGACCGTTGCCCTGCCGGAGACGGCTGATCCCACGCTGGTGCTCCTGACCGTGGAGGAGGCGGCTCGGCGGCTCCGTATCGGCCGTACGACGTGCTTCCGGCTCGTCCTCGCCGGTGAGATCGAGTCGGTCACCGTCGGGCGGCTTCGTCGAGTCCCCGTCGATGCCGTGCTCGCCTACGTGGCCAAGCTGCGCCATCAACCTGCCGAAGCGGCCTGAGGGGGAGCGGCATGGCAGAGCAGAAGCGCACTCGTCAGCCCAACGGTGCCTCCTCGATTTACCTCGGCAAGGACGGCAAATGGCACGGACGAGTGACGGTCGGCGTCCGCGATGACGGCAAGCCTGACCGCCGCCACATCGAGCGAAAGACCAAGGCCGAGGTGACCAAGGCCGTTCGCGAGATGGAGCGGGCGCGGGATGAGAAGAAGCTCAGGAAGGTGGGCAAGAGCTGGACCGTCCAGTCCTGGCTGGAGCACTGGGTCGAGAACATTGCCAGGCCGTACGTCTCCGAGAACACGTACGACGGGTATGAGGTCGACGTACGCGTGCACCTGGTGCCCGGCCTCGGTGCCCACAAGCTGGACCGCCTGGAGCCCGAGCACCTGGAGCGCTTCTACCGGAAGATGCAGGATTCCGGGAGCTCCGCCGGCACCGCCCACCACGTCCACCGGACGATCCGGGTCGCCCTCGGTGAGGCGGTGCGGCGCGGGCACGTCGCCACAAACGCGGCTGAGATCGCCAAGGCTCCTCGCCTCGAAGAGGAGGACATCGAGCCGTACACGATCGAAGAGGTTCAAAGCCTCCTCGTGGAGGCGGCCAAGCTCCGCAACAGCGCGCGCTGGGTCGTCGCCCTGGCTCTCGGTCTCCGCCAAGGGGAAGCGCTCGGGCTGCACTGGGAGGACGTCGACTTGGCCGCAGGGTATGTCCGTATCCGCAAGAACCGGCTGCGGCCCAAGTACGCGCACGGCTGCGGTGCGGATCCGTGTGGCAGGAAGGCGGGCTACTGCCCCAAGCGGTCGCAGATCCGCCGCGAGCACAAGTCGACCAAGTCACGCGCGGGGCGGCGCACCATCGGGCTGCCTGACCCGCTGATCAAGATTCTCCGCCAGCACCAAGAGGTACAGGACCGGGAGCGGATCGCGGCCGGGGCCGACTGGGAGGGCAAGGGGTACGTCTTCGCCTCCCCGATCGGCGGGCCGCTGAGCCCGAACACGGACTTCCACGTCTGGAAGCGGCTTCTCCGGGACGCGGGCGTACGAGACGGCCGTCTCCACGACGCTCGCCACACCGCCGCGACCGTGCTCCTGATCCTCGGTGTCCCGGACGTCGTGATCGACGCGATCATGGGCTGGGAGCCTGGGGGAGCGGCGCGGATGCGCGCCCGCTACATGCATGTGACGGGAGTCATGCTCCGGAAAGTCGCTCAGCAAGTCGGAGACGCGCTCTGGGCGCTGCCTGGCACCGAAGAAAAATCCGACTGAGACGGAAACTGAGACGGACAACGTCGAAGGGCCCCACTGCGAACAGTGGGGCCCTTCGACATCGTGCCCGGTGAGGCACTGGCGGAGGATACGAGATTCGAACTCGTGAGGGGTTGCCCCCAACACGCTTTCCAAGCGTGCGCCCTAGGCCTCTAGGCGAATCCTCCGCCGGAAACATTACATGACCGAGGGGAGTGCTCGCGAACCCGTTCCCGCTGGCCGTCATCGGGTACAGCCCGTGGGCTGCGATCGGGTAGGGTGGGCGCAGCCCCTCACGCGGCGCTATCTGACTGAACTCCCCCAGGGCCGGAAGGCAGCAAGGGTAGGTTGGCTCTGGCGGGTGCGTGGGGGGCGCTTGCGTTTCCGGCCGCGCCGGATCCGCCCGGGCGTCCGCGGCCGGGACCGGTTGTCAGTGGGCGCCTATAACCTCGTATGCGTGTCGTCTCTCGCGCTGTACCGCCGCTATCGCCCGGAGACCTTTGCCGAGGTCATCGGGCAGGAGCATGTCACCGACCCGCTGCAGCAGGCGCTGCGGAACAACCGGGTCAATCACGCGTACCTGTTCAGCGGGCCGCGTGGGTGCGGGAAGACGACCAGCGCGCGCATCCTCGCCCGCTGTCTGAACTGTGAGCAGGGTCCCACTCCCACCCCCTGCGGGGAGTGCCAGTCCTGCCAGGACCTCGCGCGCAACGGCCCGGGCTCGATCGACGTCATCGAGATCGACGCGGCTTCCCACGGTGGTGTGGACGACGCCCGTGAGCTGCGCGAGAAGGCGTTCTTCGGCCCTGCGAGCAGCCGCTACAAGATCTACATCATCGACGAGGCCCACATGGTCACGTCGGCCGGCTTCAACGCGCTGCTGAAGGTCGTCGAGGAGCCGCCGGAGCATCTCAAGTTCATCTTCGCGACCACCGAGCCCGAGAAGGTCATCGGCACGATCCGGTCGCGGACCCATCACTACCCCTTCCGGCTGGTGCCGCCCGGCACCCTGCGGGACTACCTCGCCGAGGTGTGCGGGCGGGAGGACATCCCGGTCGAGGAGGGCGTGCTCCCGCTCGTCGTGCGCGCCGGCGCCGGTTCCGTGCGTGACTCCATGTCCGTCATGGACCAGCTCCTCGCCGGTGCCGGAGAAGAGGGTGTGACCTATGCCATGGCCACCTCTCTCCTCGGGTACACCGACGGGTCCCTTCTCGACTCCGTCGTCGAGGCCTTCGCCACCGGGGACGGGGCGGCGGCCTTCGAGGTCGTGGACCGTGTCATCGAGGGGGGCAACGACCCGCGGCGGTTCGTCGCCGACCTGCTGGAGCGGCTGCGTGACCTGGTGATCCTCGCCGCCGTGCCGGACGCCGTGGAGAAGGGGCTCATCGACGCCCCGGCCGACGTCCTGGAGCGTATGCAGGCCCAGGCCTCCACCTTCGGCGCCGCCGAGCTGAGCCGCGCCGCCGACCTGGTCAACGAGGGCCTGACCGAGATGCGCGGCGCCACCTCGCCCCGCCTCCAGCTGGAACTGATCTGCGCGCGCGTGCTGCTCCCCGCCGCCTACGGGGACGAGCGCTCGATGATGGCCCGCCTCGACCGCCTCGAGCGCGGCGTCAGCTTCACGGGCGGCGCAGGCGCGCCCGCCATGGGGTACGTCCCCGGGCCCGAGGCCCATGGCGGCGCCCCCCTGCCCTCCGTACCGCCCGGCGGCGGCCCGGCGGCGGCCCGCGCTGCCGTACGAGCGTCCGGCGGGCCGGGTGCCGGTGGCCCGGGCGTCGCCGGCCCTGCCGGTGGTCCCGGTACGGGTGGTGCCGGTGCCGGTGCCGGTGTCGGTGGTGCGGGCGTCGGTGGTCCCGCGGGCGGTCCTGATACCGGTGGGCCGGCCGCCGGTGGCCCGGCTCCCGCTGCTCCCGCACCTACGGCCCCCACGCCTTCCCAGCCTCCGGCGACGCCCGCGCCCGCCCCGGCAGCGGCCGCCCCGACGGCACCCGCCCCGGCAGCGGCCGCCCCGACGGCACCCGCCCCGGCGTCCGCCGCCCCCGGCGCCTGGCCCACCGCGGCTGCCGCCGGCAGCGGCCGACGTCCCGGTGGCTGGCCCACAGCCGCGGCACCGGCGGGCGGCGCGCCGCAGGGGCCCACCCCGGACCGTCCCGCTCCCGCCCAGCAGCAGCCCCCGGCGCCCCTCGCGGCCCCGGCACCGTCCGCGGGCGCCCCCGCCGGCGGTCTCGACCCCCGCACGCTCTGGCCGAACATCCTGGAGGCCGTCAAGAACCGCCGCCGTTTCACCTGGATCCTGCTCAGCCAGAACGCCCAGGTGACCGGCTTCGACGGCACCACCCTCCAGCTCGGCTTCGTCAACGCCGGCGCCCGCGACAACTTCGCCGGCAGTGGCAGCGAGGACGTGCTGCGGGCGGCGCTCGCCGAGCAGTTCAACGTGCAGTGGAAGATCGAAGCGATCGTCGACCCGTCCGGCGGCGGCTCCGCGCCCCCGTCCGGCGGTGGCGCGGGCTTCGGCGGCGCAGGGGGGCACGGCGGTGCTCCCGTCGGGGGCGGCGGGGGCTACGGCGCCCCGGCCGCACCCCGCCCCGCGGCTTCCCAGCCGGTCCCGCAGGCGTCCGCGGCCCGGCAGTCCGGCCCCGCGGTCGCCCCGGCGGCTGTCGGCCCCGGGCCGCAGCCCGCCGCCGCGCCCGAGCCGCCTCCGGTCGCCCCCGAGGACGACATCCCCGAGGACGACGACCCGGACCTGGACGAGTCGGCCCTCTCGGGCCACGAACTGATCGTGCGGGAACTGGGAGCGACGGTGGTGGAGGAGTTCTCGAACGAGTAGGGCTGCCGAGCGGGGCCCTCGCGGCGTCGGCCGGGGCACGTCTCCCGGCGTCCGACGGGTGCATGCCTCCCGGCTCCCGGCCGGTGCGCTTCGGCTCCCGCCGGTGGATGCCTCCGGGCTCCCGCCGGTGCACCACTCCCCGCGTCCCGTCAGGGCGCCCCTCCTGGGCTCCGGCCGATGCACCCCTCCGGACTCCCGGCCGGTGCACTTCGGCTCCCGCTGATCCACCCCTCCCCGCGCGTCCCGTCAGGGCGCCCCTCCTGGGCTCCCGGCCGATGCACCCCGGCTCCCACCGGTGCACCCCTCCGTCCCGCCAGGGCCCTCCGTCCCGCCAGGGCCCCCTCCGGCCCCGGGCGATGCACCCCGGGCCCCCCAGGGGCCCCCTCCCCGCGTCCCGCCAGGGCCCCCTCCCGGCCACCGGCCGATGCACCCCGGGCCCCCCAGGGCCCCCCTCCCCGCGTCCCGCCAATGTGCCCGGTGCGCCCTTTGGAGGAAAGCCCAACAAACCCGGCTCCCGGACTTCGGCAACCTTGCCATTAGGCTGACCCCCGTGAAGGTCCTCGTCATCGGCAGCGGCGCCCGCGAACACGCCCTGTGCCGCTCCCTGTCCCTCGACCCCGACGTCACCGCGCTGCACTGCGCCCCCGGCAACGCCGGCATCGCCGAGGTCGCCGAGCTGCACCCGGTCGACGCGCTCGACGGCAAGGCGGTCGTCGAACTGGCCGCCGGCCTCGGTGCCGACCTGGTCGTCGTCGGCCCGGAGGCACCGCTGGTCGCCGGTGTGGCCGACGCCGTCCGCGCCGCGGGCATCCCGGTGTTCGGCCCCTCGAAGGAGGCCGCCCAGCTGGAGGGCTCCAAGGCCTTCGCCAAGGACGTCATGGCGGCGGCCGGGGTGCCGACCGCCCGCTCCTACGTGTGCACGACGGCCGAGGAGGTCGCCGAGGCCCTCGACGCCTTCGGCGCCCCCTACGTCGTGAAGGACGACGGGCTCGCCGCGGGCAAGGGCGTCGTCGTCACCGACGACCTGGAAGCCGCCAGGACCCACGCCGCCGCCTGCGACCGCGTAGTCATCGAGGAGTTCCTCGACGGCCCCGAGGTGTCCCTGTTCGCGATCACCGACGGGGAGACGGTCGTACCGCTCCAGCCCGCCCAGGACTTCAAGCGCGCCCTGGACGGCGACGAGGGTCCCAACACCGGCGGCATGGGCGCGTACTCGCCGCTGCCGTGGGCCGAGCCGAAGCTGGTCGACGAGGTGCTCCAGACCGTCCTGCAGCCGACCGTGGACGAGCTGCGCCGCCGCGGCACCCCCTTCTCCGGGCTGCTCTACGCGGGCCTGGCGATCACCGGCCGCGGTGTCCGGGTGATCGAGTTCAACGCCCGCTTCGGCGACCCGGAGACCCAGGTCGTGCTGGCCCGGCTGAGGACCCCGCTGGCCGGCCTCCTCACCGCCGCCGCCACCGGCAACCTCGCCGACCTTCCGCCGCTGCGCTGGAGCGATGACGCGGCCGTCACCGTCGTCGTCGCCTCGCACAACTACCCGGACACCCCGCGCACCGGCGACCCGATCACCGGCCTGGACGAGGTGGCCGCCGAGGACGCCCCGCACGCGTACGTCCTGCACGCCGGGACCAGGCGGGACGGCGACGCGGTGGTCAGCGCGGGCGGACGGGTGCTGTCCGTCACCGCCATCGGCAAGGACCTGACCGAGGCCCGCGAGCGGGCGTACCGGGCGGTGGGCCGGATCGGCCTGGACGGCTCCCAGCACCGCACCGACATCGCCGCGAAGGCGGCGGCCCAGGCGGCAGGCGCCTGACCTGCCCTCCTCCCGATGCGGGCCCCGGATCCCCGATCCGGGGCCTGATCTTTGCTTTCTGTCACCCACCTCTGACCAAGGCCATTCCATCGAGTGAGCAATCGCCCATACGGCTGACGGGGGCCGGGGGCCCAACTAGGGTGCCGCGCAAGCGTTCCGGCACTTGGCCCACCGGCATTGCGATGTCAGTGGCGGGTGTCACAGTGGGGGAGTGAGCACCACCAGGACAGCACGGGATCGGCAGCGAGGGGGTGAGGGCGGGACGTGACCGGAATCGGTGCGGAGGCGGGCGCGCAGGCCGCGCGCTCCCGGGCCCTCGCCGTACTGCGGGTCCGGGGCCGGGCGCTGGCCGTGTCCCTGTTGCCCGCGGCCGCCGCGGTGATCCTGCTGACCGGCGGTTCCACCGGCCACTTCGTCGGCCGGGGCTGGGACGTGGCCCGCTGGGTCGTGGGTGTGCTCGCCCTGCTGGTCCTGCTGGCCGCCGCCGGCATCGCCCTGGTCGTGGCCCGGGCCCGCCCCGCCGTCAGTCCGACGGTCCCGATCCAGGAGGACTCCGCCCCGGACCTGTACCGGATGGTGCGCGACCTCGCCGACCGTCTGGACGTGCCGGCCCCCTCGGCCATAGCGCTCACCCCGGACTGCGACAGCTGGCTCGAGGACCGCACGCACTCCGCTCACGGCCCGCCTCCGCGCCCCGTGCCCGACGAGGACGAGATAGCGGGCCCGGGCCGCCGCCGCGCCCCCGTCGCCCCGGTGCTCGTCATCGGCTCCCCGTTCCTGTGGTGGATGCGGGTGGGCGAGCTGCGCGCGGTCCTCGCCCCGGTCATCGCCGGTACGGGCCCTTCGGCCCACCCCGACATAGCCGCCGCCCGGCGCTTCGTGCGCGGTCTGGACGCGGCCGTGGCGGTCGCCTCGACACCCGGCCGCTGCCCGCTCACCCGTGGCGTGTGCGCGGCCCTCGGCTGGGTGGCCCGGCTGATGCTGCGCGGCTGCCGGGAGCACGCGACACAGATGGAGCGCGGGGTCGCCGCGGCGGCGGCCGAGCGCGCCCAGACCGTGGACTACGGCCTGCGGATCGTCGCCCAGGAGCAGGTCGGTCTCGCCTACGCCGGCTGGGACCGGCTGCTGACCAGGGTCGCGCTGCCCGCCTGGCGCATGGGCCGCTGGCCCTCCCGGCTGGACGCCGGCGTGGTGGCGGCGCTCACCGAGCTGTCCCGGCGCGACCGCCTGGCCGAGGGCTTCACCTCGCGGCTCGGCGAGCGGCCCGCCTGCGACCTGCTGGAGGAGCCCGGGGTGGTGGACGAGGCGGCCTCGTTGCTCGCCGCGCGCCTCTTCCACGGCGGGCCCGCGGAGTGCGGTCCGGACTGGGCGCCGGTGGACTGGCAGGCGTATCCGGAGGAGGTCGTGGACCGCACCTGGCGCGCCGGCGCGGCCCGCCTGCACCGCGTCCTGGACTCCCTCGGCGTCCGCCCCAGTCCCGACCCCGCGGCCGCCCATCCCGGCGGCCCCACCCTGGCCCGCGTCCTGGACCACCTCGCCGAGCCGGGCACACGAGCAGCGGCACAGGAGACCCCGCTCGTGCCGCTCGCCCCGCCGACCGGCCCGCAGGCCGCCGGCGGCGAGGACACTCCGCAGGGGCCGTCCGCACCCGGCCACGAGAGCGGCACGTTCGGGGGCGGGAACCCGGGCGGCGGAAGCGAGGCCGAGCCGGAGGCCTCCCGCGCCGAAGCGCCGCCGGCGTCCCACGAAGCCGAGGCGGTACCGGCGCCCGACGACCCCGGCACGGAGCGCAGCGCCACCCTCGCCGCCGGCCTGAGCGCCGAGCTGGCCCGTGAGGAAGCCCGTGCGCCGAGAGCCGGGGCGACCGCTTCCGGCCAGAGTCCCGACAGCGCCCTGTGGGACGACGGCGGGCTGCCGCTGTTCCCGCTGCAGCCCCCGCGCACGGCCCGCGACCTGCTCACCGAGCACGTCACGGCGATGGTGTGCTGCGCGGCCGTCGACACCGCCGGCGCGGTCCCCGCCCTGGACTGGCTCGACGGCCCCTCCCTGCTGCTGGGCGGCGAGCGGGCCACCGACCTCACGCCCAAGGTGCTCAGCCTGATCGAGGAGGGGGACCCGGGCCCGCTGCGCGACTGGCTGGCCGCGTCGGGGATACGCCCCGAGAAGCCGGTACGGCTCGTATAACAGGAGCCCTGTCTTCCACTTCAGGTCAATTCGCAACGACTAGTGACCGCCCCCGTGCGTTATGTGATGTGCTGGGAGCGACCACGCACCTGGCAAGGGCGTGCGACATACGACAGCACGGCCGAGCACAGCGCCCACCACCGAGCACAGCGAGCACCACCGAGACAGGACGACACGGGGGCACGAGGGAGGGGACCGACCATGGCCTCGGACCACATCCGCCGCTGGGAGTCCGGAGCGCTCGCGCATGCCGTCACGGACCCCTTCGGTCAGGGCCCGGTGCCCTGGCTGCGCGGCAGTGAGACCTACTTCGACGACACCGGTCATGTGGTGCCGTGGTACGTCGACCCCGGCGCGCAGCCGCTCACCGGGGTCGGGCCCGCCCCGCGCGTGCCCGGACCCCGTTCCGCCGACGACGTGCGCAGGCAGATCAAGGGCTTCACCTCCACCGGGGCGGTCGCTCCGGGCGAGGCGATCGACTTCCACATCACGGTCGACCCGCCCCAGCAGTTCAGCGTCGACATCTACCGGATCGGCCACTACGGCGGCGACGGCGCCGCGAAGATCACCACGAGCCCGCGCCTCTCCGGCATCGTGCAGCCCCCGCCGCTGGCCGCCGACCGCACGGTCTCCTGCCACCACTGGTGGCTGTCCTGGCGCCTCCAGGTGCCCTCCCACTGGGGCATCGGCGCTTATGTGGCCGTGCTCACCACCGACGACGGCTACCGCTCCCACGTGCCGTTCACGGTCCGCGACGACCACCCCGCCGACCTGCTCCTGCTGCTGCCCGACGTCACCTGGCAGGCGTACAACCTGTATCCGGAGGACGGTC
The DNA here is from genome assembly GCF_040645475.1 of Streptomyces sp. NPDC046759. Lineage (NCBI taxonomy): Bacteria > Bacillati > Actinomycetota > Actinomycetes > Kitasatosporales > Streptomycetaceae > Streptomyces > Streptomyces sp. NPDC046759. Next base: position 67,202 of record NZ_JBEYYJ010000037.1, on the reverse strand, counting down.
GCACCGGCGCCAGCCTCTACCACGCCTGGGACGAGAAGGGCAGCCTGCTCGGCGAGGCCGACGCGGCCACCACGGTCTCCTTCGACCGCCCGTACGCGGGCGCCGGCCTGCCCCTGCACGTCGGGCACGCCTACGACTTCATCCGCTGGGCCGAGCGCTACGGCTACGACCTCGCCTACGCCGACGCCCGCGATCTGCACGCCGGGCGGGTCGACCCCGGCCGGTACCGGGGCCTGGTCTTCCCCGGGCACGACGAGTACTGGTCGGTGCCGATGCGCCGGGCCGTCGAGGACGCCCGTGACCGGGGCACCTCGCTGGTCTTCCTCTCCGCCAACACCATGTACTGGCAGGTGGAGTTGGGACCGTCCCCGTCCGGTGTCCCGGACCGGCTGCTGACCTGCCGCAAGCGCAAGGGCCCCGGAAAGCCGGTGCTGTGGCGCGAGATCGACCGGCCCGAACAGCAGGTGGTCGGCATCCAGTACGCGGGCCGGGTGCCCGAGCCGCACCCGCTGGTCGTCCGCAACGCCGGGCACTGGCTGTGGGAGGCGACCGGCGCGCACGAGGGCGACGCGATCGACGGCCTCGTCGCCGGCGAGGCCGACCGGTACTTCCCGCGCACCCCGCTGCCCGCGCACGAGGAGCGCATCCTGCTCGCCCACTCCCCGTACACCGACAACGACGGCGTCCTGCGCCACCAGGAGACCTCCCTGTACCGCGCCCCCTCCGGCGCCTGGGTCTTCGCCTCCGGCACCTTCGCCTGGTCCCCCGCCCTGGACCGCCCCGGCCATGTGGAACCCCGTATCCAGCGCGCCACGGCCAACCTCCTGGACCGCATCTGCAAACGCGACTGACCCCCTCGGGCCCGTCTGCGACCCCCTGGCCGGAACCCATCACCCCCATAAGGGAGAATCGAGGCACTTGGACAGAACCACGGGGAGGAACCGTGTCCGGATTCGTAGAAAAGCCCGAGCCGACTCAGGTTCCGGGCCTGGTGCACCTGCACACCGGAAAGGTGCGCGAGCTGTACCAGAACGAGGCGGGCGACCTCGTGATGGTCGCCAGCGACCGCATGTCCGCCTACGACTGGGTGCTGCCGACGGAGATCCCCGACAAGGGCCGCGTCCTCACCCAGCTCTCCCTGTGGTGGTTCGACCAGCTGCGCGACCTGGCCCCGAACCACGTGATCAGCACCGAGCTGCCCGAGGGGGCTCCGGCCGACTGGGCGGGCCGCACGCTGGTCTGCAAGTCCCTGAAGATGGTCCCGGTCGAGTGCGTGGCCCGCGGCTATCTCACCGGTTCGGGCCTGCTGGAGTACAACGAGTCCCGTACGGTCTGCGGCCTCGCCCTCCCCGAAGGCCTCGTCGACGGCTCCGAACTCCCCGGCCCGATCTTCACCCCGGCCACCAAGGCCGAGGTCGGCGAGCACGACGAGAACGTCTCCTACGAGGAGGTCGCCCGCCAGGTCGGCGCCGACACCGCCGCCCAGCTGCGCCAGGCCACCCTCGCCGTGTACTCCCGCGCCCGCGACATCGCCCGCGACCGGGGGATCATCCTGGCCGACACCAAGTTCGAGTTCGGCTTCGACGGCGACACACTCGTCCTCGCCGACGAGGTCCTCACCCCGGACTCCTCCCGCTTCTGGCCGGCCGACCAGTGGCAGCCGGGCCGCGCCCAGCCGTCGTACGACAAGCAGTTCGTCCGGGACTGGCTGACCTCCGCCGAGTCCGGCTGGGACCGGAAGAGCGAGCAGCCCCCGCCGTCGCTGCCCGAGGAGGTCGTGGCGGCGACCCGGCAGAAGTACGTGGAGGCCTACGAGCGGCTGACGGGCTTGAGCTGGAGCTGACGCCCCGCCCCCGGCGCGCCGGGGGCGACGCAAAAGGCCCCCGGGGAACCGGGGGCCTTTCCTGGAGCGGACGACGAGGCTCGAACTCGCGACCTCAACCTTGGCAAGGTTGCGCTCTACCAACTGAGCTACGTCCGCGTTGCGCCGTGGCGCGAGAGCAACTATACCCAACCTCGCTCCTGTGCGAGACGCACCGCGGCACGTCGGTTCTCGGCGCCGAGTTTCGTGACCGCCGAGGAGAGGGGGTTGCGCACGGTCCCCGGTACCGGCGGGCCCGCTCTGCGATCTCCGCGACCGGCGTTCCGGCGGCCGCCGGCTTTCGCACCTCGGCCTGCCGGGCGGTCGGCGGGCAGGCCCCGGCGCAGATCACGCCTGCGGCCAACTCCGGGTCCGCCGAACGGTTTCCGGCGTGCGCGGTGCGGCTGCTCGCGCGGGCCGCCGGCGCCGACCGTCGTCGGGGCGGACCCGCGCACACCGGTCCCGAGCGCCCGTTCTGGACGGCCGGGCCGCCCGCGTCCGGCGGTGATCCGTACCTGGCAGCCGTGCAGTTCGAGGTGCAGGGATGGGTGGCGATGTGGCGACCTTCACACCGTCGGCGCCCGGCATCCGGAGATCCGGCACGGCCCCAGCGGGCGCTGGGCCTGGGCATCGCCGGTACCCCGCACCACCGGCCGCCTCCGTCTCCGGCACCGTGGCCGCGGTGACCTCGGCCGCGGTGCCGGAGACGGCGGTACGGCCCTCGTGCCGGACGGCGAGCCGGTCGGCGAGGCCCCTCGGCGAGGCCCCTCGGCGAGGCCCTCGGCATCCTGCAGGCAGTACGTGGGGAGGGGCAGGCCGTCCGCGCGGCCGTACGAGCGTCCGGCGCACCAACTCCCGGGTGTCACGTCGGGCTTGCGTGCCGAACCCGGCCGTCGGCTCGTCGAGGAGGAGCACCTCGGGAACGCCGAGCAGGCCGCGCGTCGAAGCGATCCGGCGCCGCTGGCCGCCGGAGAGCGGCTCGCCCCGGACGCCGGCCCTGCCGCTCGGCCCCGGGCTCCAGCGCCTCCGCCTCGGGTCGCGTCCCGCTCGTGGCGGGCATCGTGCTCCAGCACCCGGATGCGGCCCCGGCGGGCGAAGATCTCCCCGCGCCACCGGGAAGGTGATCTCCGCGTACGGCGGGTGAGCGGGTGAGAGCGGGGGCGGGCGGACGAGCGCGGACAACGAGAAGACCCCGGTCCGATGGACCGGGGTCTTCTTCCCGAGCGGACGACGAGGCTCGAACTCGCGACCTCAACCTTGGCAAGGTTGCGCTCTACCAACTGAGCTACGTCCGCACTGCTCCCGACCGGCTCCCACCGATCGGTGCGAGCACCAGCCTACCTGATCCACAGGAGTGGTCGTGACGACCGGTGCCGGAGCGGGTGACAGGAATCGCACACTGCGCCTTCCCCCTGGAAGGGGGATGTTCTGCTACTGAACTACACCCGCACGTCCTCGGGGTTCCGGTTTCCCGGCCTCACCCCTCGGCGTGTCACAGACATTAGCTGATCAACAGGGGGGTTGCGCAAGTCGGCTCCCCGCTTGCTGCCCGTTGGGCCCAAGTGCACGGCCCTCAGGGCCCGCTGACGGGCCCTGAGGGCTGCCCCTTCGCGGGCTTCGCCGCCCCTGGGCGGGGCTCACTGCGCGGCGCTGAACGCCTCGTAGACCTTCTTGGGGATGCGCCCGCGGGCCGGGACGTCCATCTTGTTGGCCTGGGCCCAGGCCCGGACGGCCGCCGGGTCGGGGGCCACCTCGGTCTGCTTGTACGCCTTGCCGGAGCGTGACCGCTTGCGGCCGGCCTCGACATAGGGCGCGAGCGCCTTGCGCAGTTTCTTGGCGTTGGTTTCGTTCAGGTCGATCTCGTACGACTTGCCGTCGAGTCCGAAGGCGATCGTTTCCGCCGCTTCCGAGCCGTCGATGTCGTCAAAGAGCGTGACCACGACCTTTTGCGCCACGAATATCGGTCCCTTCGTGCGGCACGTCGATACAGCTCAACGGCGATGACGTGCCGAGTATCGGCTATTGCCAATTCATTTGTACAGTGCCCGGCAATGCAAAGTGAAGCCCGACTAAATCCGTCCGCGTGTCCGAAGCCAATAGGTGAACGGGGCGGACTGTCGAACTTTCCCAGAACTTTTCATGGCGGTGCGGCTTCGACACCCGATCGTGATGCGCCTCACGTAGTTTCCTACAACTCTACTCGCGTAGAAATTTTGTGCGGGTAGTCTGAAGGGACCTGCTCAGCACCACACACCGGGAGTGCCAGTGGCACGCGTCGTAGTCGACGTCATGCTCAAGCCGGAGATCCTCGACCCCCAGGGCCAGGCGGTCCAGCGTGCGCTGCCGCGCCTGGGTTTCGACGGGATCTCGGACGTCCGTCAGGGAAAGCGTTTCGAACTGGAAGTTGACGGGCCGGTCGACGAGGCCGCGCTCGCCCGCATCCACGATCTTGCGGAATCCTTCCTCGCCAACACGGTGATCGAGGACTTCACCGTCAAGGTCGAAGAAGTGGCGGAGGCGGCCAAGTGACCGCTCGTATTGGCGTCGTCACTTTCCCGGGCAGCCTCGACGACCAGGACGCCCAGCGTGCCATCCGCCTCGCGGGCGCCGAACCGGTCGCCCTGTGGCACAAGGACAAGGACCTCAAGCAGGTCGACGCCGTGGTTCTGCCCGGCGGTTTCTCCTACGGCGACTATCTGCGGGCCGGGGCCATCTCCCGGTTCTCGCCGGTGATGGAGCCCGTGATCGAGCAGGCGAAGGCCGGCCTGCCGGTCCTCGGCATCTGCAACGGTTTCCAGATCCTCACCGAGGCCCATCTCCTTCCGGGCGGCATGCTCGGCAACGACCACCTCCACTTCATCTGCCGCGACCAGAAGCTGCGGGTGGAGAACGCGGAGACCGCCTGGACCGCCGACTACCGTGCGGGCCAGGAGATCCACATTCCGCTGAAGAACATGGACGGCCGGTACGTCGCCGACGCGTACACGCTGGACAAGCTGGAGGCGGAGGGCCGGGTGGTCTTCCGGTACCTCGACTTCAACCCGAACGGCTCGCTCAACGACATCGCCGGCGTCACCAACGAGGCCGGCAATGTCGTCGGTCTGATGCCGCACCCGGAGCACGCCGTGGAGCCGCTGGTCGGTACGGGCCGCACCGACGGGCTGCCGTTCTTCACCTCGATCCTCAAGAAGCTGGTCAACGCATGAGCCGGACGCCTCTGGACACGGTCGAGCACGCGGCCGCGACCCCCGACGTCGAGCTGCCCTGGGCCGAACTGGGCCTGAAGAAGGACGAGTACGAGCGGGTGGTGGAGATCCTCGGCCGCCGCCCGACCGGCGCCGAGCTCGCCATGTACTCGGTCATGTGGTCCGAGCACTGCTCGTACAAGTCCTCCAAGGTCCACCTGCGCCAGTTCGGCGAGAAGGCGCCCGAGTCGGACGCGCTGCTCGTCGGTATCGGCGAGAACGCCGGCGTGGTGGACGTCGGCCAGGGCTACGCGGTCACCTTCAAGGTCGAGTCGCACAACCACCCGTCGTACGTCGAGCCCTACCAGGGCGCGGCCACGGGCGTCGGTGGCATCGTCCGCGACATCATCGCGATGGGCGCCCGCCCGGTCGCCGTCGTGGACCCGCTGCGCTTCGGCGCCGCGGACCACCCCGACACCAAGCGGGTCCTGCCCGGCGTGGTCGCCGGCATCGGCGGCTACGGCAACTGCCTGGGCCTGCCGAACATCGGCGGCGAGGTCGTCTTCGACGCCTGCTACCAGGGAAACCCGCTGGTCAACGCCGGTGCCATCGGTGTGATGCGGCACGAGGACATCCACCTCGCCAAGGCCTCCGGCGCGGGCAACAAGGTCATCCTGTACGGCGCCCGGACCGGCGGCGACGGCATCGGCGGCGCCTCGATCCTGGCCTCCGAGACCTTCGACGACGCCAAGCCGTCGAAGCGCCCCGCGGTCCAGGTCGGTGACCCCTTCCAGGAGAAGCTCCTCATCGAGTGCACCCTGGAAGCCTTCCAGGAGAAGCTGGTCGTCGGCATCCAGGACCTCGGTGCCGCCGGTCTGTCCTGCGCCACCTCCGAGCTCGCCTCCAACGGCTCCGGCGGCATGCGCGTCACCCTGGACGACGTCCCGCTGCGCGACTCCACGCTCTCGCCGGAGGAGATCCTCATGAGCGAGTCGCAGGAGCGCATGTGCGCGGTCGTGGAGCCGGAGAAGGTCGACCGCTTCCTGGAGATCTGCGCGAAGTGGGACGTCATCGCCACCGTCATCGGTGAGGTGACCGACGGCGACCGCCTGGAGATCTTCTGGCACGGCGGGAAGATCGTGGACGTCGACCCGCGGACCGTGGCCCACGAGGGCCCGACGTACGAGCGCCCGTACGCCCGCCCGGACTGGCAGGACGCCCTCCAGGCCGACGACGCGAACAAGCTGCCCCGTCCGGAGACGAGCGAGGAGCTGAAGGACCAGGTCCTGCAGCTCGTCGGGTCTCCCAACCAGGCCTCCAAGAGGTGGATCACCCAGCAGTACGACCACCTCGTGCAGGGCAACACCGTCCTCGCCCAGCCGGAGGACTCCGGCATGATCCGCGTGGACGAGGAGACCGGCCTCGGGGTCGCGATCGCGACGGACGGCAACGGCCGCTACGCCAAGCTCGACCCGTACGCCGGCGCGCAGCTGGCCCTGGCCGAGGCCTACCGCAACGTGGCCACCACCGGCGCCAAGCCCCTCGCGGTCTCCGACTGCCTGAACTTCGGCTCGCCGGAGGACCCGGCCGTGATGTGGCAGTTCGCGGAGGCCGTGCGCGGTCTGGCGGACGCCTGCCAGCAGCTCGGCACCCCGGTGACCGGCGGCAACGTCTCGCTCTACAACCAGACCGGCGAGGCGGCGATCCACCCGACCCCCGTGGTCGCCGTGCTGGGCGTGATCGACGACGTGGCGCGCCGCACCCCGGTCGCCTTCCAGGAGGAGGGCCAGCTGCTGTACCTCCTCGGCGACACCCGCGAGGAGTTCGGCGGCTCGGCCTGGTCCCAGGTGGTCCACGACCACCTCGGCGGCCTGCCCCCCAAGGTCGACCTGGAGCGCGAGCGGCTGCTGGCCGAGATCCTGATCTCCGCCTCCCGCGACGGCATGATCGACTCCGCGCACGACCTGTCCGACGGCGGCCTGGTGCAGGCGGTCGTGGAGTCCGCGCTGCTCGGCGGCAAGGGCGCACGGCTGGTCGTACCGGACGGCCTGGACGCGTTCACCTTCCTGTTCTCCGAGTCGGCCGGCCGCGCGATCGTCGCCGTGCCGCGCTCGGAGGAGGTCCGCTTCAACGACATGTGCGGTGCGCGGGGCCTGCCGGCCACCCGGATCGGTGTCGTCGACGGTGACACGGTGGAGGTCCAGGGCGAGTTCACGCTCCCCCTGGAGGAACTGCGCGCGGCGCACGAGGGCACGATCCCGGCGCTGCTGGCCTGACCGCCCGGCGGCAGGGGACCGTACGAAGGGACCGTACGAAGGCGCGGCCCGCCGACGCGGTGCCGGTGGTCCCGCGTGACGACGGCCTGCACCACCCCGCGAGGTGGTGCAGGCCGTCGTCGTGTCCGGGGCGGTGCCTGCCGTCCCGGCTCACAGCGCGGGATCGCCGAACTGTTCGAGGAGGACGTCGGCCGGTGTGTGCGCCGAGGCCGAGGACGCGGCGTCGTGGGTGGTCTGTTCCGTCCAGATGACCTTGCCGTGGGACGTGTACCGCGTTCCCCAGCGCTGGGCGAACTGCGCGACGAGGAACAGCCCCCGTCCGCCCTCGTCCGTGGTCGCCGCCCGGCGCAGCCGCGGAGAGGTGCTGCTGGCGTCCGAGACCTCGCACGTCAGACAGTTCCCGTACAGCAGCCGCACGCCGACCGGCGGGCTTCCGTAGCGGATCGCGTTCGTGACCAGTTCGCTGAGGATCAGTTCCGTGGTGAAGGCGATCTCCTCCAGCCCCCACTGCTCCAGCTTCTCCTTGCACTCGGCCCGCACCGAGGGCACCACCGCCGGGTCCGGCGGCACGCTCCACTCGGCCACGCGCGAGCGCGGGAACAGCCGGGTGCGGGCCACCAGGAGCGCGATGTCGTCGGGGCGGTGCGCGGTTCCGCCCAGCGCGCTGATCACCGCCTGGCACGTCTGGTCGGGCGTGCGCTCCGGGGCTCCGTCCAACGCCCGGCGCAGTGCATCCAGCCCGATGTCGAGGTCGCGGGTACGGTCCTCCACCAGGCCGTTGGTGTACAGCACCAGCTGTGTGCCCTCCGCCAGGCGCAGCTCGGCGGTCTCGAAGGGATAGCCCCCGAGACCCAGCGGCGCCGACACGGGCACGTCGGGACAGCACACCGTTCCCTCCGGACTCAGCACCACCGGGACGGGGTGCCCCGCGCTGGCGGTCGTGCAGGTCCCCGTCACCGGGTCGTAGATCGCATACAGACAGGTCGCACCCGTCACGCCCTCGCCCTCGCGGCCTTCGGCGCCACCGCCGGCGAAGTCCTCGTTGTCCATGCGGACCACCAGGTCGTCCAGGTTTCCGAGCACCTCGTCCACCGGGAGGTCCAGCGAGGAGAAGTTGTGCACCGCGGTGCGCAGCCGCCCCATCGTCGCGGCCGCGTGCAGTCCATGCCCGACGACGTCCCCCATCACCAGCGCCACCCGTTCGCCCGGCAGCGGGATGACGTCGAACCAGTCGCCGCCCACTCCAGCCTCGGCCGGCAGATACCGCCAGGCCACCTCCAGCGCGTCCTGTTCCGGCTGCCCCCGGGGCAGCAGGCTGCGCTGCAGTGTCACGGCCATCGCGTGCTCCCGGGTGAACCGGCGGGCGTTGTCGATGGCCACCGCCGCCCGCGCCGTGAGCTCCTCCGCGACGGACAGGTCATCCGGGTCGAACGGCGGGGACTTCGCCGTCCGGTAGAAGTTCACCACGCCCAGCGACACGTTCCGGGCCCGCAGCGGCACGGTCACCAGCGAACGTATCCCCGTCTCCAGGGCCTGCCGCGTCCGCTCGGGAGCGTGCTGCCGCCAGGCGCGCGCCCGCCGCAGGTCCGGCTCCAGCACAGCCCGGCCCTGCTGCAGCGCCAGCATCTGCGGAGTCCCCGGAGAGAACGTCATGAGCTCCTCCGGCGGGTAGGGCGCCGACATCTGCGGCGGGCCGAGGAGCGCCGCGCGCCGCAGCCGCTGCCAGCCTTCCGCCGTCGGCTCCCACCCGTGCAGCACCGGTTCGAGCAGGTCCACCGTGGTGACGTCGGCGAACCGCGGCACCACGGTCTCGGCCAGCTCCTCGGCCGTCCGCCGCACATCCAGCGTCGTCCCGATCCGCATCCCGGCCTCGTACAGCAGCTGCAGCCGCTCCCGCGCCACGACGGCCAGCCCCGACACCGCCGCGAGTTCCGTGGTGTCGCGCAGCGTCACGACGCTGCCGTCCCGGCCGTCGTCCGGGAAGGTGGGCCGCTTGTTCACCGCCAGCAGCCGGCCCTCCACCTCATACACCTCGTCGGTGACCGCACCCGGCGAGGTGAGCAGGTCCGTGATCGGCTCCGGCAGTCCCAGTTCCCCCACCGGGGCACCCCGTGCGTCCGGCGGCAGGGCCAGCAGTCGCTGCGCCTCGTCGTTGGCGAGCACCAGGCGCCCCTCGGCGTCGGTGATCAGCACTCCTTCCCGCACGGCGTGCAGGACCGCGTCGTGGTGCTCGTACATGCCCGCGAGCTCGCCCGGGGCGAGGCCGCGGGTCTGCCGCAGCAGCCGCCCGGACGCGAGCGTGGTTCCCGCCCCGGCCAGTACCAGTGCGGCCGCGCCCGCACCGAGGGTGAGCAGCAGTTGCGGCATCCACAGGCGTGCCACGTTCTTCACCGTCAGGCCCGCGGAGACCAGCCCGACGACCGTGCCGTGCGGGTCGGTCACCGGTACCACCGCCTGCACTGCCGTGCCCCTGCCGGCCGGCAGGGGTGGTCCGCCGGCCTGTTCGACGACGGTACGGCCGTGCAGCGCCGGTTCGATGTGGCCGACGAACTTCTTCCCGATCTCCTGGGGGTAGGGGTAGGTGTAGCGGATCCCCCGGGTGTCCGTGACGACGACGAAGTCCATGTGCGCTCGCTTGCGTGCCTGTTCGGCCCGCGGTTGCAGCAGCGCCGTGGGGTGCCGGCTCTGCAGTGCCGCGGCCGTTCCGGGGGCACTGGCGAACGACTGGGCGGCGACCACCGACGCCCGGCGTCCCTGTCGCAGTGCGTCGTTCGAGGCCTGCACCACCAGCCCTGCCGTCGCGGCGGCCACCAGCAGCAGCACGATCAGGACCTGGAAGAGGAAGACCTGCCCCGCCAGGCTGCGCGGGTCGAGCAGGCCGGCTCGACGTCGACGGGAGCGCCCGGTGCGCGGATCACGGGAGCGTATGCGAAATAGCCCGAAAGGCACCTCCACGTACCCTTCATAACACTTCCGTCACGGACCGGCTGACCGACGGCTGACCGACGGCTGACCGACATGGGCGCGCCCCACCCGCCGGCCCGGCGCGTGGTTCGGGGCACCCGGTCCGGGGCGCGGCCGCCTCACGCAGGAGAGCGGCGATCCGCCGCCGGCGTCGGTCACGGCCGGGGCGCCGTCGAACGGGCGCACCGCGCCTGCGGCCTGGTCGGAAACGACCTGAAGGGCCATGCCGCGAAGGCATAGGCTCACCGCCATGCCACCGGCCAAGAAGCGCGTCCGCAGCTACGATCCCGCCAGGACCCGCGCCGCGGTCCTCGCCCAGCTCGCACACGTCCGCGACGCCGTCCCCCGGCTCACGCCCGGGCAACTGGCCCTGCCCACGCGGCTCGGCGAGTGGACCGTGCGCGAGCTGATCGCGCACATCGGCATGGCCGTCACCGCCGTGCACCGCGCCCTGGACCGGCCGGCCCCGCCCAAGCAGGACGTCACGCCCGCCGAGTGGCCCTTCGCCACCGCGGCCCACGCGCGCGCCATCGACGAGTTCACCCGCCGGCTCGCCGCGGACCGTCCGGACCTCGCCGCCTACCTCGCCGACGTCGACGCGTCCCTGCGCACCCACCTCGCCGCCCACTCGGGTCCCCGGCTGCTGGAGACCGGCGCCGGCGCGCTGCCCCTGGACGACTACCTGGTCACCCGGACCGTCGAACTCGTCGTCCACACCGACGACCTGAACGCCGCCGTGCCCGGCCTGCAGGTGCCGTACGACCGCCAGGCGCTGGCCGCCGCCACCCGGGTGCTCGCCGACGCCCTCGCGGTGCGGGCGCCCGGCGGCTCCACCGAGGTGCGGGTGCCGCCGTACGCCGTCGTGCAGTGCGTCGAGGGGCCGCGGCACACCCGTGGCACCCCGCCCAACGTCGTGGAGACCGAGCCGCTGACCTGGCTCCGGCTCGCCACCGGCCGGGTGAGCTGGCCGGACGCCGTCGCCGAGGCGCAGGTCAGCGCGAGCGGGGAGCGGGCGGACCTCGGGGCGCTGCTGCCGCTGATGTCGTAGAGGTTCCCGCCGGGGCCCCACGGCGGAACCGGTCGCACCGCCAGCCCGTCGAATCAGCATGAACCGGTACAAGCAGCGCATGACCCTTGCGGTGGCCGCCGTGCTCGTCCCGCTCACGGTGGCCTGTGGCACCGGAAAGGCGGACAGTGGTGCGGTGAACGTCCCCCAGCCGGTGAACGCCCCACAGCCGGTGACCGGCGTCGACTGGCGGGTCGACAGCCTCACCGTCGGCGGTACGACCCGGCACGCGCCCGCCTCCGCCCGCCTGCGCGTCGACGAGGACGGCAGGGCGGCGGGCAACCTCGGGTGCAACCAGTTCAGCGCCCGGGCGACCGTCCACGGCGACCGGATCACGTTCGGCGACCTGCGGACGACCCGGATGGCCTGCGCTCCGGACCGGATGGAGTTCGAGCGCGCTCTTGCCCGCGCCCTCACCACCGGTACGCTCACCGCCAAGGTCGACCACATGAAACTCACGCTCACCGACGGCGACGGTGACCGCATCAGCCTCAGCCGCAACGCGCCGGGATGATGTGCGACACCTCACTCGTGCACCAGGCCAAAGGGATCCGCGACCGCCGCCCGCAGGGCCACCGCAGGTCTGCGCAACGCCCCAGCCACCCCGCTGACCAGTGGAAACGAGGAAACCGACAAGGTGATCGGCAAACACTGGCGGGTCAGGGACGCGTATCCCCAATTCGGACCAGTGGTCGACCTCGCCTACACTCGGTGGCGTGCCACGTGGTGACGGTCGACTCAATCACGATCTGCTTCCCGGCGAGAAGGGCCCCCAGGACGCTTGCGGCGTCTTCGGCGTCTGGGCTCCGGGTGAAGAGGTCGCAAAGCTCACGTACTTCGGGCTCTACGCCCTCCAGCACCGGGGTCAGGAATCCGCGGGAATCGCGGTCAGCAACGGCTCCCAGATCCTCGTCTTCAAGGACATGGGCCTGGTCTCCCAGGTCTTCGACGAGACCTCGCTCGGTTCCCTCCAGGGCCATATCGCGGTCGGACACGCCCGCTACTCGACCACCGGCGCCTCCGTGTGGGAGAACGCCCAGCCGACGTTCCGCGCCACCGCGCACGGCTCGATCGCGCTCGGCCACAACGGCAACCTGGTCAACACGGCCCAGCTCGCCCAGATGGTCGCCGAGCTGCCGAACGACAACAACAGCCGTTCCAGCCGGGTCGCGGCCACCAACGACACCGACCTGCTGACGGCGCTGCTCGCCGCCCAGGTCGACGAGGACGGCAAGCCGGTCACCATCGAGCAGGCCGCCCACCAGGTCCTGCCGAAGGTGCGGGGCGCCTTCTCGCTCGTCTTCATGGACGAGCAGACCCTCTACGCCGGCCGTGACCCGCAGGGCATCCGCCCGCTGGTCCTCGGCCGCCTGGAGCGCGGCTGGGTGGTCGCCTCCGAGTCCGCAGCCCTCGACATCTGCGGCGCGAGCTTCGTGCGGGAGATCGAGCCGGGCGAGTTCGTCGCCATCGACGAGAACGGCCTGCGCAGCTCGCGATTCGCGGAAGCGAAGCCCAAGGGCTGTGTCTTCGAGTACGTGTACCTGGCCCGCCCGGACACCGACATCGCCGGCCGGAACGTGTACCTCTCCCGTGTGGAGATGGGCCGCCGGCTCGCCAAGGAGGCCCCGGTCGAGGCCGATCTGGTCATAGCGACCCCGGAGTCGGGCACCCCGGCCGCCATCGGTTACGCGGAAGCCTCCGGCATCCCCTTCGGCAACGGCCTGGTGAAGAACGCCTACGTCGGCCGGACCTTCATCCAGCCCTCGCAGACCATCCGCCAGCTGGGCATCCGCCTGAAGCTGAACCCGCTGAAGGAAGTCATCAAGGGCAAGCGCCTGGTCGTCGTCGACGACTCGATCGTGCGCGGCAACACCCAGCGGGCCCTGGTCCGCATGCTCCGCGAGGCCGGCGCCGCCGAGGTCCACATCCGGATCTCCTCGCCGCCCGTGAAGTGGCCCTGCTTCTTCGGCATCGACTTCGCCACGCGCGCGGAGCTGATCGCCAACGGCATGACCATCGAGGAGATCGGCACCAGCCTCGGCGCCGACTCCCTCGCCTACATCTCCATCGACGGCATGATCGAGGCGACCACGATCGCCAAGCCGAACCTGTGCCGCGCCTGCTTCGACGGCGAGTACCCGATGGAACTGCCGGACCCGGAGCTGCTCGGCAAGCAGCTGCTGGAGACCGAGCTGGCGGCCGGTACCGCCAACACGGCCGCGGCCGACGCGATCCGCCGCCCGTAACACCCTGCAGTACGACACGAAAGCTCTCACAGTCATGTCTGAGACAACCGGTGCCAGCTACGCAGCGGCGGGCGTCGACATCGAGGCGGGCGACCGCGCCGTCGAGCTGATGAAGGAGTGGGTGAAGAAGACCCAGCGCCCCGAGGTCCTCGGCGGCCTCGGCGGCTTCGCCGGGCTCTTCGACGCCTCCGCCCTCAAGCGCTACGAGCGCCCCCTGCTCGCCTCCGCCACGGACGGGGTCGGCACCAAGGTGGACGTCGCCCGCCGCATGGGCGTCTACGACTCCATCGGGCACGACCTGGTCGCGATGGTCATGGACGACATCGTGGTGTGCGGTGCCGAGCCGCTGTTCATGACGGACTACATCTGCGTCGGCAAGGTCCACCCCGAGCGTGTCGCCGCCATCGTCAAGGGCATCGCGGAGGGCTGTGTGCTCGCCGGATGCGCCCTGGTGGGCGGCGAGACGGCCGAGCACCCGGGCCTGCTGGGCGAGGACGACTTCGACGTCGCCGGTGCCGGTACGGGCGTCGTGGAGGCCGACCGGCTGCTCGGCGCGGATCGCATCCGCAAGGGTGACACCGTGATCGCCATGGCGTCCTCCGGGCTTCACTCGAACGGGTACTCCCTGGTCCGCCACGTCCTCCTGAACACCGCGGGCCTGGCCCTGGAGTCGGAGGTCGCGGAGCTCGGCCGCACCCTCGGCGAGGAGCTGCTGGAGCCGACCAAGATCTACTCGCTCGACTGCCTGGCGCTGACCCGCACCGCTGAGGTGCACGCCTTCAGCCACATCACCGGCGGCGGGCTCGCGGCCAATCTGGCCCGCGTGATCCCGGACGCGCTGCACGCGACCGTCGACCGCGCCACCTGGACCCCGGGTGCGATCTTCGAGCTGGTCGGGAAGACCGGGAACGTCGAGCGCCTGGAGCTGGAGAAGACCCTCAACATGGGCGTCGGCATGATGGCGATCGTCCCCGAGGAGTCCACCGAGGTGGCCCTCGCGACCCTGGCCGACCGCGGTGTCGAGGCATGGGTGGCCGGCGAGATCACCGAGCGGGGCGACAAGGACACCGGCGCCGAGCTGGTCGGGACGTATGCGCTCTAAAGGCGCCACGAGCCGAACCTGCGGGTAGCACAGAACCCGGTCGGTGGCAGTGCCACCGACCGGGCAGGTGCTGAGTACTAGGTCAAGCGCCGCGACGGTGCTGTGAGGGACCCTCGTCCTCGTCCTCGTCGTCGTCCTCATAGAGGTCGGCGTATCGAGAATAGAGATCGTCGTCGTTCTCATCGTCCTCGAACGGCTCGCCGTTCGGCGGCTGGCTCGAAGTCGATGCGCCCAGTTCACTGGCCAGCCGTGACAGGTCAGTCCCACCGCTGTTGTACTTCAGCTGGCGGGCGACCTTCGTCTGCTTGGCCTTGGCCCGGCCGCGCCCCATGGCTCGACCCCCTCGGTGACGGGGCTCGACGGCCCCAGAGTCTGACACGCGTTCATGATCGGAACGGACCCTCCGTGGAGAGACCGGTCCGTAGGGCTTCCACGGTACCTGAGCCCGCGCCCATACGGTACGTCGCCCGCAGCACGCGCGTGTGCCCAAGACCTTCGAGGCGCCCCGTCCTCGCTGGTCAGTGGCGATTTTAACCACTTCTCGGGGAACGACCCGCCGGTGGAAGTGAGAGTTCTCTCGAAGTTCCCGCCGGCGGGTACCGCTCAAACGTGCGATACGCGCCCGGTGCCCGTCACTGCTCCGTACGTCCCGCGCGCGCCTCGGCCATCCGCTGCTCGGCGATCCGGTCGGCGGCCGCGGCCGGCGGAATGCCGTCCTCCTTCGCACGTGCGAATATGGCCAGCGTGGTGTCGAAGATCTTCGACGCCTTGGCCCTGCACCGGTCGAAGTCGAACCCGTGCAGTTCGTCGGCCACCTGGATGACCCCGCCGGCGTTCACCACGTAGTCCGGCGCGTAGAGGATCCCGCGGTCCGCGAGGTCCTTCTCGACGCCGGGGTGGGCGAGCTGGTTGTTGGCCGCGCCGCACACCACCCGGGCGGTCAGCACGGGCACGCTGTGGTCGTTCAGGGCGCCGCCGAGCGCGCAGGGAGCGTAGATGTCGAGCCCCTCGACGCGGATCAGCGCCTCGGTGTCGGCGACCGCCGTCACGCCCTCGGGGTACTGCTCGAGGATCCGCTGGACGGCGTCCGTGCGCACGTCCGTGACGACGACCTCGGCTCCCTCCTGGCGCAGGTGCTTCACCAGGTGGTGGCCCACCTTGCCGACACCGGCGATGCCGACCTTGCGGCCGCGCAGCGAGGGGTCGCCCCACAGGTGCTGGGCGGAGGCGCGCATGCCCTGGTAGACGCCGTAGGCGGTGAGCACGGAGGAGTCGCCGGCGCCGCCGTTCTCGGGGGAGCGGCCGGTGGTCCAGCGGCACTCGCGGGCCACGACGTCCATGTCGGCGACGTAGGTGCCGACGTCGCACGCGGTGACGTAGCGCCCGCCGAGCGAGGCGACCATGCGACCGTAGGCGAGCAGCAGCTCCTCGGTCTTGTCGCGCTCCGGATCGCCGATGATCACGGCCTTGCCGCCGCCGTGGTCGAGTCCGGCCATGGCGTTCTTGTACGACATCCCGCGCGCGAGGTTGAGCGCGTCGGCGACGGCCTCGGCCTCGTTCGCGTACGGGTAGAAGCGGGTCCCGCCGAGGGCCGGGCCCAGGGCGGTGGAGTGGATGGCGATCACGGCCTTCAGACCGGTCGCGCGGTCCTGACAGAGCACGACCTGCTCATGGCCGCCCTGGTCCGAGTGGAACAGGGTGTGCAGGACATCAGCAGGTGCGCCGGTTACGTCGGTCACTGTGGTGACTCCTGTGTAAATAGCGGCGGAGTGGGGACGGACCCCGTGCGGGTGGCGGGGTGCCGTGGCATGAGCGTAGAGCCTCGGCACGACCACCATCCGCGCAGTGTTCAGGATCACTCTCCCGCACCGTCTTGGCACGCATGACCGTGGCACGATTTGCAGTGTTTCGAGCGGGTCCCGATGGGGAGGGAGCAGGCGTGCCGAAGGTGTCCTCCGTGGTCGTCCCCTATGCCGCGTATCTGCGCGTGTACGAGCCGCTGGGCGCCTTCCCGGAGCCGGAGCGCAGCCACTGGGCCCGTTACGCCCGCCGCCCCGACCGGCCGTCCTACCAGGACGAACTGCGCCGCTCCCTGGCCGACTTGCTGCCCACCCCGCCGGTCGTGGTGCCGGTGCACGAGAGCAGCGACGCCTTCGTGCTGGACGTCGACGGCGTGGTCTGCGTGTGCCCCTGGCGGACCCGGCTGCGCGGCTGGCAGGCGCTCGGCGAGCTGGCGGAGGAGCTTCCCGTGCCGGTCCTGGACGCGGTGCTGCCCCCGGTCGTGCGCCGCCAGGCCGCCCAGGACTACGAGCGCTGGCTGGCGCGCAACCCCGACGCCCGCCCGTGGATCCGTACGGCCACCTGGCAGGTGCCGCTGAACTGGTTCGTGCTGGTCTCCGACGAGGAGCGGCGCTACGAGAAGGGCACCGCGGAGGTGCCGCCGCTGCTGCGCTACCGCACGCCCATGGTGCAGGCCCGGCGCCGGGTGGCCCGGGGGCTGCGCACGCTGCGGGACACCGTCGACGAAAGTCCCCTGATCGACGGTCTGGTGGACGTCGGCCGCTGGCTGGAGGAGTTCCATCCGCGCTCGCTGGTGGAACTGGACTACGGCGGTCTGGTGCACGTGCTGCCGGCCGGCGAGCTGGAGGGCGACCACTCCGCGGCCGACGTGGCCGAGGGCATCGAGGCGCTGCGCCGGGGTGACGGGGCGGCGGCCGGCGAGGCCTACGTGCGGCTGGTGGAGCGATGGCGTGCGGTGCGGGACCGGCGCTCGGCGAACTGAGGGACGCGACCGAGTGACGTGACGGGGCACCTGACCGAGTGACCTACGTCACGGCTCGAACGGCCTCGAACGACGTACGGTCTATGACACTTGTCCCTGTGCCGGGACGATGGTCCCGATCTGGACTTTTGTCTCAAGGGTGACGGACGGCACTTACAAGAGCCTTGCCCTAAGTGCCGCCCCTCATGCCAAAATAGGACAAGGGGCCCGGGGAGGGCTCCGTCCGTCCAACTGTGCTCCATTGTGGGCGGATTCTCGGCATTGCGCGCTTTGGGGGGTCTCGTGACTCCTGATCGCCCCTGTGACTGATCGTCACAGTGGCGTGACTGTCCGCTATGGCATGGTCCATCGGCTTCCGTCGCTGATGAACACCTGGGAGGGCAATTCCATCGGTTTGGCCGACGCGGCTGGACAGATGGTGTAGTTGTAGTGCCGAGGACAAGCCGTTCGTCCTATAACCGACTCGACTCGCGTCCGCCATTTCGGGCAACGCGGGTCAAGGTGCAGAATTTAGAGGAAAGAACCGAGAAGGTTCGGTTCTCCCGAGGAGGCCGCTCATGACCGCTCGCACCCCTGATGCCGAGCCGCTGCTGACCCCGGCTGAGGTCGCCACGATGTTCCGCGTCGACCCCAAGACGGTCACGCGGTGGGCGAAGGCCGGCAAGCTCACTTCGATCCGTACGCTCGGCGGGCACCGCCGCTACCGCGAGGCCGAGGTCCGCGCTCTGCTCGCGGGCATCCCGCAGCAGCGCAGCGAGGCCTGAACAACTGCATAAACGGGCAAACCGGCAGGTCCCCCAACCGGCCGCGGCGCCCGAACCCCTAGCTCCAAGCGACGCGGGACCTGCCCCAACAGGCCCCACGCCCGAGCCGAAGAGAACGTTGTAGGCAGCGACACAGGGTGCGTCGTAGATCGCGCTGGACTCCGCCGGGTCCAGCGCGATCTTTTTTGTGCGCCGGCCGGGGTGGGGGCGGGCCCTTGTGGGCGGCCTTGTCGGAGTCTGGGCAGCGGTGTCGGAACCCTTGCGCGCGCCCTCGGTGGCAGGTGCAATTGCACATATTAAATTGACCCGTTGTAGGACGAGGGTAAGTACCGCCCTTTCAAAAACTCATGCGGTGACTCCCATCACACGCTCGGGCAGTTGTTGCCGACCGTACGCTTGCGCTAGTGGAGCGGCCCGTTCCAGCGTCCCGCGCGGGCAGGGCCGTTGGGGCCGGCAGGGGTCACGCGCTGCGGGGACTTTCGTCCTCGGCTTGTCCGTCGCTCGCTTCCGGGACCCGGGAGGGCGCGTCCATCGCCAGCCGCAGCAGGCGATGGCAGACGGGGCAGTGGCGGGTGAGATGCCGGTAGGACGATGCGGCCGCCAGATGGGCCCTCAGCAGCGCCCGCGTCTCGTGCCTGGCCGATGCCGCCATACGCCACCTCCGCGGACCGCACAGGGGAACGGGCCCTGGTCCCTGGGTACCGGCGGAATGTGACGTCGTCAAGGGCGCGAGCGGCTCGGCCGGTTGGGCGGCGCTCCTCCGGTGCCGACGCCACGCACCGCCCGTACACCGAAGGGCCCGCCTCCGACGCCGGAAGCGGGCCCAAAGCGATGAGGCCCGCTCCCCTTACGGGGGGCGGGCCTCACTCCTGATGCGGTCCTGACGGGATTTGAACCCGCGGCCTCCACCTTGACAGGGTGGCGAGCACTCCAAACTGCTCCACAGGACCAGGTTTCGCGGCGCCTTGCTCGGTGCACTGCGCTGCGAGAAGAGACTGTACAGGAGGTGGGGCCGCCTGGTCGAACTCACCCGCTGTGTTCGAGTGACTACGACACGATGGCGTCGATCGCCTTCACGATCCGCTTGTCGGAGACCGGGTACGCCGTGCCCAGCGCGTGGGCGAAATAGCTGACCCTGAGCTCCTCGATCATCCAGCGGACGTCCAGGACCGAGGACGGCACCGGCCGGCCCTTGGGGAGCTGCTCCAGGAGCCAGGCGTACTCGTCCTGCATCTCGTGGACCTTCTCCATGCGCGTGGTGTCCCGCTGGACGTTCGTCGGCATCTGCTGCAGGCGCCGGTCGGCGGCCACGAGATAGCGCATCAGGTCGGGCAGGCGCCGTATGCCCGCCCAGGTGACGAAGCCCGGCTTCACGAGGGCGTCCAGCTGCTTGCGGACGTCCGTCAGGTTCGCGAGCAGCACCGGGCTGTTCACGGCCTTCAGACGGCGCTCACAGGCCTGCCAGGCCGCCAGGACCTGCTGCACCTGGGCGACCGTGCGGACCGTCGTGTCGACGATCTCCGCGCGCACCTTGTCGTACAGCTTCCGGTACGACTCCTCGTCCCACACGGGCCCGCCGAAGTCCGCGATCAGCTTGTCCGCCGCCGCCGTCGCGCAGTCGTCGAACAGGGCCTGGACCGAGCCGTGCGGGTTGGCGGACAGGGCGAGCTTCTGCTGGTTGGTGAGCTTGTCGGACGCGAACTTCGCGGGGTTCACCGGGATGTTCCGCAGGATCAGGCGCCGGGTGCCCTTCCACATGGCCTCCGCCTGCTCGGCCTCGGTGTCGAAGAGGCGGACCGAGACCGTGTCGCCGTCGTCCACCAGTGCCGGGTACGCCTTGACCGGCTGGCCGGCGCGACGGGTCTCGAAGACGCGGCTGAGCGTGCCGATGGTCCAGTCGGTCAGGCCCTTGCGTTCCAGGGAGGGGCCGCCCTCCCGCGAGGCGGTCGCTGCCGCCGCCTGGGACAGAGCCTGCCGCGCCTTCGGCTTCAGCTTGAGCTTGAGCGCCTCCAGGTCCTTGTCCTCGGCCAGCTTCCGGCGCCGCTCGTCGACGATCCGGAACGTGATCTTCAAGTGGTCGGGGATCTTGGACCAGTCGAAGTCGTCCGCCTCGAAGGGCACGCCGACCATCCGCTTCAGCTCGCGGGCCATCGTCACGGTCAGCGGCTCCTGGAGGGGCACCGCCTTCTCCAGGAAGGCCCTGGCGTAGTTCGGCGCGGGCACGTAGTTGCGGCGGACCGGCTTGGGGAGGGACCGGATCAGCTCCGTGACGACCTCCTCGCGCAGCCCCGGGATCTGCCAGTCGAAGCCCTCGTCCGTGACCTGGTTGAGGACCTGGAGCGGGATGTGGACCGTCACGCCGTCGGCGTCCGCGCCCGGCTCGAACTGGTAGGTCACCCGGAACTTGAGCGCGCCCTGCCGCCAGGAGTCCGGGTAGTCGGCCTTGGTGACCGCCTCCGCCGACTCCCGGATGAGCATCTCCCGCTCGAAGTCCAGGTAGTCGGGCTGCTCGTGCCGCTTCCGCTTCCACCAGGAGTCGAAGTGCGCGCCGGACACGACGTGTTCGGGCACCCGCTGGTCGTAGAAGTCGAAGAGCGTGTCGTCGTCGACCACGATGTCCCGGCGCCGCGCCCGGTGCTCCAGCTCCTCGACCTCGCTGAGGAGCCTGCGGTTGTCGGCGAAGAACTTGTGGTGCGTGCGCCAGTCGCCCTCGACCAGCGCGTTGCGGATGAACAGCTCACGGCTCGTCTCCGGGTCGATGCGGCCGTAGTTCACCTTGCGCTGGGCGACGATCGGAACGCCGTACAGCGTGACCTTCTCGAACGCCATCACGGCCGCCTGGTCCTTCTCCCAGTGCGGTTCGCTGTACGTCCGCTTCAGGAGGTGACCGGCGAGCGGTTCGACCCACTCCGGTTCGATCCTGGCGTTGACCCGCGCCCAGAGCCTGGAGGTCTCCACCAGCTCGGCCGACATCACGAACTTCGGCTGCTTCTTGAACAGGGCCGAGCCCGGGAAGATCGCGAACTTGGCGTTGCGGGCGCCCAGGTACTCGTTCTTGCTGCCGTCTCGGACGTCCTTCATCCCGATGTGGGAGAGCAGCCCGGCGAGGAGGGAGGTGTGGATGCGGTCGGCCGGGGCGTCCTCCTCGGCGAGGTGGATGCCCATCTGCTTGGCGACCGTGCGCAGTTGGGTGTAGATGTCCTGCCATTCGCGGATGCGCAGGAAGTTCAGGTACTCCTGCTTGCACATCCGGCGGAAGGAGCTGGAGCCCCGCTCCTTCTGCTGCTCGCGGACGTACCGCCACAGGTTCAGATAGGCGAGGAAGTCGCTGGTCTCGTCCTTGAAGCGGGCGTGCTGCTGGTCGGCCTGGGCCTGCTTGTCGGCGGGGCGCTCGCGCGGGTCCTGGATGGACAGCGCGGCGGCGATGACCATGACCTCGCGGACACAGCCGTTCCTGTCGGCTTCCAGGACCATGCGGGCCAGGCGCGGGTCGACGGGCAGCTGGGCCAGTTTGCGTCCGGTGTCGGTGAGCCGCTTGCGGACGTCCTTCTGCGCGGGGTCCAGCGCGCCCAGTTCCTGCAGCAGCTGGACGCCGTCGCGGATGTTGCGGTGGTCCGGCGGATCGATGAAGGGGAACTTCTCGATGTCGCCGAGTCCGGCCGCGGTCATCTGGAGGATGACCGAGGCCAGGTTCGTCCGCAGGATCTCGGCGTCCGTGAACTCCGGTCGGGCGAGGAAGTCGTCCTCGGAGTACAGCCGGATGCAGATGCCGTCGGAGGTACGGCCGCAGCGGCCTTTGCGCTGGTTGGCGCTCGCCTGCGAGATCGGCTCGATGGGCAGCCGCTGCACCTTGGTGCGGTGGCTGTAGCGGCTGATGCGGGCGAAGCCGGGGTCGATGACGTACTTGATGCCGGGGACGGTGAGGGAGGTCTCCGCGACGTTCGTGGCCAGCACGATCCTGCGCCCGGTGTGCGGCTGGAAGACCCGGTGCTGCTCGGCGTGGGAGAGCCGCGCGTACAGGGGGAGGACCTCGGTGTACCTGTACTTCTTCTTCTCCAGCGCGTCCGCCGTGTCCCGGATCTCCCGCTCGCCGGAGAGGAAGACGAGGATGTCTCCCTTCCCCTCCGCCATCAGCTCCTCGACGGCGTCGGTGATGGCGGTGATCTGGTCCCGGTCGGCGTCCTCGGAGTCCTCCTCCAGAAGCGGCCGGTAGCGCACCTCCACCGGGTACGTACGCCCGCTGACCTCGATGATCGGGGCGTCGCCGAAGTGCCGGGAGAAGCGCTCGGGGTCGATGGTCGCGGAGGTGATGACGACCTTGAGGTCCGGCCGCTTCGGCAGCAGCTGCGCCAGATAGCCGAGCAGGAAGTCGATGTTGAGGGACCGCTCGTGTGCCTCGTCGATGATGATCGTGTCGTAGGCGCGCAGCTCGCGGTCGGTCTGGATCTCGGCGAGCAGGATGCCGTCCGTCATCAGCTTGATGAACGTGGCGTCCGGGTTCACCTGGTCGGTGAACCGCACCTTCCAGCCGACGGCCTCGCCGAGCGGGGTCCGCAGCTCGTCCGCGACCCGCTCTGCGACGGTGCGGGCGGCGATCCGGCGGGGCTGGGTGTGTCCGATCATGCCGCGCACGCCGCGGCCCAGTTCCAGACAGATCTTCGGGATCTGCGTGGTCTTCCCGGAACCGGTCTCACCGGCGACGATGACGACCTGATGATCGCGGATGGCCGCCGCGATCGCGTCCTTCCTCTGGCTGACCGGCAGCTGCTCCGGATAGCCGATCGCGGGCACACGGGAGCGCCGCTCGGCCATCCGGGCCTCGCCCTTGCCGACCTCCGCCTCGATCTCGGCGAGGACGGCGGCGCGGGCTTCCGGCTTACGGATCTTGCGCGCGCCCTCGAGCCGGCGGCCGAGCCGCTGCGCGTCGCGCAGCGACAGTTCGGTCAGTCGGGGAGCGAGGGCGCCGAGAGCGGGGGCGGGGTGCGTAGACATACGCCGTCCAGGATCTCACCCCGTCGGAAAAACACGCGAGCGATTTGACTCGGGGCGCCGGTGGTCGGCCGAGCTGCCAAAGTAGCCGGTATGTCCGATTCGCGCTGGACGGCCTTCAAACAGTCCCCCTTCCTGCCCGCGACGGTCCTCCTCCTGCTCATCGCCGCCGCAGCGGGCCTCTTCGCCGGCTCCTACACGTACGCCATGGCCAACCCGACCCCCCACAACATCCCGATCGCGGTGACCGGCGCCTACGACCGGCCGACGGCCCGGCGGTTCATCGGGGGGATGGACCAGGCCCTGGACGCCTCGCTGAAACTGCACCCCTACGGCAGCCGGGAGGCGGCGGTGCAGGCGGTGGACCAGCAGGAGGTGTTCGGGGTGATCGAGGCGCCCGCCGGCGGCCGTGCGATCGCGCTGGACGTGTCGGGGGCGTCCGGGTCCACGGTCGCCCAGGTGCTCGCGGAGGCGGCGGTGAAGGTGGGCACGGTCAGCGGCACGCCCGTGACGGTCCATGACCTCAAGCCGTTGCAGAAGGGCGACCCGCGGGGCCTGGCGATCTTCTACATCTCCTTGGCCGCCGTGATCGTCGGCATGGTCGGATCCATCCAGCTCAGCGTGCACGCGCGGGCCCTGAACCCCCTGGAGCGCATCGCCGTCACCGCCTGTTACGCCCTGCTCGGCGGGTTCACGATCGCCGCGGTGGTGGACTGGTGGCTGGGGGCGCTGAAGCTGCCGTTCACGGAGTCGTGGCTGATCCTCGCGCTGACGATGTTCACCACGGGCGTGGTGTTCACGATGTTCAACACCCTGTTCGGGCGATGGGCCATGCTGCCGACCTGGGGTCTCCTGGTGCTGCTGGGCAACCCCTCGTCCGGCGGCGCCGTCTCCTGGCCGCTCCTGCCCTCCCCGCTCGGCACCATCGGCCGCTGGCTGCCGCCCGGCGCCTCGGTGAACGCACAGCACACCGCGGTGTACTTCCGCGGCCACCAGCACGCCTTGCCGTTCCTGGTGCTCGCGGGCTGGGCGGTGCTGTCCTGCGCGGTCTTCGCGATCTGGCGGGACCGGCATCCGGGCGGCCGCCCGGTCGAGCCGGGCTAGTGCTGTGACCGGAAAGGTTTGCCGGAAGGCTCGCGGCGTCCGGTGCTGGGGGCACCTCCCACGCCCTTCAGGCAGTGGGGGAGCATCGCAAGGCGGAGCGTCGCCCGCGTACGGGATGTACTCGGGTGATGCGACAACGCGGCGAGGTGCCGTGCCGGGCGTCGCGAGCCGGTGAACCTTTCCGGTCGCAGCACCAGCTAGGCGGGGGGAGTGGTGTGCTGGGTGGGTACGGGCGCCGTGGGTGTTGTGGGTGCCTTCGGGGCCACCGGAGCACCGGGGGCCGCCGGGTCGGCCGAGTCCGGCGGGGCTGCCGGTGCGCTGTGCTGCCGGGGCCGGCCGCCGCCTGAGAGGGCGAGGGAACGCGCGGTGTTGGAGACGGCCTTGATGCCCAGGTAGGCGGTGGTCATGCTGCTGACCGCGGTGAACGCGGCGGTCAGGACGCCGACGATCACGGACTTGTCCCCGTTGAGCAGCCACACCCCGACGATCGCGACCGCGGCGATCGCGAGATTGCTCACGACGACCGCGAGCAGCCCGTACCGCGCCCGGACCTTCTCCAGCTGGGTCTCCGCCGTCACGGCGACGGTCTGGTCCCGGTTCATCTCCCCGTCCCCTCGTGCAGCAGCTGTGCGATGTGCGCGTCCACCTGCGCCCGGTCGTACCCGCGCCGGACGATGTCGAAGGGAGGCGGTGCCTCGGGTGCCGTACCGGAGGCCGGCCGGGTCAGATAGGCGTCCACCTGGGCGCGGTCGTAACCACGCCGTGCGATGTCGAAACCCCGGAAGTCGTCTGCCACGGATCCCTCCATCAGACCAGCACGACCAGCCTCGTACGACGAAGGCCCCGTTCGTCGAACGGGGCCTTCTGGCTGTGGCTGGGGCCGGGGTCGAACCGGCGACCTTCCGCTTTTCAGGCGGACGCTCGTACCAACTGAGCTACCCAGCCACGGTGTTTCACGTGAAACACCAGCGGTCCTGACGGGATTTGAACCCGCGGCCTCCACCTTGACAGGGTGGCGAGCACTCCAAACTGCTCCACAGGACCAAGCGTGTGTGCAACAGTGTCGCACACGGTATTGCGTGCCCCCAACGGGATTCGAACCCGTGCTACCGCCTTGAAAGGGCGGCGTCCTAGGCCGCTAGACGATGAGGGCTATCGGCCCGCCTGGGCGCTTCTCAGCGCGTCGGGGACGTGAGAAGCATATGGGATGGCGGGGAGTATCGCCAAAACGGTTTACGGCGGCGGGGCGGACGACCTGGTGGAGGAGGGCGAGGGGGTGCCTGTCGAGGGTGCGCCCTTCGGCCTGTTCTCGTCGGCCAGATGACGGCTGACCTCGGCAGTCGTCTCGCCCAGCCCGCCCAGTTTGATCGCGTCCCAGGCCTGGAGGCGGCGGCTGTCGCGGTCGAAGTAGAGGATCGAGGCCTCGATGGGGGCGGGGTACGAGCGTTCCACCGCCCGCAGCCCGCTTCCGCCCGTGGAGCCCTCCATGCGCAGCCGGGTGCCGTAGGGCAGCATCTCGTCCCCCTCGTGGTGCAGATGGCCGCAGAGCACCAGCGGCACCCCGCCGTCCGTCTCCCGGGCCGCCGACGGCTCATGGGCGATCGCCACGTCGACCGGTGTGCCGGCCGCCCGCTGGTCGCGCAGCGCGCTGGCCAGCCGGTCGCCCGCCAGCTGCTCGGCCGCGTCTCCGCCCGCCGCCACCGAGCGGTCGGGGGTGAACTGAGGGTCGCCGATGCCCGCGAACCGCAGGCCCGCGACCGTCTGTGCCCGTCCGTCGTCCAGGACGTGCACGTTCTTCATCCGCTCCAGATAGCGCTGGGTGGTCCGGGAGTCGTGGTTGCCGCGCACCCAGACGTACGGCACCCCGAGGTCCTGGATCGGGTCCAGGAAGCCGTTCTCCGCCGCAATGCCGTGGTCCATCGTGTCGCCGGAGTCGACGATCACGTTCACCTTGTACTGCTCCACCAGCGAGGCGATGATCTTCCAGCTCGCCGGGTTCAGGTGGATGTCCGACACGTGCAGCACCCGGATGGTCGAGGGGTCCGGCTGGTAGGCCGGGAGCGTGGACGTGACGTCGTACAGCTTCGTCACGTTCGTCACCAGGCGGGCGAGCTCCTTCTGGTAGACGTCGAAGTCGGTGACGATGCTGCGTGCGTTGCCCACCACCGCCGGTGCCGAGGTGAGCAGCCCGGAGAACTTCGGTTCCAGGACCGACTTCGGATTCCAGGTGGCGTACGCGCTCGCCCCGGACGCGGCGAGCAGGGTCAGTGCGAGGCCGCCGGCGGCCAGGGCCCGGCGCGGGCTGCGGTAGACGGCGAGACCGAGGGCCGTGGCTCCGGCGAGCACGGCGGCACAGGAGCGCACGGCCAGGTCCAGCGTGCCGTGCTCGACGTCCCTGGCGACCTCGTCCTGGAGGCCGGAGATCCGCTCGGGGTGGTCGACCAGGGCCTGGGAGCGGAGGGGGTCGAGCTGGTCCACGTTCACGTCCAGGCGGACGGGTGCCACATGGCTGTCGAGGGTGAGCGCGCCCAGCGGAGAGATGTTGATCTTGGTGCCGCCGGTGAGTGACGGACGCAGCGCCATCGTCGTGTTCACCGGGCCGACCGGCGCCCGTACGTTCCCCACGATCAGCAGGCCCAGCCAGGCGCCGGCGAGGACGACGGCCGTCAGTCCGAGGGCGCGGAGCCAGGGGCGGGGGCGGGTGGCGAGTTCGAGGACGGGGAGCCGGCGGGTGTCGCGGCGGGCTGGCCGTATGCGGTTCGTCATCGAGCGGAGGGCTGCGGCAGGGACGCGGACCATTGGTGCCGTATGCCCACGTACCGGCGCGGATATGCGGTGCCGCACCGCTGTCGCAGCGGCCCTCGTACCGGAGATTGCGGTGAAGTCAGCCCCAGCCCAGTTGGTGGAGCCGTGCGTCCTCGATCCCGAAGTGGTGCGCCACCTCGTGGACGACCGTCACGGCCACTTCCTGGACCACGTCCTGCGCCGTCTCGCAGGAGCGCAGGATCGGGCCCATGTAGATCGTGATGCGGTCCGGGAGGACTCCGGCGTACCACTCGCCGCGCTCCGTGAGCGGGGTCCCCTCGTACAGCCCCAGCAGCTCCGGGTCGTCGCCGGGAGGTTCGTCCTCCACGAACACGGCCACGTTGTCCATGACCCGCGTCAGTTCCGGCGGGATCCGGTCCAGGGCCTCACTCACCAGTTCTTCGAACCTGTCGCGTGTCATCTCCAGCACATGACCATTGTCGGGGAGGACTTCGTCGGTCGGGAGGTCGCGGGGCCCGCCCGTCCCACGGACCTGCGCCGCCGTTCTGCGGGCTGCGGAGCATGGCGGGGAGGTCGTCCGGGCCCGCGGCTCCGTGACCGTCCGGTGGACGAACCAGACTGTGCCGGACGCGTGTCCTCCTGCGGGTGGCGGGAGTTGGGGAAGTTGACTCCTTTCCTTGCCTCCGGAGGTGGCCGCCGTGCGCCCCTTGCCCGTACCCGTCCGGCTCACCGTCACGGTGCTGGCCCTCGCCGTTGCCGCCGGCTGTGTGAACGTGGGTGACGACGCGGGCCGGGCCAGACCCTCGCACTCGGCGGGGCAGCACGGCGGCACGGCACGCGACGGCGGCCCGGTGGACGGTGTCGGCGGCTTCGGCGGCCACGACGGCGCGGCGGGTGATGCCAGACACCGGCGCGGCGGCAAGGCGAAGCCGGGAGAGGAGTCGGCGTCCCCCTCGGCCGGCCCGTCCGGCGGGAAGAGCGCGCCCGCGGCCCCGGCGAAACCCGGCGGGACCGCCAGGCCGGGGGATCCGGCGCCCACCGAGGTCCCGACGCCGCCGCCGGCCACCTCCGCCCCGCCCGAGCCTCCGCCCACCACCCCGGCGCCCGCGACCTCCGAGCCCCCGTCCGCCGAGCCGTCCTCCTCGGCGCACGAGCAGACGGGACCGCAGCTGGTGCAGCGCGAGCCGGCGCCGGCGCCCGGGGCGGGCGCCGCGGAGTGATCTCGGAAGGGGCGAAGGGAGTCGCGCCCGTTCACCGGTCTGAGGGCCGTGCGGTGAGCACGGCAGTGCCGCATCCCGTCGCCGCCCCGCACGCCGTCGTGGGGGGCGGGCGGCGGCACCAGGAATGGAGAGGTCTCCTGACCTGCGGAAATGCGGCAGGTTTGCTTTCGGGGGTGGTGAGTGCGTATGGTGGCAGATCGTTTGATCCCATTTGCCCGGCGCCACCACAGAGCGCGCCGTGTGGCGCGTACTCTCCTTTGCCGTGGCGGACCGCATCGAGGCGGTCGTGAGCGAATCACGGAGTTGACGGGCGCGTGCCGAAGAGACTCCGGAAGGTTTCGCATTCGCATGTCCGTGTCCAGTACTGATCAGTTCGTCGTGTCCGAGAACGAGCTCGCCGAGCTCGACAAGGAACTCGCCGACGCGACGACCGAGGTCACCGAGGCCCCCGAGGCCGCTGACACCACCCCCCAGATGACCTTCGCCGACCTCGGCCTGCCCGAGGGCGTGGTGCGCAAGCTCGCACAGAACGGCGTGACGACCCCCTTCCCGATCCAGGCCGCGACCATCCCGGACGCCCTGGCCGGCAAGGACATCCTCGGCCGCGGCCGCACCGGCTCCGGCAAGACCCTCTCCTTCGGTCTGCCCACCCTGGCCCAGCTGGCCGGCGGCCGCACCGAGAGGAAGCGGCCCCGTGCGGTCATC
Source organism: Streptomyces sp. NPDC046759 (assembly GCF_040645475.1). Classification (NCBI taxonomy): domain Bacteria; kingdom Bacillati; phylum Actinomycetota; class Actinomycetes; order Kitasatosporales; family Streptomycetaceae; genus Streptomyces; species Streptomyces sp. NPDC046759. The sequence goes on along the minus strand of NZ_JBEYYJ010000037.1, from coordinate 38,172 downwards.
CTCACCCCCACCCGTGAGCTGGCCATGCAGGTCGCCGACGCCCTCCAGCCGTACGGCGACGTCGTCGGCCTGAAGATGAAGGTCGTCTGCGGCGGCACGTCCATGGGCAACCAGATCTACGCCCTGGAGCGCGGCGTCGACATCCTCGTCGCCACCCCGGGCCGGCTGCGCGACATCATCAACCGCGGCGCCTGCTCGCTCGAGGACGTCCAGATCGCCGTCCTGGACGAGGCCGACCAGATGTCCGACCTGGGCTTCCTGCCCGAGGTCACCGAGCTGCTCGACCAGGTCCCGGCCGGCGGCCAGCGCATGCTGTTCTCCGCCACGATGGAGAACGAGATCCAGACCCTCGTCGACCGCTACCTGAACAAGCCCGTCTCCCACGAGGTGGACGCGGCCCAGGGCGCGGTGACGACCATGTCGCACCACATCCTCATCGTGAAGCCCAAGGACAAGGCGCCGGTCACCGCCGCGATCGCCTCCCGCAAGGGCCGCACGATCATCTTCGTCCGCACCCAGCTGGGCGCCGACCGCGTCGCCGAGCAGCTGCGCGAGGCCGGTGTGAAGGCCGACGCGCTGCACGGCGGCATGACCCAGGGCGCCCGCACCCGCACCCTGGCCGACTTCAAGGACGGCTACGTCAACGTCCTGGTCGCCACCGACGTCGCCGCCCGCGGCATCCACGTCGACGGCATCGACCTGGTCCTGAACGTGGACCCGGCCGGTGACCACAAGGACTACCTGCACCGCGCCGGCCGCACGGCCCGCGCCGGACGTACCGGCACGGTGGTCTCCCTCTCCCTGCCGCACCAGCGGCGCCAGATCTTCCGTCTGATGGAGGACGCCGGCGTCGACGCGGCCCGCCACATCATCCAGGGCGCCGGCGCCTTCGACCCGGAGGTCGCCGAGATCACCGGCGCCCGCTCCATGACCGAGGTCCAGTCCGAGTCCGCCGCCAACGCCGCACAGCAGGCCGAGCGCGAGGTCGCCCAGCTCACCAAGCAGCTGGAGCGCGCCCAGCGCCGCGCGTCCGAACTGCGCGAGGAGGCCGACCGGCTGGTCGCCCGGGTCGCCCGCGAGCGTGGCGAGGACCCGGAGACGGCGGTCGCCGAGGCCCAGGCGACGGCGGCGCAGGAGCTCGCGGTCGCGGCCGAGGAGCCGGTGGAGCGGGAGACCGGGCGCGAGGAGCGTCCGGCGGCTCCGGCACCGTACGAGCGCCGGGAGCGGCGTGGCTTCGACCGTGACCGTGGCGAGCGGGGCGAGCGCGGTTTCGACCGCCGGGACGACCGTGGTGACCGCGGTGGCCGTGGCTTCGAGCGCCGCGAGGAGCGCCGCCCGTCCGACCGCGAGCGCGGTTTCGAGCGCCGTGACGACCGTGGTGACCGCGGTGGCCGTGGCTTCGAGCGCCGGGACGACCGTCGCGACGACCGCCGTGACGACCGTCGTCCGTTCGACCGTGACCGGAACTTCGACCGTGACCGCGGTGGCCGCTCGTTCGAGCGCCGTGACGACCGTGGTGACCGCGGTGACCGCGGTGGCCGTGGCTTCGAGCGCCGGGACGACCGTCGCGACGACCGCCGTGACGACCGTCGTCCGTTCGACCGCGACCGGAACTTCGACCGTGACCGCGGTGGCCGCTCGTTCGAGCGCCGTGACGACCGTGGCGGCTTCCGCCGCGACGAGCGCGGCGGGCACCGGGGCAGCGACCGCCCGTTCAACCGCGACCGCCGCGACGACCGCCCCGGCTTCCGCTCGGGCGGCCACGAGCGCCCCAACGGCCGCCGTGACGACCACCGTGGCAACGGCTCCTTCGGCCGCCGCGACGACAAGCCCCGCTGGAAGCGCAACGGCTGACGCCGTGTGACCGTGTGACCCGACGAGGGCCCGTACGACTCCGGTCGTACGGGCCCTTTTCCGTGGCCACGTGACGCATGTCACGCCCCCATCGAGGGAATTGCTGGGGGCATGACAGAAGACGAGAGAGTGAATGGGCTGTCGGACGAGGAGCGGCTGGCCCAGCTCGGTTACACCCAGGTCCTCGCCCGCCGGATGTCGGCGTTCTCCAACTACGCCGTCTCCTTCACGATCATCTCGGTCCTGTCCGGCTGCCTGACCCTCTACCTCTTCGGCATGACCACCGGCGGCCCCGCGGTCATCACCTGGGGCTGGGTGGCGGTGGGCCTGATGACGTTGTTCGTCGGCCTGTCGATGGCCGAGATCTGCTCGGCGTACCCCACCTCGGCGGGCCTGTACTTCTGGGCGCACCGCCTGGCACCGCCCCGCTCGGCGGCGGCCTGGGCCTGGTTCACCGGCTGGTTCAACGTGCTGGGCCAGGTCGCGGTGACCGCCGGCATCGACTTCGGCGCGGCCTCCTTCCTCGGCGCCTGGCTGAACCTCCAGTTCGGCTTCGAGGTGACACCGGACCGCACGGTGCTGCTGTTCGCGGCGATCCTCCTGCTCCACGGCCTGCTGAACACCTTCGGTGTGCGCATCGTCGCGTTCCTCAACGGTGTGAGCGTCTGGTGGCACGTCCTCGGTGTCGCGGTGATCGTCGGCGCGCTCGCCTTCGTCCCCGACCACCACCGTTCGGCGTCCTTCGTGTTCACGAAGTTCGTCAACGACACGGGCTGGGGCAGCGGACCGTACGTCGTCCTGCTCGGTCTCCTGATGGCGCAGTACACCTTCACCGGCTACGACGCCTCCGCGCACATGACCGAGGAGACCCACGACGCGTCCACGGCGGGCCCGAAGGGCATCGTCCGCTCGATCTGGACGTCCTGGATCGCGGGCTTCGTCCTCCTTCTGGGCTTCACGTTCGCGATCCAGTCGTACGACAAGGAACTGGCTTCGCCGACGGGCGCGCCCCCCGCCCAGATCCTCCTGGACGCGCTGGGAGCGACGACGGGCAAGCTCCTGCTGCTGGTGGTGATCGGCGCGCAGCTCTTCTGCGGCATGGCCTCCGTGACCGCCAACAGCCGTATGATCTACGCCTTTTCCCGTGACGGCGCGCTGCCCTTCTCCCGTGTCTGGCACACCGTCAGCCCGCGCACCCGGACCCCCGTGGCGGCGGTCTGGCTCGCCGCGCTGGGCGCTCTGGTCCTCGGTCTGCCCTACCTGATCAACTCGACGGCCTATGCCGCGGTGACCTCGATCGCGGTCATCGGCCTCTACATCGCGTACGTCATCCCGACCTTCCTGCGGGTCCGCAGGGGCGCCGCCTTCGAACGCGGGCCGTGGCACCTGGGCCGCTGGTCGGGGCCGGTAGGCGTCGTCTCGGTCCTCTGGGTGCTGGCGATCACGCTCCTCTTCATGCTGCCGCAGGTCTCCCCGGTCACCTGGAAGACCTTCAACTACGCGCCCGTCGCCGTGCTGGTCGTCCTCGGCTTCGCCGCGGCCTGGTGGCTGGCCTCGGCCCGCAACTGGTTCCTCACCGAGGAGCGGGCCCCGGCCCCGAACCTGGTCGAAAAGTGACCATCCGGGGCCCCGCCCCCGTCCCGACGCGGCCGGGTCGCCGATACCCGATCGGAGACTCGGCCGCGTCCGGCTATGCTCGGACAGGCAACATCGCCTGGGCCCTTAGCTCAATTGGCAGAGCAGTGGACTTTTAATCCATTGGTTGTGGGTTCGAGTCCCACAGGGCCTACGGATGCGGGGGAGGGTTCACCCCCTCTGACCTGCTACGCAGCGCTCGGGTCGGCTTCGGTCGGCTCGGGCGCTGCCTCGTTTTCGGGGTCTTGCGTGAGCGGACGCGCCCGTGGGTCGCGGACCCGCTGGGGCCGGGGCGGACGGTTCGGCATGCGCCGGACGGGACCGGGGGATCAGCTTCGCTGCCTTCTCGGCGATCTCACGGTCCAGCTCGGGGAGCAGGCTCGTGTACGTGTCCGAGGTCAGCGTGATGGTGGAGTGCCGGAGCGTCTCTTTCACCGTGTGGATGTCGCCGCCGCCTCCGTGCGTGAGCGTCGCAGCCACATGGCGCAGGTCGCGCAGGATGACGGGCGGCAGGTCGGTCATGGCGAGAATGCGGCGAAAGGTCCCCGACACCGTCTCGGGGTGGAGCCAAGAGCCGTCCTCCTTGGTGAAGACCACCTATTCCACCCCCGTACCCCCTGCCACCGCGCGGCCGTCGGTCCCGGTACCCGGCAAGCCCGACCTAGCCGCCTGGTCAGCGAGTTCCTGCGGCGTCTCCGAAGCACTCCTGCGCCTGCTGAGCAGCGTGGCGATCGGGAGGGCTGCCGCGAGGCCGCTGAGGAGGATCGCGGCGAGTGCGCCCAAAACGGCGGGCTGGTCGGCGAAGGCGAGGCCGATGGCGGCCAGGGCGGGGCCGGCGTTGCGCACCGAGGCGACGCCTCCCATGGTGGTGCGGCGTGCCATCGGGCCGGTGGCCAGCAGGGTTCCCACGGCAAAGGCGAAGACGGCAAGCAGGAAGCCCGCGAGCAGGGCGAGTGAGCCGAAGAGGTCGGCGACGTCGTGCCAGTTGCCGAGCAGCATGCCTGTCAACACGATCAGGAACGTGATGTTGGAGACGGCGGCTGCCGTGGGGTGCCATGCCCGTGCGGTGGGTTCGGCGTAGCGGCGCAGGAGCAGGCCGATGGCGAAGGGGACGAGTTGCAGGAGCGCCACCGTTCGCACCAGCGCGCCGACGTCGAGGGAGACCTTGGTGCCGATGTCGGCGGCGGCGAGGATGGCGTTGGCGGTGGGGGCGAAGGTGAGGCTGCCGAGGGAGGCGAGTAGTACCTGCATTGCCGCGCCCGCGACGATGTCGCCCTGCTGGACGGCCGCCAGTTTCGCCCCGAAGGGGCCGCCGGGGGAGGAGGCGATCAGGACGAGGGCGATGAAGGCGGCCGAGGGGACACCGAACAGTGCGCCGATGCCCCAGCCGAGCAGCGGGATGAGCACCATGTTGGCGATCAGCGCCAGCGACAGCAGGGGGACGTCTGCGAAGACGCCGCGCAGTGCTGAGACGGTGGCGCGCAGGCCGGCGGCGAACATGGTGGCCGCGATGAAGATGACGGTGACGGCGTTGAGGACGAGATGCAGGGTGCCCATGGCGCTTGTCCGCCCTGTCAGTCGTGGAGGTCTGCGAGCCAGCGCAGGGCGCTCAGGCTCGGCAGGAAGCAGTACTCGCCTCCACGGGTGACGACGAAACGGGGCAGCGGGGCCAGGCGGCGCCGCACCGGTCGTCGGGGGATGGTGTAGCCGGTCTGCCCGTCGGCGGCGCCGACGACGGGGTCCTTCGTGTTGCCGGCTCCGAAGAAGACGCCGTCGTTCATCCACTCCGACTGGACGAACTCGAACTGCCGGCCCAGGTGGGCGCCGATGAACGCGAACATCAGACCGCGGTCCGCTCCGTCGTCCTCCAGCACGCCTTCCGGTAGTGGCGGTCCGTAGACGGCGCCGCGCCGGAGCATGCGGTGCAGCCGTACGTCCCCGGCCACCGAGGCGTCGCGCGGGTTGGCCCGGCGGATGTGGCATCCGCCAGGCGTGGTGAATCCCATCGGGTCGTCCTGCTCGTACAGGAAGGTGTTGCGGCGATGGGGGTCGAAACCGAGCGCGGGATCGTCGTGCTGCGGGGCGAGCGCCAGCGGGGCCCCACTGCGCCAGCGCCCCATGATCTTTGCCGCGATCAACTCCTCGTCCTCGGGGCTGGCGGAGTGGTCCCTCAGATACCGCCTGAACGCGGCGACGTCCTGGTGGAGCTTGCGGAAGACCGCATAACTGCCGTTGCGCCCGAGCACGGCCGGCTGAGGCGTCTGGACGCCGCCGATCTCATCCGGGTAGCCGAGGACGAACTCTCCGCTCTTCAAAGGCGCTTCCAACTCATTGGACCCTGGGATGCCGCTGCCTTCGATGGCCGGATGGCTGACGCCGTCGAGGTAGCCGAAGTGTTCCTTCTCGGTGGGCAGCGCGTAGCAGTCCTGCCTCCAGATGGCCGTCACGCCGGGCAGGCGCTCGTAGGCGGGGCGGGCGCGGTCGATGGCCTCCTCCAGGCGAGGGGGGTCGGGTGCGATCGCTGTGATCACCACATGGACGTCGCGCGTACCGAGGGGTGCTTCCCAGTGCTGCGGGCTGCTGGCGCCCTCGTCACGCAGTGCTGGGGCGCGGGCTGCCATGCCCTGCCGGAACTCCCAGGCGAACGACTCCAGCGAGGAGCGCGGCACTCCCAGGGCCTCCAGGCCCCCGTAGGTGACGGCGACACTGACCCAGGTGTCCCCCAGGGGGCTGGAGGTGTCGGCGGCTGAGGTCGCCGCCGCGCTCGCCCGCCGCATCAGCTCCCGGCCCTGGGTGCGGTCGTCGATGCGGAAGACGAGGTACGTCGCCGCGTACGGGGTGGGGCGTGGGCTGAGGACCCCGCGCTGGATGTCGTCGAGTTCGAGTGTGACGTGGGTGGGTGCGCTCACGTCGGCCTCCCTGCGGCATCGCTATGAGACGAGGTTGCGCCAGAAGTTCCGCAGGCTGTCGTCGGCGCCGAAGAGCGTGCTGAAGATCGTGGAGTCGGCCAGCAGCACATCGGCCGCGCGGTCGCCGCCGGGGGGCATCCACAGGAACATGTTGAACTCGGTGTTCCCCTCGTCGGTGAACGGATGGGGCCGGGAAGTGTCGATCGGCTGCCGGGCCAGCACATGGACGGCCTTCGGCTCATCGGTCGTTACCGCGTAGTGCGGCAGGTGCATGTGGAAGTTGAAGTTCGTGACCCCGTTCAGCCACCCCTTCTCGTCCAGATCCCTGAGGGTCGACAAAGGAGCGATCCGGTTGCCCTCACCGGTGGCGGGACGCAGCCCGTACCGGTTGATGACCGGCACGCCCAAACCCTTCATCAGATCCCGGACGTAGGTGGCGAACCGCTGCTGGCGCGGCACCAGGGGATCGCCGTGGTGGCGGTACTCCACCTCCCGTACGGACAGATCGTCCGACGCGCCGACGTCGTGGTGGGGACCCAGGACCAGGCGGGCGTCCTCCCGGGCGAGGAAGGCCCTCAGCGCCTCGATCTCCCCCGGCTCGGCTTCCTGCCCGGTGATCATGTGGTCCAGTCCGAAGACGAACAGCACGTCCGTGTCGTCGAGCACCCGCTCATCCAGCGGGGTATGGAATCCGGCCTGGTCGATGCGCTGGTAGACCGGGACGGGATGCCCCGTCACCTCCTCGACGAAGTCCTGGAACGACACCCAGGCCCAGAAGAACAGCTCCAGCGACCCCGCGATGCCCTGCTGGAACCGATAAGGGTCCGACCACTTCGGGTCCTCGTACGCAGGCCACGCCACCCGGCGCACCTCCGTCAGTGTGGAGAACCGGTTGTCCAGCTCGGCTGCGTTCCGGCCCGCCTCGGCCGGATAGCTCCACGACACGTAGACACTCACACGCCGCCCGGTCGGCGTGTACTTCCTCGGAACGTGCCGCTGGTTGTAGACCCGCGCTGTTCTGGTCTCGCTCATCGCCCAGCTCCCAGCCTCACTGCATCTGGTCGAGCATCTCCGACAGAGCGCTCTTGATCCGCAACGCCTTCTTGATCTCGTCCGCCGTCACGTACGGATACTCCCCGTACTCGATGAAGCTCGGACAGTGATGCTCACGGACGAACCTGACGAACGCCTCCGGATTGGTCCGCCAGTCCTCCGGGAACCCCTCCAGATGCTCGAACGCCGTACTCACACCCGCCTTCGAGAACAGCGCGATGGCGTCCTCGGTGTACTTGTCGAAGTCGGTGTCGAAGATCCCCTGATACATGAAGCGCGTGTCATCGTCGAACAGAACCCAGCGCAGGTAGTGCAGCTTCAACGGCGCCAGAAGGTACGGATCCTGTTCCAGCGCCTCGGCCAGCGCGTAGCCGTACTGCCGCATCGCATCGGCGTGACCGGGCTTGACGGGCGCGACGATGGTGAACCCGTAGCACGCTGGCGTCCTGGGGAAAACGGGCCCGTACTTCCCCTGTTCGAGATGATCCGTCTCCTTGGGGAGGACGACCGCCTGAGGCTTGATCTCCATGTCAGCTCCTCGCGCCATCCAGTGGCCGGGACGGATCCATTCTGCCGCCCGATCACGGGACGCGCCCACCGGCAGCAGGTGATCGGACCCTGTGCGGCGGCGGTCGGTCTTCGCACGGAAACCGCTGTTCAGCCGGGCTCTTCTGCGTTGCGGTGCGTGAGCGGACGGTGCGGCACGAGCCGCACCGGGCATCACAGCACACCCGTTTCGACCAGGTGGTTCCGGAAACCGAAGCAGCATCCGGATCCACCCGGCAAGCCGCTCGTGCCGCGGGTCCTGCTGGTCAGTCCCGTCCGCCGCTGTCGCGACCTGAGCTGAGTCCGCCGGCCTGGAACGTGGTGGAGGCGGGGCCCGGGGGCAGGTGGACCGTCATGATGAGGTGGCAGGGCGCGGTGCCGGCGCCGCGGTAGGTGTGCGCGGTGTCGCCGTCGAAGGTGGCGGTCTGGCCGGCTTCGAGGCGGTGCTCGGTGCCGTCGACGACCAGGGCCATGCGCCCGGCGATGACGCTGACGGTCTCCACCACCCCCGCCTGGTGGGGGTGGCTCGGGTATTCCTCGCCCGGTTCCAGGCGCCAGCGCCAGACCTCGACCGGGGCCGGACCGGACGTCGTCAGCAGGAGGCGGGCCTCGCTGCCCTGCTCTCCGGTCCACAGTGGGGCGACGGTGTCGGCGGAGACGACGCGGACGCGGCCCTCGGACGGTCCCTGCATCAGGGCGGACACCGAGATGCCCAGGGTGTCGGCCAGCCGGACGAGGGTGGCCAGGTTGGGGTTGCCCTGGGCCTTCTCCAGACCCACCAGGGCGCCCTTGCTGACCTGGGCGCGCCGGCTGAGTTCGTCCAGGGACAGGCCCGCGCGGACGCGGGCCGCCCGGACGTTGTGCGCGACCGTCCGCAGCGCGGCGGCTGTCTCGGCCACCTGATCACCATCCTCCGCCTGTTGCCTTGAACATCGAAATGTACTCCACGGTCGTTCGATTGACAGCGGATGGTCGGTTCGGTGTACCGTGCAGTCGTTCTATTGCCGGTGAGAGGTGTGCTGTGATCGCTCTGCTGCTGGCCCTGGGCAGCTCGCTCGCCTACGGATGCGCCGACTTCCTCGGCGGCCTCGGCGCCCGCAAGGCCCATGTGCTGCGCACCGTCATGGTCGCGGCCCCGGCCAGCCTCACGGTCGAGCTGCTGCTGTGGCCGGTGCTCGGAGCGTCGTTCGGTGCCGGTGCCTTCGTCTGGGGTGCCGCGTCCGGTGTCGCCTCGGCCGCCGCGTTCGCCCTGCTGTACCGCACCCTGGCGATCGGCCCGATGAACGTGCTGTCACCGGTGACCGCGCTGGTGTCCGCCGTGCTCCCCGTCGCGGTCGGGCTGCTGCAGGGGGAGCACCTGGGCCCGGCCGGGCTGCTGGGGCTGCCGCTCGCGCTGGTCGCGGTGGTGCTGGTCAGCGCCGGGCACGGCGCGGGTTCGGCCCGCCCCTCGCGCACGGCGCTGCTGCTGGCCTTCGGCGCGGGTGCCGCCATCGCACTCCAGCTGGTCTTCCTGCACCAGGCGCCGTCCGGCAGCGGAGTGGCCCCATTGATCGTCGGCCGGGCCGTCTCCTCGGCCGTCACGCTGGCCGCGGCCGGGCTCGTGCGCCGCAGGCTCGGTCCGGAGCGGCCGGCGTACGCGACATCGGCGGCCGCGGGAGTCCTGGACTCGGTGGCGAACCTGCTCTTCCTGCTCGCCGTCCGCAGCGGGGACCTCACCGTGGTCGCCGTGGTCACCGCCCTCTATCCGGCCGGCACCGTCCTGCTCGCCCGCGGCGTGCTCGCCGAACGCATCCACCGCGGCCAGCTCGTCGGCCTGGGCACCGCCGCAGTCGCCGTCGGCCTCCTCGCCCTGACCTGACCTGACCTGACCTCAGCCGCGCCTGCCACTGCCCGTCGCCGTCCGTGACCACTTCGCCGTCCGTGACCACTTCGCCGTCCGTGAATACTTCGCCGTCCGTGAATACTTCGCCGTCCGTGACCACATCTCCGCCCCTGACCTCATGGCCGTCCTCACCCCGTGGCCGTCCTCGTGTGGCCGTCCCGACCCCGTGGCCGTCCCCGACGAAACGGAGACCCCCATGCCCGCCTTCCGTATCGCTCCCGCCGTCGCAGCAGCCTTCCCCGGCACGCTCATCGCCCTGGTCACCGCCACCGGTGTACGCGGTCACGAGAGCTGGCCGCGCACCGCCGCCGCCCTGGAGGAACTGGAGCGGCGACTCGCCGACGGCACCTGGCGGCCCGCCGACGAGACCGACCCCCGTATCGAGGCCTGGCACGCCGCCTACCGCTCCTTCGGCACGAACCCCCGCCGCGTCCGACCCAGCGTCGACGCGCTCGGCCGCCGGCTCGCCAAGAAGGGCACGCTGCCGCGCATCAACCCGGCCGTCGACTCCTACAACTCCGTCTCCGTACGGCACGGTCTGCCCGCCGGCGCCTTCGACCTGGCGCGGGTCACCGGTGACGTGGACATCCGGTACGCGGACGGCGGCGAGTCGTTCACCCCGCTCGGCGAACCCGGCACCGTCGAACACCCCAGGCCGGGCGAGGTCGTCTACGCCGACGCCACCGACGTGCTGACCCGCCACTGGAACCACCGCGACGCCCACCGCACCCGCGTCACCGAGGACTCCACGCACGTCGCCTTCGTCCTCGAAACCCTGCACGCCGACCGGGACGGCGACCTCCTCAAGGCCGCCGCCGACGAACTGCAGGGCCTGCTCGCCCCGCACGCCGACCGGACCGCCGTGCACCACCTCAGCCCGGAGCGGCCCCGGGCGACGGTCTGAGCCGGCCTCAGCCCTCCGCCACGATCCGCTCGACCGCCGCCGTCACCAGCTCCGCCCGCTCCGCCTCGGAGAGCACGTCCGGCAGGGTGAGAGGGTGAGCTGCTCCACGATCAGCCAGTTCAGGGTGAGCTACAGCAAGGTGACGGCCCTGGCGTCGCCGGGGAGCCCGGAGGCCTCGTGGTGGGCGACGTTGGCGTCGAGGTCGGCGCGGACCCGCTCGGTGAGCACCGTGCGCAGCTCCGGGCGGCGGGCGGCCTCCAGCCGGAGTTCCAGCAGCACGAGGTAACCGGTGCGGAAGGAGGCGGCCCGGCCGACGAGTTCACGCATCAGCTCGGCGTACGTCTCCCGGTCGCGGCCGGCCGACCACTGGCGCGCGAGGGTGGCCTCGTCCGGCCGCAGCCGTTCGTAGACGCGGGCGCCGGCCCGGGTGAGCAGATCGTCCCGGCTGGAGAAGTAGGTGGACGCCGTACCGGGGGGGACGGCGGCCTCCCCGTCCACCGCCCGGAAGGTCAGCCCGCGCGCCCCTTCCAGAGCTGCCCTCGGCGAGATCAGCCCGTGGTCAGCCCGGTCAGCCCGGTCAGTTCGGCCAGTTCGGCCAGGGGCAGCGTGTGCTGGGTCTGCAGGACCTTCGCGCGCAGGTAGCGGACGTTGTGGGCGGTGGTGAAGACGCCGGTCGGCACCCGGTCCCGGACGACGACGCCGCGGGCGCGCAACTGCTCGGCCTTGTCGGGGTTGTTGGAGAGCAGGTCCAGCTCACCGATGCCGAGAGCGGCGAGCATCTGCGCGGCGGCCGTGTAGTCCCGGGCGTCCTCCGGCAGGCCGAGCGCGGCGTTCGCCTCGTAGGTGTCGAGGCCCTGGTCCTGCAGGGCGTAGGCGTCGAGCTTGTTGTAGAGGCCGATGCCGCGGCCCTCCTGGCGCAGGTAGAGCAGGACGCCGCCGCGCTCGGCGATGCGTTCGACCGCCTCGCGCAGCTGGGGTCCGCAGTCACAGCGGGCCGAGCCGAAGACGTCGCCGGTCAGGCACTCGGAGTGCAGGCGCACCAGCGGGGTCGGGCCGGGGTCGCCGAGCACGACGGCGACGTGTTCCCTGCCGTCGGCCAGGCCGTGGAAGGTGACGAGTTCGGCGTCGGCGCCGTAGCCGTCGTGGAAGCGCAGCGGTACCCGGACGCGGGCGCGCGGCGTGGCGGCGGGGGTGTCGGGCATGCGGGTCCCTCCGGGTAACGGGCGGCAGTTGCTTCAGATTTGAAACAGCGGATGCGAAGGGACCCTACCGCATGCTTAAAACTTAAAGCAATCGACCGCCGGATCGACCGCCGGATCGACCGCCGGATCGACCGCCGGATCAAGTCGTCCGATCAGTCGTCGGAGGAGGAGCACGACGAACGGCGCCGCCAGGGGACGTCCTCCGCCCCCGGCGCGGCGTCGTCACCCTGCAGTCCGCGCGCGATCCCCGTGCAGATCGCCTCCAGCTGCCCCACCTGCTCGGGCGTGAGCCGGTCGAAGAGGGTGCCCCGCACCGTCTCGACGTGTCCGGGGGCCGTACGCTCCAGCACGGCCATCCCCTCGTCCGTCAGCACGGCGATGCTGCTGCGCTTGTCCCAGCGGCAGTCCTCGCGGCGCACCAGCCCGTCCCGCTCGAGGCGGGTCACCGCGTAGGTCAGCCGACTACGCGTGATCTTCAGCGTCTCGGCGAGATCGGTCATCCGCAGCCGCCGGTCGGGCGCGTCGGAGAGGTTGGCCAGCACGGAGTAGAACAGATGCGGCATGCCGGCGTCCTGCTGGAGCTGTCGGTCGATCGCGTCCTCGAGGAGGTGCGTCGCGGCGAGATACGCGCGCCAGGCGCGCTGCTCCTCGGGAGTGAGCCAGCGGGTCGTCATGCCGCCAGTGTAAGTTTGTTTCAAACTTGAACCAAGAATGACCTTCGCAGGGAGCCCGCGCCGATGTCGTACCCGTACGTGCTGCTGTCCGCCGCCGTCTCCCTCGACGGCTATCTGGACGACACCGGCCCCGACCGCCTGCTGCTCTCCAGCCCCGCCGACTTCGACCGGGTCGACGCGGTACGGGCTTCCGTCGACGCCATCCTGATCGGCGCCGGAACGATCCGCGCCGACAACCCGCGGCTGCTGGTCAACTCCGCCGAGCGCCGCGCGGCCCGCGTCCGCGAGGGCCGGGCCGAGTACCCGCTGAAGGTGACCGTCACCGCCACCGGCGACCTCGACCCCGAAGCCCAGTTCTGGCACACCGGCGGCGACAAGCTCGTCTACACGACCGACGAGGGCGCGGAGCGGGCCGCCGGCCGCCTCGGTGCCAGTGCCGGCATCGTCCCGCTGGGCCCCGAACTCGACTGGCGGGCCCTGCTGTCCCACCTGCACGACGTGCGCGGCGTCGGGCGGCTGATGGTCGAGGGCGGTGGCACGGTGCACACCCAGCTGCTCCAGCAGGGTCTCGCCGACGAGCTCCAGCTGGTTCTCGCGCCGCTGTTCGTCGGCGACCCCGCCGCCCCCCGCCTGTTCGGCCCGGGCGGCTACCAGGCCGGGCGGCTGCGCCTGACCGAGACCCGCCGGATCGAGGACGTGGTCCTCATGCGTTACCGGCCCACGGCCCCCGGCGCCGGCCCGCTCCCCACGGCCGCCGACCGGCACTGGCTGCGCACCGCCTGCGAACTCGCCGCGCAGTGCCCGCCCTCGAAGACGGCGTTCAGCGTCGGCGCGGTCGTCGTCGCGGCCGACGGTACGGAGCTGGCCCGGGGCCATTCGCGGGAGAGCGGCGACCCCGTGGTGCACGCGGAGGAGGCCGCGCTCGCCAAGGTCGACCCGGCGGATCCGCGGCTGGCCGCCGCCACGGTGTACAGCAGCCTGGAGCCTTGCGCCCGGCGCGCTTCCCGGCCCGCGCCCTGCGCCGAGCTGATCCTTCGCTCCGGGGTGCGGCGGGTGGTCACGGCCTGGCGGGAGCCGGACACGTTCGTCTCCGCGGCCGACGGTACGGGGGTCCTGCAGAAGGCGGGTGCCCAGGTGGTCGTCCTGCCTGAGCTGGAGGAGCTCGCCAAGGAGCCGAACCGGCATCTGCGGGGATGAAAACACTCAGGGCCGGAAACCATCACTGGCTTCCGGCCCTGAGTCTTCAGTAGCGGGGACAGGATTTGAACCTGCGACCTCTGGGTTATGAGCCCAGCGAGCTACCGAGCTGCTCCACCCCGCGTCGTTGTGACTCCAGAGTACCCCATGCTCAGGACCGGATGCACATCGCGTCTCCCCGGCCGCCGCGCGGAACGTCATCCGCTCGGTCCACCGAGGTCGCCCGGCGCGCCTGCCGCGGCCACGCTGGACCTACGTCGGAACAACTGGGAGACGAGCGGTGCGCCCTGGTGAGGTGGAGGAGAGCCGGTACGCCAGGGCGGGAGGCCGGTTCCCCGGCGATCCCGTGCCCGACCCCGGCTCCGGTGACGAGCCCGTGCCGGTGCGCCGAAGGCGCCGCCCGACTCCGCGCTCCCTGGCCCGTGCCCTGCCCGCGCTGCTGATCGCCGGCGGTGTCCTGTACGGCACGCTCACCCCGAGGGAGATCACCGCCGTCCCGTTCTTCACGGCCGCCCCGCTGATCGCCGCGCCCCTGTCCTCGCTGCGGACCACCGTCCTGACCGGCATCACGGCCGTGGCCGCGATGTACGCGGTGCGTGCCCGGGGCGGGGAACATCCAGCCGCCGGCGTCGTCACGGACGTCGTCACCGTGGCCACGGTGGCCCTGCTGGCCGTCGCCATCAACCGCGTGGTCCGCCTCGGCGACCGGCGGCTCGCCTCGGCCCGGGAGATCGCCGAGGCCGCCCAGCGGGCCGTACTGCCCGAGCCCGCCGAACGGATCGGCGGCTTCGAGATCGCCGCCCGCTACGAGGCGGCCCAGCAGGACGCGTCCATCGGCGGTGACCTGTACGCCGTGCAGGACAGCCCGCACGGGCTGCGGCTGGTCGTCGGAGATGTGCGCGGCAAGGGCCTGGGCGCGGTCGCCGCCGTCGCCGTCGTGATCGGGGCGTTCCGGGAGGCGGCCGAGCAGGAGTGCACGCTGGAAGCGGTCGCGCAGCGGCTGGAGCGGGCACTGGCCCGCGAGGGCGTCCGGCGCAACGGCATCGACGCCCTGGAGGGCTTCACCACCGCCGTCCTCGCCGAACTCCCGCACGGCGAAGGCGTCGTACGGCTCGTCAACCGCGGTCATCCGCCGCCGCTGCTGCTGCACGCCGACGGCACCCTGCGCGTGCTCGGCGCCCCCGAGCCCGCGCTGCCGCTCGGCATGGGCGACCTCGGGATGTGGCCCGACCGCGCCCAGGAGGAGGACTTTCCCAGCGGGGCCACCCTGCTGCTCCACACCGACGGCCTCACCGAGGCCCGGGACGCGCTCGGCCGGTTCTACGACCCCGAGCGGCGGCTCGCCGGACGCACCTTCCCCGGCCCGGGCGTCCTGCTCGACCGGCTCGCCGACGAGGTGCGGCGGCACTCGGGTGGCGGGACGGCGGACGACATGGCGTTGCTCGCCGTCCGGCATCCGTGATCGTCTTCACCCACGGTGACCGGACGTGCGCCGTCCGCATCACGACTGAGTCACCATCAAAAACAACGAGACTCCTGAACGGCGGTCAACTCGTCCGGTTTGCAGTACTCCTGGCCGTTAAGTTCCCAGGTGAAAGCGTTAATGATCAAGCCGAACGGCTTGGAAAGTGCCCAGTGGGTCTATTAACGTTCGATAACGCAGCGCGGTCGTCCCAGCCGTCACAAGAGACGGCTCCGTGCGCACGCGCCGAATCCCACAAGGGAGCCGGGGAACCACCAACCCTGGGGTGAATCACGCGGATGCCGCAGTGGACTCTGTGAACGCACCGAGTCCACGACCGGTATACGCGCGTAGGAGACCTTCCTGCTCCGAACCCGTCAGCTAACCCGGTAGGCGGAGGAAGGAAAGGAGCACGCCCGCGTGGCGTCCAACCCGCCTGCCCCACAAGCCCCGTTCGTTCCTGCGGGGGCCGAGCCCGAGACCTTCGGCTACGGCGCCTACCGCCCCGAGGAGGGCCCCTGGGAGGAGTGGAATCCCACCGAGGACTCCCTCTCCCCGGCCCGCGGACGGCACCGCGTCGCCAAGCAGCGCGGCGGCTTCGCGCGCAGCTCCACCGTCCTCGGCGTCGGCGTGATGGCCGCGGTCGGCGCGGGCGGCATGGCCAGCGCCAACACCGGCAAGCCCCCGGTCTCCATATCCCTGCCGGACCTGGACTCCGTCGAGCACATCTTCGGTGGCGGCTCCTCCGACGCTCCCAAGGCCACCAGTGCCGGGCTGAGCAGGGTCGGCGTGAGCACGGACAGCGCCGAGAGCGGCAATGCCGGCGAGGCCCTGCGCAACCGGATCATGGCCCAGGCCGAGCAGCAGCAGAACAAGGCCGACAGCAGAGCCACCGCCGCCGCGCTCGCCGCCGTCGAGAAGCAGACCGCCGACGCCGCGGCCAAGGCGGAGAAGGACGCCGCCGCCAAGGCCACCGCCGCCAAGGAGAAGGCGGAGGCCGACGCCAAGCAGGCCGCCGAGGCCAAGCGGCTGGCCGAGCTGGCCAAGCAGTACACGCTGCCGGTCGTCTCGTACACGATCACCGGCACCTTCGGCCAGCCGGGCGCGATGTGGTCCTCCGGCTACCACACCGGCCTCGACTTCGCCGCCCCCACCGGCACCCTCATCAAGGCCATCCACGGCGGCACGGTCACCCAGGCGGGCTGGGCCGGCGCCTACGGCTACCGCACGGTCCTCACCCTGGACGACGGCACCGAGCTGTGGTTCTGCCACCAGTCCTCGATCAACGTCTCCGTCGGCCAGAAGGTCTCCACGGGCGAGGTCATCGGCCGGGTCGGCGCCACCGGCAACGTCACCGGCCCGCACCTGCACCTGGAGGTCCACCCGAACGGCCAGGCCACGGCCATCGACCCGGCGCCGTGGCTGCGGGAGATGGGCCTCAACCCCTGACTCCGCTTTCCCGGCGATCCCGACGCCGGCGACGGAATGAGATCATCCTCCGCCGGCGTTGGCGTAAAGCATGACTTCTCTACGCAAAATCGGTTCCTCCGACCTCGAGGTCTTCCCGCTCTCCCTGGGCGGCAACGTCTTCGGCTGGACCGCCGACGAGGAGACCTCCTTCGCCGTCCTCGACGCCTACGCGGCCGCCGGCGGCAACTTCATCGACACCGCCGACTCCTACTCCGCCTGGGTCGAGGGCAACGAGGGCGGTGAGTCCGAGACGATCATCGGCAAGTGGGTCAAGGCCCGCGGCAACCGCGCCGACGTCGTCATCGCCACCAAGGTCAGCCAGCACCCCGAGTACCAGGGCCTGTCCGCCGCCAACATCAAGGCCGCCGCCGACGCCTCCCTGCGCCGCCTGGACACCGACCACATCGATCTCTACTACACCCACTTCGACAAGCCCGAGGTCCCGGTCGAGGAGATCATCGGCGCGCTGGACGAGCTGGTGAAGGCCGGCAAGGTCCGGCACATCGCCGCCTCCAACATCAGCCCCGAGCGCCTCAAGGCCTCCCTCGACTTCTCCGACCGAGAGGGCCTCGCCCGCTACGTCGCCCTCCAGCCCCACTACAACCTGGTCTCCCGCGACACCTACGAGGGCCCGCTGCAGGATCTGGCCGCCAAGGAGGGCCTGTCCGCCGTTCCCTACTTCTCCCTCGCCTCGGGCTTCCTGACCGGCAAGTACCGCCCCGGTACGACGGTCGACAGCGCCCGCGCCGGCGGAGCATCGAAGCACCTGGACTCCGAGCGCGGCCGGCAGGTCCTCACCGCTCTGGACGAGATCGCCGCCGCCCATGACGCCCCCGTCGCCACCGTCGCCCTCGCCTGGCTGGCCGCCCAGCCGACGGTCACGGCCCCCATCGCCTCGGCGCGCACGGTCGACCAGCTCCCGGCGCTGCTGGGCGTGGCCGACCTGAGGCTGACGGAGCGGGAAGTGGCCCGGCTGACGGAGGCATCGGTCTAGGGCACCGGCCCTCTCCCGGCGCAGGGCGTTCCGCCACGACGGCGCGATCGGGCCGTGCCGAACCCGGCACGGCCCGAACGGCTACGACCGATACGGGTTGTAGGCGGTATACGGAACCACCGGATACCCGTAGACCGGCCCCGGCCCCGGCGCCGCGGGCGTCGGTGCCCAGTACACCGGTGCCGGCATCGCCGCCCTCGCCGCGTATTCCAGGGCCGGCCGGGCCACGTCCCGCCGCTTCCACAGCTCGTCCAGCAGCTCCCGCTCCCGTACGACGAAGTCGGCCCCGGTCTTCCCCTTGCGCCCCCGGTACCGCAGGAAGGCCAGCGACGTGGCGTACGCCTCGTACTGCGCCACCGTCCGCGCCGCTGGCCGGCCTCCGTGGTGCCGGGCGTAGTCACGGGCCGTCCGCCGCGCCCGCATCGATCCGAGCGCCAAGGGCTCGGCCGGCCCCAGCCAGCCGGCCAGCGCATACGCCGGCAGCTCCTCCCGCACCGTGCGCAGCTCCCGCTGCCGTGTCCAGACCGCGAGCCAGGTCAGCAGCCCGAACACGGGCACCATGAACCCGCCGTAGACGGCGAAGAACCCGAACTCGCCGAAGGTGGAGGAGCTGTTCCAGAGGGCGTGCATGCTCATCGCGAGCAGCAGCCCGCACGGCGGCAGCAGCGCCCGCCGGACACGCTGCCGCTCCCCGGAGAGCGCGGCGACGCCGAAGCCGATGCCGGTGAGGGTGGTGAACAAGGGGTGCGCGAACGGGGACATCACGATGCGCACGAAGAAGGTGGCGGCGGTGACGGAGGCGATGCCGCTGCCGCCGCTGAGCTGGTCGGCGCCGAAGGCCGTACCCAGGTAGAGGATGTTCTCGGTGAACGCGAACCCGGTGGCGGTGATGCCGGCGATCACCACCCCGTCGACGATCCCGGTGAAGTCGCGTCTGCGGAACAGGAAGACGAGCAGTACGGCGGCGGCCTTGGCGGACTCCTCCACAATGGGCGCTATCACGGTGGCGCCCAGGGTGTCCGCACCGGCCGGATCGGCGGTGGCGGTGGCTATCCACTTGGTCGCGAAGCTGTTGGCGACGATGGCTATCAGTGCCGCCGCGCACGCCCCCCAGGCGAAGGCGAAGGCCAGGTTCCGCCACGGGCCCGGCTCCACCCGGTCCAGCCACCGGAAGGCGGCCAAGAGCCAGGGCACGGGCAGCACGGCCAGCCCGAGTCCGACGAGGAACCCCTCCGTACCGGTCTGGCTGCGCACGAGGGCCAGGATGACCAGGCCCGACAGCGCCAGCAGTGTGATCAGCGCCCCGTACCGCAGCCACTTCCGCTGCCACCAGTGCGGATGGCGCAGCACAAGGCCGTCGGGGCCCGGGGGGTACGTCGGAAACGGAGGACAGGTGGCCACGGCATCGACCCTAACGGTGGCGGGACGAGGGGCTGGAGCGGTTTATCGGTCCTGACGCGGTTCGCGTGCTCGGTCCTGGTGCGGTACGCGACGGAAGAGCAGATCGTTCACCACATGTCCCTTGTCCAGCCCCTGCCCCTCGAAACGGGTCAGCGGCCGGGACTGCGGACGCGGCGCGAAACCGCCGTCCGCCCGGGTGTTCTCGAAGTCGGGGTGCGCGGTGAGTACCTCGAGCATCTGTTCGGCGTACGGCTCCCAGTCGGTCGCGCAGTGCACGATCGCGCCGGGTCTCAGCCGGGTCGCGGCCAGCGTCAGGAACTCGGGCTGGATCAGCCGCCGCTTGTGGTGCCGCTTCTTGGGCCAGGGGTCCGGGAAGTACACCCGCAGCCCGTCGAGGGAGTCGGGGGAGAGCATCTCCCTGAGCAGGATGATCGCGTCCCCGTTGCCCACCCGGACGTTGGTCAGTCCTTTGCCGTCGGCGAGAGCCAGCAGATTGCCCTGGCCCGGAGTGTGCACGTCGACGGCGAGGATGTTGGTGTCCGGGTCGGCGGCGGCCATCTGCGCGGTGGCCTCTCCCATCCCGAAGCCGATCTCCAGCACGACCGGCCCGTCGTTCCCGAACAGCTCGCCCAGGTCGAGGATGCGCTGCCCGTCGATGTCGAGGCCCCACTTGGGCCACAGCCGCTGCAGCGCGTCCGCCTGCCCCGCGGTCACGCGGCTGCGCCGCGGCTGGAAGCTCCGGATCCGCCGCTCGAAGTGCGACCCGGCGGGATCGGCCTTGGGCCCGTCCGGAAACCTCGGCTCCCCCTTGGCCCGGGTGTGCCGGACGGGGATGCCGGGGGCGTGGGGGGCCGGCGAGGGGGCTTCGGGGGTGTTCAGCGACTCAGACACAGTGCTTCCGATTTTACGGGTACGGGCACTACGGCCGACCGAGCATGTCCAGCACCCGGCGCCCGACCTCCCTGCCGATCGGAAGCGAGGCGGTGGCGGCGGGCGAGGGCGCGTTCAGCACGTGCACCGCACGGGCCCCCTCCTTGATCAGGAAGTCGTCCACCAGCGTCCCGTCCCGCAGCACCGCCTGCGCCCGCACCCCGGCAGCCGCCCGGACCAGGTCGTCCGACTCCACCGCGGGCAGCAGTCTGCGCACGGCCTCCAGGAACGCCCCCTTCGACAGCGAGCGGTGCAGTTCCCCCGCGCCGTATCTCCAGTGCCGCCGGGCGATCGCCCAGGACCCCGGCCACGCCACCGTACCGGCCAGCTCGCGGGGTCGTACGACGCCCCAGCCGTACCCCTCCCGGGCCAGCGCCGGCACCGCGTTGGGTCCGATGTGCACGCCGCCGTCGATGCCCCGGGTCAGATGGACGCCGAGGAACGGGAACGCCGGATCCGGCACCGGGTACACCAGCCCGCGCACCAGTTCCGGCCGTGCCAGCTCGTAGTACTCCCCGCGGAAGGGCACGATGCGCACCTCGGGCTCGTCCCCGGTCAGCCGCGCCAGCTCGTCGCAGTACAGCCCGGCGCAGTTCACCAGCACGCGCGCGCGGACGACCTCCCCGCCCGAGGTGAGGACGGCCACGCCGCGCTCGGGCCGCCGGTCGACCCGGACGACCCGGGCGCCGTAGCGGATCTCGGCCCCCGATGCGTGGGCGAGCTGCCGGGCGACGCCCACAAAGTCGCACACCCCGGTGGTGCCGACGTGTATCGCGGCGAGACCGCGCACCTCCGGCTCGTACTCACCGATCTGCGCGGGGCCCAGCTCCCGCACCGGAATGCCGTTCTCACGGCCCCGCTGCACGAGTGCGTGCAGCCGGGGCAGCTCCTCCCGCTCCGTGGCGACGATCAACTTGCCGGTGACGGCGTGCGCGATGCCGTACTCGGCGCAGAACTTCACCATCTCGGCGGCACCCCGCACCGCGTACCGCGCCTTGAGCGAGCCGGGGCGGTAGTAGATCCCGCTGTGGATCACCCCGCTGTTGCGTCCCGTCTGGTGCCGGGCCGGCCCCGGCTCCTTCTCCAGCACGGTCACCCGGGTGCCGGGTGCGGCCCGCGTGATCGCATACGCCGTGGACAGCCCGACGATCCCGCCGCCGACCACGAGCACGTCACAGTCGTACGCACCGACCCGCACCTGCACCACCTCCGACCTCGATAGTGCACTGCGCCACTGACAACGCCTTCAAACGCCGGGAGTGTCCGGTGTCACAGCTCAGGCGGGGGCCATCATCAGCAGCGGCCGGGCCCGCTCCCTGAGCTCCACCACCCGCGGCTCGTCCCCGTACGGCTCCAGCCGGTGCAGCAGGTCCTTCACGTACTCCGTGGTCCGGGCCGAAGAGATCCGACCGGCCACCTCCACGGCCCGCACCCCCTGCTCGCAGGCGGCGTCGAGATTCCCGGACTCCAGCTCGGCGACGGCCGAGACCACCAGCCGCAGCCCGTGCGACCGCACGAACTCCTCCGTCGGCTTCGACAGCGCCTGCTCGGTGAACCGCCGCACCTGCCGGGGCGCCTTCAGATCGCGATAGCACTCGGCCGCATCCGCGGCAAACCGATCATAGCCATAAAAACCAAGCCAAGAAGGATCATTGTCCCCTTCCCTGGACCGCTCGAGCCATCCCTCGGCCGCCTTCAGTGCGGCACCCGCCGCCTGGGCGTCGCTCGCACGCGCGTGTGCCCGCGCCTCCACCAGCCGGAAGAAACTCATCGTCCGCGCGGTCGCCAGCCCCCGGTTCCGCTCCAGCGCGGCCTGCGCCAGATCGACCCCCTCGTCGCCGAAGCCGCGGTACGTCGCCTGCAGCGACATCGAGGCCAGCACATAGCCGCCCAGCGGCACGTCCGCCGCCGCGCGCGCGAGCCGCAGCGCCTGGATGTAGTACCGCTGCGCCGCCTCCTGCTGGCCGGTGTCGAAGGCCATCCACCCGGCGAGCCGGGTGAGTTCCGCGGTGGCCCCGAACAGTGCCCGGCCCACCTCGTCGGAGTACGAGCCGAGCAGCAGCGGCGCCGCCTCCACCCGCAGGCACTCCGGCACCATCGACGAACGCCAGTCCCCGCCGCCGTACTTGGAGTCCCACCGCCTGGCGTCCTCGGCGGCCTCCTGCAGCTTCTGCACATCGCTGTGGCCGACTTTGATCGGTGCGCCGGAGCCCTCCGCGGAGCCCGCCTCCCGCGCGACCGAGCTGTCGGCGGGGGTTATCAGCCATCGTGAGGCGGGCGTTGCGTATGCGCTCACTGCGAACGACCCCGCGAGCGACTGCCAGATGCCGCCGGAGCCGGCCCGGCGCCCGGCGAAGTCGAGACGGTACAGCTCCGTCGCCGACCTCACCGCCTGTCCTACGTCTCTGGGGAAGGCGAGGCCCACTTCGGGCGCGGGATCCGCGTCCGCCAGACCGATCTCGTGGAGCGGCACCGGGCGGCCGAGCTTCTGCCCGATGGCGGCCGCGATGAGGTGCGGCGCCGCACCCTGCGGCACCATCCCCTTCGACACCCAGCGCGCCACCGAGGTCTTGTCGTAGCGAAGAGTCAACCCGCGTTGCGCCCCAAGGTCGTTGACGCGCCTGGCGAGTCCTGCGTTGCTGATTCCCGCGAGGGCGAGAACGGCGCCGAGCTTTTCGTTCGGCCCGCGTTGCTCCCTGGACATGCGCCACCCCTCGACACAGACGGCTGCCGCGCGGGCATAACCACGCGGCATTCGTAAACCCAGCGTAGTTCGCCGCATCCCAAGCGTTAAGGGGCATTGTTCCGGTTGGCGGGATTGTGGTCCGTACGGAAGTGCGGTCCTGTACGCACTGTGCACGGTCTGTCGCCGCGTGCCCCCGCCCGTGTGGCCGTGCGCCCGTCCGTGCGCCTTTCTCCGGCCATCGGGGGAGCGGTTCCATGGGTCTTGCGTGGGTCGGCCCGCTGTACTGGATCCAGTGGGCTGGGGGACACCGCCACCTTCATCCCCGCGGGTGGCGGACCGGTCCGGGAGGCGATGCCCGCCTCCCGGACTGTGCGCGTGTCCGCGCCGCCGTGCGTCCGGCAGGCCTGTACGGAGCGTGCTCAACTCCGGGCCGTGTTCGCATGTTTGGCTGAAAATCGACCTCGCCCGTGAGGGTTGATTTCCGCTCCGACCATGCAACTTGAGGGCGCGAAGGGCGTCTTCAGGGAGCGCACAGGGGGCGCATTCGCGTCGTACTCATCGTGAACGCCCGATGACCGACCGGCTCGGTGCCTGTCGGCCTTCCTCGTCGGGCCGTAAGTTCCGTTCGCGTTTCCCTCGATCGAAGCCGGTGCCGCCGCCCCTCCACAACGCGCCCTTCGTGGCAGCATGGGGATCCGGTTCGTACGGTGCACTGTTGTCCACAGCCTGTGGAGGCGTCGATGCGGTGGTTGGTGGGTTGGAGCAGCACCGCCGCGGGCGTCGCCGGGTTCGGCTCCGCGGGCGCCACCGGCTACGACGGCGAGACCCTGCACCCCGTCGGCTCCCAACTCCTGTGGGGCGACCCGGATCCGCTGTGGGCCGTCGGCGACTGGCGCCCGGACGAGGTGCGCGTGGTGAAGGCCGACGCGGACAACCGCATCGCCGTCCTCGGCATCTGCGGCGCCTCCGACGAGGAGCTGCGCCGCGGCCTGTTCACCGCGCGCGGGGGCGCACTGCGCCATCTGACGGCCTGGCCGGGCAGCTACACGGCCGTCGTCAAGGTCGGCCGCCGCATCACCGTCTGCGGCGATCTCGCCGGCGCACGCCCGGTGTTCCACACCCCCTGGGCCGGCGGAACCGCCTACGCCACCGCCGCACTGCCGCTCGCCGACCTCATCGAGGCCAACCTCGACTTCGGCCACCTGGCCGCCCTGCTCGCCGCCCCGGACGTCCCGGCCGCGCTGCGCGACACCACCCCGTACGAGGGCGTACGGCGTGTACCGCCGGGGCACGCCCTGGTGCTGCGCGCCGGGGTGCGTGAGATCGCCGGGTACGAGCCGGTGGCCTCCCTCGCCGTGGCCGCGGCCCCGGCCGATCCCGACCGCGCCGTGGACGCCGTCCGGGACGCCCTGGTGGAGGCGGTGCGCGTGCGGTTGTCGGCGCCCCGGCACGTGCCCGACCTCGACCCCGGCCCGGTGCCCGGCATGGGGCCGGCCGAGCGGCGGGCCCGGCGCGGGATGCCCGTGCCCGGCATCGGCGCCGACCTCTCCGGCGGTCCCGCCTCCGGCACCCTCGCGCTGCTGGCCGCCGGGCTGCCCGGCAGACCCGGCACCCTCCTCGGCCACGGCACCGGGGCGGGCGAGCGGCTCGTCGCCGTCACCTTCAACGATCTGACCGTCGGCGGCCGCGAGGCCGAACTGGAACGCGCCGGCGCCCTCGCCGCCAACCCCCGGCTGCACCACGTGGTGGTCACCGGCGCCGAGGAGACCCTGCCGTACGCAGAACTCGACGGCCCCCTCACCGACGAACCCGGACCCTCGCTGGTCACCGCCGCCCGGCACCGCGCGCGGCTCGCCGCGGGCAGCGCCGACCACTTCACCGGCCACGGCGCCCGACAGGTCCTGGACGCCCATCCCGCGCGCCTCGCCGACCTCCTCATGGACCGCAAACGGCGCCACCTGGTCCGTCCGGTCGCCGCGCTGGCCAAGGCCGACGGCTCGGTGATGGTCCCCGCGCGCGTGTACGGCGCGGCCCGCCGGCTCGCCCGCACGCCCTACCGGAACGGACTGGAAGTGCTGGCCGAGCGGCTGATGCGGCGCGGCTTCGACGAACCCGAGGGAGCGGTCGGCGCCTCCCTCGCCGCACTGAGCTGGGCCAGACCCGGGCCGGCGGCCCGCTGGCTGACGGGGGAGGCGCTGGCCGAAGTATCGGTTCTGCTTCAGGCGGAGGCCGACCGCTCCGCCGCCGGTCCCGGCCAGCGCCCCGGCGACTATCGCGCGCGTGCCGCCCTCGCCCGTCACGCCGCCGACCTGCGCGTCCTGGAACAGGCCGCGGAGATCCGCTCCCAGCGCCTGCACGCGCCGTTCCTCGACAACCAGGTCGTCCGTGCCTGCCGCGCCCTCCCCGAGGCCCTGCGCGTCCAGCCCGGCGCCCGCGCCGCCATCCTCCGTACGGTCCTGGAAGGCGCCGGCGTCACCGACCTCCCGCCCGGCTGGGGTGCCCCCTCCCACGCCTCCTCGGCGGCGGCCGCACGCACGGGCCTGCGCGTGGCGTCCGGCCCCCTCCAGGACCTGTTCGCCACCCCCCTCCTCGCCGACGCCGGCCTGGTGGAGGCCCGCGTCATCCGCAAGGGCCTCCGCGACGCCGCCACCGGCGACCCGCTCCCCCTGGACGGCCTCGCCGACCTCGTCTCCCTGGAACTCTGGCTCCGCCGCCTCCTCTCCCGCCGCGGAACCTGCTGGACGGGAACACCGGCACGCGCGCGTGCGGTGCCCTCCGGGATCCAGCCGCGTCGGGGAGCCTTGGCCTCCGGCGCATGAGGGGGCTGTGAAGGAGGCCGCCCCGCCGTGCGGCTCCGCGGGCCCGTCGCCACGCCGTTCGGCTCTGCGGGCCCGTCATGGCCGGTCGCGCGGTGTCCCGCGCCCCCCGGGGAGCTGCAGCCGGGCCCCGCCGGCAGGTTCCGTGACCGCGGGCAGCCGTGCCGCCGGGGCAGTACCAGGGCAACGATCGAGGCGCGGCCGACGAAACCCCCGTGCCCCGCCCCGGGCCTCCCGGCGACAATGACCAGGTGCGGTACGGAATCCTGGGCGTGACCCAAGCAGCGGACGACCGGGGCACCCCCGTACCCATCGGCGGCCGGCGCCTGCGCGCACTGCTCACCGCCCTGGCCCTGCGCCCCTCCCGGACCGCCACCCCCGACACCCTGATCGACGAGGTCTGGGGGGACGACCCGCCCCACGACGCCCCCGCCGCCCTCCAGGCCCTGGTCGGCCGCCTCCGCCGCACCCTCGGCCGGCACACCGTCGCCTCCACGCCCGGCGGCTACCGCCTGGAGGCAGCCGAGGACGACGTGGACCTGTACGTCTTCGAGGGCCTCGTCCACACCGGCACCAAGGCGCTCACCGCAGGCGACCCGGCCACCGCCCACCGCGCCCTCACCGAGGCCCTGGCCCTGTGGCACGGCCCCGCCCTCGCCGACCTCCCCGACCGCACCGCGGCCACCCGCCCCGAGGCCCTGCGGCTGGAGGCGACCCGGGCCCGGGCCGCCGCCGCCCTCGACCTCGGCCGTGCCCCGGACGTCGTACCGGAGCTGACCGAACTCACCGCGGCCCACCGGCTCGACGAGCCGCTGCACGCCCTCCTCATCCGCGCCCTGCGCGACGCGGGCCGCCCCGCCGACGCCCTCGCCGCGTACGAGTCCGTCCGCCGCACCCTCTCCGACACCCTCGGCGCCGACCCGGGTCCGGAACTGCGCGCCCTGCACGCGTCGTTGCTCCACCAGGAGGAACCGGCGCAGCCGAAGGCGCGGCGCGCGCCCGCTCGACCCCCCGAGCGCACCGGCAACATCCGCCCCCGCCTGACGTCGTTCGTCGGGCGGGAACCGGAGCTCGAAGCCATTCGTTCCGATGTGCACAGGGCCCGCCTGGTCACGCTCACCGGACCGGGCGGCTCGGGGAAGACCCGTCTCGCCGAGGAGGCCGCCGCAGGGCTTTTGCAGGCGTGGCTGGTCGAGCTGGCCCCGCTCGACCGTCCGGAGGCGGTGCCCGGCGCGGTGGTCAGCGCGCTCGGTCTGCGCGAGACCGTGCTGCTGACCAACGAGCTGGCGCCCCCGCAGGCCGACCCCGTCGCCCTGCTGATCGAGTACTGCGCCGCGCGCAGCCACCTCCTGGTCCTTGACAACTGCGAACATGTCATCGGCGCCGCCGCCGCCCTCGCCGAGACCCTCCTCACCCACTGCCCGGGGCTCACGATCCTCGCGACCAGCCGCGAACCCCTGGGCGTCCCCGGTGAGTCGGTGCGCCCGGTCGAGCCCCTGGTCCCGGAGCAGGCGCACCGCCTGTTCGCCGAGCGCGCGAAGGCCGTCCGTCCCGACGCCGACGCGGTGCTCGTCGACACCCAGGCCGTCGCGGAGATCTGCCGCCGTCTGGACGGGCTGCCGCTCGCCATCGAGCTGGCCGCAGCCCGGCTCAGGCTGCTGACCCCGCGGCAGATCGCCGACCGGCTCGACGACCGCTTCCGCCTGCTCACCTCCGGAAGCCGCACGGTCCTGCCGCGCCAGCAGACCCTGCGCGCGGTCGTCGACTGGTCCTGGGACCTGCTGGACGAGCACGAGCGCACGGTGCTGCGCGAGGTGTCGGTGTTCGCCGGCGGCTGGGACCTCGCGGCGGCCGAGGCCGTGTGCACCGGCCCGGCGGCCGACCTGATCGGCGCCCTCGTGGACAAGTCCCTCGTCGTGGCCGCACCCTGCAGTCCCGACGGCTCCGGCGGCATGCGCTACCGATTGCTGGAGACCATCCACGAGTACGCCACCGAGCGCGCGGCCGAGGTCCCGGGACTGCGCGCCGCGGCCGAGCGACGGCACCGCGCGTGGGTACGGGCGCTGGTCGAGGAGGCCGAGCCGCGCCTGCGGTCGGCGGACCAACTGCCGTGGATCTCTCGCCTGGAGACCGAACTCGACAACGTCCGGGCGGCGCTGGACCGTTCCGTGAGCGCCGGTGACGAGGCGGAGGCGGGCGCGATCGTGCTGGCCATCGGCTGGTTCTGGTGGCTGCGCAACCACCGCCGGGAGGCGGTGTCCTGGGTCCGGCTGGTGCTGCGCCTGGGCGTGGCCCTGGACGCCCTCGCGCCCTCCGGCCCCCCCGAACCTTCCGGCACCCTCGCGCGCCCCCTCGAGCCCTCCGCCGGCGACGACCTGGTGGTCCTCGTGGAGTCGGCCGACCCGGTCGGCGCCCTGCTCGCCGTGCCCGACGGAGAGGCCGGGCATCCGCTGCGGGAACTGCGGATGGACCTGCGGATGCTCGACCTGTTCCTGACCTCCGAGTCGAGCAGCGAGCACCTCGCGGCCGACCCGCGCGCCCCGGAGTACCTCGCGCGTGTCCGTGCCGCCTTCGAGTGCGGCGGTCCCCAGGCCGCCCGGCTCCCGGGCATCGTCTGGCCGCTGACCTCCTACTACCTGGGCGGCCCCTCGGACCTCGGCCCGGACATGGGCAGGGCCGTCGCCAACTGCCGCGCCCACGGCGGCGACTGGGAGACCGGCGTCTCGCTCATGTACCGCACGCACGTGATCGTCGACTCCCCGGGCAACCTGCGCGGCGTGGACGAGGACCTGGCCGAGCTGCGGACGCTCAGCCGGCGCGTCGGGGACCGCTGGATGCGGGCACAGGTGTGCAGCGCCGCCGGTGAGGCCGCCATGGCCCGCGGCAGGTTCGCCGAGGCGCGCGGTGAGTACGAGGAGGCGTTGCGGCTGGCCTACGAGGTGGGGGCCTACGCCGAGTCGCCGTTCCTGATGGCCCGGCTCGCCGAGATCGCCTACCGCTCCGGCGACCCGGGGGCCGCCCTCGCCGCCCTGGACGAGGCGGGAGTGGCCGCCGACCGGTACGCGGTGCCGGAATCACGGGCCTTCGTGCTGCTGATGCGCGCCCACATCGCCCTGCACGACGGGCAGACCGCCCGTGCCCGCGAGCTGTGCGAGGCGACCCGCGCGGTGACCGGCGGCGGCACCCCGCCACCGCAGTTCGTGGCGGGCCTGCGCACCGTCGAGGCGCTCCTCGCCGCCGACGCGTCGGGTCCCGCGCACGGCCTGCCGATCATCGCGGAGGCCCTGCGGGAGGCCGTGGCACAGCGGTGCTCCGAGGCGATCACGGCGGTGCTGGTGGACACGGCTGCCGGTCTGCGGGCCCGGTGCGGCGATCTGGCGGGTGCCGTCCGGCTGTTCGCCGCCGCGGACCACTGGCGTGACGGCAATCCGCGTCCCGAGCCGGAGTGCAGCGAGGCCGCCCGGGTCCAGGCCGAGGCCCGCACGGTCCTGTCGTCCGAGCAATTCGCGGCCGAGCGGGCCCGGGGCGCGTTGTTCGGCGCGGCCGAGGTGCTGCGGGACCTGGCCGGCGCGCGGGCGCCCGCGGAGCACGGCCGGTGACGGCTACCGGCAGGTGAACCGGGCCCTGGCCCAGTCCGCGAGCGCCGCCTCGTCGAAGACGTTGCTGTGCGGCCGCACGACGAGCCGTACGGTCCGCCGTCCGGTGAGGTCCACATGGACGGGCACGGCCCGGTCGTGGCCGTCGACCGTCCCGGACCGCCACAGCCGCACCTCGTCGGCGTACACGGAGAAGGTCACCTTGCCGAGGCCGAACGTCAGGTCGTCCACCCCGGCCAGTGCGTCGTAGGAGGTGCACTGCCGGTTGAGGGAGATGGTGACGGACGACTCGCCGTGCACGGTCGCCCCGCGCGCGTACTGCCTGCCGTCGATCGACATGCCGTAGCGCTGCCACACCCAGCTGCTCCCGGCGATCCGGATCTCGGGCCGGGTGCCGTCGCCGTCGACGTCGTAGGTGAGGTCGCTCAGTTCGTAGACGGTGGGCGCGGGCGGCGGCGTGGGCGTCGGGGTGGGCGTCGGGGTCGGTCTGGGTTCGGGCGTGGGGGTCGGGGCGGGGGTCGGAGTAGGAGTCGGTTCGGGCCGGGGAGCCGGCGTGGGCGTGGGTTTCGGGGCCGGCGCCGGCGCGGGCGCCGGCCGGGGCGCGAGCACCACCGGTTGCGGCGAGGGCTTCTTCCGTGTCGGGGCCGGCTCGGGCGCAGGGGGCTGGACGACGGGCGCCGACGGCGACGGCTCGGCGACCTCCTTCGCGGGTGGATGGCCGTGGTTCACGAGAGCCAGCGCCACCGCGGCGGCGGCCACCGCGACCACACCGGCCGCGATCCCCGCCTTCACCGGCGCCCCGAGTCCCTCGGAGACCGCGGCCCCACCCGCGCCGCCGGCCCCGCCGGACGACCCGGTGGCCGCTGCGGCACCCGCCGCCCCGGCCCCGGCGCTGCCGGCGACGATCGCGGCGGCCTTGGCGTACCCGGCGGCCCCGAACCAGCCGATGACCGCGACCGGGACGACACCGGGGATGCCGCCGGCGACCTCCTCGATCTGCGCGGCCGCCAGCCGGCACTTGGCGCATTCCTCCAGGTGCTTGCGCAGGCCCCGTTCGGCGCGGATGCGCAGTTTGCGGCGGGCGAAGGTGCCGAGCTGGTCGGCGTAGCGGGCGCACTCCCCGTCACCGGCCAGGGAGGCGCTGACATGGGCCTGCAGGTACGCCTGCTTCAGTCCCTCGCGGGCGCGGCTCGCCAGCACGCGCGTGCCGTTGGCGTCCAGCCCGAACAGCACGGCCACCTCGCTCGGGGACTCGTCCTCCACCTCGGTGTGCCACAGCACGGCCTGCCAGCGCTGGGGCAGCGAGCGGAAGGCCCGCATGGCCATGGACTGCTCGGCCTCGTGCATCGCCCGCACATCGGCGCCGAGCTCCGGGCCGGCTCCGAAGGAGCCCATGGATGCGGTCCCGTCGGACACCTCGGAGGCGCTCGAGGCCTGCTGGGCGAAGACGGCGAAGTCGTCGACGAGCTGCTCGCGCCGGGCGGACCTGGTCCAGTGCGCGGCGACGCGCCGCAGCGAGGTCAGCAGATAGGCCCGCACGGCGTGCTCGGGCCCCGACCCGCCGCGCACCGCCTGCAGCATCCGGGCGAAGACCTCGGCGGTGAGGTCTTCGGCGGTGTGCCCGTCCCGGCAGCAGGTGCGCGCATACCGCCGTACGGCATCCGCATGCCGCCGGTAGAGCTCCTCGTACGCGGAGTCGTCGCCGCCGCGCATCCGCCCGATCAGCTCGCCGTCGTCGGGTGACGCCTCCCGGGGCGGTGGCAGCACGCTGCGGCCGCGCTGGGCCGGCACGCTCGCGTCGCCCCGCGCGCCGGGGGAAGCCGGACGCCCGCCCTGTTTCGGCACCTGGGGCGGGGTCGGACCGGCGGCCTCCGCGCCCGCGTCGTCCCCGCGTGACTCGTCCCACCCGTCAACGCCCATCGCGGAAAGCCCCCGGCACCGGCCCAGCCCAACCCGTCACCGGCTCAGCGTGCCACACCGTCCTTCGGCCGAGGCCCGCAAGTTCACGGCATCCACTCGTCCGAGGGCTGTGGTCATCACCGGCCCACGGCCACTACCCGGACGAGTGAGCCGTACCCCACGGGGTGCGGGGGACGGCACGAACAGTCACCTACGACCCGCAGGCCCCACGACTGCGCACGCCGCCCACCGAACCGGCTCCCGGCCCCCCTACGCGGGCCGGGACCGCAGTCCCTCCAGCAAGATGTCCAGCAGCCGGGCGGACGCCGCCGCCTGCTGCGCGGCATCGGGCAGGGACGGCGCCGCCGTGGCGATCACCAGCAGCACATCCCCGACGGACACGTCCGCCCGCAGCTCACCAGCCGCCCGGGCCCGCTCCACCAGCTGCCCGACCACCTCCAGCAAGGCCCCGACGCCACTGTCGTCGCCGGCCCCGGCGGCCTCTCCCGGCACCAGCCGCAGCTCACCGGCCCCCGGCTGCACCCGCTGCTGAGGCACCCGCGCCTCCTCGACGGATCCGGCCGGATCGGCGGAGCCGGCCAGCACCTGCGGCGGCAGCAACCGCCCCGCCCCCGACGCCACGGACGTCCGCAGGAACCGGGACAGTGCCGACCACGGCTCGTCCTCCTGGCCGAGCGCGGCCCGCGCCTGCTCGGTCAGCCGCGCGGTCTCCTCCTCGGCTATCCGCCGGACCAGTACGTCCTTGCTGGGAAAGCGCCGGTACACCGTGCCGACACCCACCCGCGCCCGCCGTGCTACGTCCTCCATCGGCGCGCCGTACCCCAGCTCGCCGAAGACCTCACGCGCCGCACGCAGCACGTGCTCCAGATTGCGCTGTGCGTCCACCCGCAGCGGTGTCGCACGCGGCCCGTCCGCGCGCCCGTTGCCCACCGCCGGGCTCACCGCCCCGCCGGCCGAGGCGATGGCGGCTGCAGATGACCAATGCGTGTCCTGAACATGCATGTGTTCCCCCGGTAAATGACGTCTCCCCCCGGAGACTCCCCGTCAGAATCCGGAGTGCCTGGAACTGACGCCGGTCTCGACCGGGTCCGCCCGTCGCGGCACCCGTTCGACCACATTCCCTACACCCCGTCGACACACGAACATAGTTGAGAGGAAGTCAATTCAGAAGGGGCAGGTTCCGCACAGTGCGCCCCCCGATCGGAGTACGGGTCTGGTACATCCTGTTTCTCCGTCTTCGTTCCCCATCGCCCGCCCTCGCTGACCTGCCCCCTTTCGTCCCGTCCCGACGGCGCGCCCGGTCCCGCGCACACCAGGCCGCCGGTCACACAAATTGCCGGGGCTGTGGACAAACAACTGCGCCGGGTGCGTCATGGGATGGTGAAGGAACGTGCGCGCATTCTGGTTGTCGGCGGTGGCTACGTCGGGATGTACACGGCACTGCGTCTCCAGCGGAAGCTGAAGGGCGAGCTCAGGCGGGGCGAGGTCGACATCACCGTCGTCACTCCCGACCCCTACATGACGTATCAGCCGTTCCTTCCCGAAGCGGCCGCGGGTTCGATCTCCCCTCGCCATGTCGTCGTACCGCTGCGTCGTGTCCTGGACCGGTGCCATGTCGTCATCGGGGAGGTGACGTCCGTCGACCACGCCGTGCGCACCGCCGCCGTCAGCACGCTCGCCACCGCGGAGGAGGGCAGGCCGGCCGAACTCCTCGGCTACGACGAACTGGTGCTCGCCCCCGGCTCGATCTCCCGCACGCTGCCCGTCCCCGGCCTCGCCGAGCACGGCATCGGCTTCAAGACCGTCGAAGAGGCCATCGGCCTGCGCAACCACGTCATCGAGCAGATGGACATCGCCTCCTCCACCCGCGACCCCGCGATCCGTGACGCCGCCCTCACCTTCGTCTTCGTCGGCGGCGGCTACGCGGGCGTGGAGGCACTCGCCGAGCTGGAGGACATGGCCCGCTACACCGCCCGCTATTACCACAACGTGCGCCCCGAGGACCTGAAGTGGATCCTCGTGGAGGCCTCGGACCGGATCCTGCCCGAGGTCGGCGCGGAGATGGGCCGCTACACCGTCACCCAGCTGCGCCGCCGCAACATCCAGGTGCGGCTCAATACCCGCCTGGACTCCTGCGCCGACCGCGTCGCCGTGCTCAGCGACGGCCAGCGCTTCCCGACCCGCACGGTCGTGTGGACCGCCGGCGTCAAAGCGCACCCCCTGCTCGCCGCCACCGACCTGCCGCTGACCGAGCGCGGCCGGCTCAAGTGCACCGCCCAGCTGACGGTCGACGGCACCGAACACGCCTGGGGAGCCGGTGACGCGGCGGCCGTACCGGACGTCACCGCCGCCGAACCCGGCACGGAGACCGCCCCCAACGCCCAGCACGCCGTCCGGCAGGCCAGGGTCCTCGCCGACAACATCGCCCACGCGCTGCGCGGCGAGCCGCTGGAGACGTACGCCCACGCGTACGTCGGCTCGGTCGCCTCCCTCGGGCTGCACAAAGGCGTCGCCCAGGTCTACGGGCGCAAGCTGAAGGGCTACCCTGCCTGGTTCATGCACCGCGTCTACCACCTCAGCAGGGTGCCCACCTTCAACCGAAAGGCCCGTGTGCTGGCGGAATGGACCCTGGCCGGGCTCTTCAAACGGGAGATCGTCTCGCTCGGTTCGCTCGAACACCCGCGAGCGGAGTTCGAACTCGCTGCCGGTGGAAAGCCTCCTCACAGCCCCTCGGACGACCCGAAGGGGTCGTCCTGACCGGACCCAGGAACTCCCCAGCACGCCCAGGCGTCTGACGGATGTCGCCGCGGCGCGCACCCTGCCAGACTGCCCCACGTCCTCGGACGGGCCACCCGCCCGCCCTCAGCACCCACGAGGCTTCTTCCCAAGTGAACTTCACGCGCTGGAGCGCCCGGCTCCCCGGAACGCAGCGCCGCGCCGCCGCGCGGACCGAGACCCCGGTCTCCCCGGACCGGCGGGGGGAAGGCTCCGTGCCCGCGGCCCGCGCCGAACAGCCGGCCGGCGACACACCCCCGGTGCCCGCCGTCGACGAACTGCCCGCGCGCGACGTCCTCGACCGCGTCCCGGCCCTCGTCGCCCTGGTGCACGGCCCCGACCACCGCATCGCCTACGTCAACGACGCCTACGAGGCGGCCTTCGGCGTACGGCCGATGGGCGCACCCGCGCGGGAGGTGCTCCCCGAACTCGCCGAGCTGGGCCTGCTCCCGCTGCTCGACCAGGTGCTGCGCAGCGGCAAGCCCCGCAATCTGAAGTCCCGCAAGGCCGTCGACGGCCGCTCGTACACCTTCACCTGCACGCCGGTCGCCGAGGACGGCGCCCGCGACGGCGGCGTCCTCGTCTTCGCCACCGACGTCACCGACCACGCCGAGGCCGCCGAACGCCTGCGCGCCAGCGAGCGCCGCCAGCGCGAGACCGCCGTGACCCTCCAGCGCTCGCTCCTGCCGCAGGAGCTCGAACAGCCCGACGACCTGCGCATCGCCGCCACCTACCACCCCGGTGGCACGGAGGCGGCGGTCGGCGGCGACTGGTACGACGTGATCACCCTCGGCGGCGGCCGCACGGCCCTCGTCATCGGCGACGTCATGGGGCGCGGCGTGCGCGCCGCCGCGGTGATGGGCCAGCTCCGCACGGCCGTCCGCGCCTACGCCCGCCTCGACCTGCCCCCGCACGAGGTGCTCCAGCTCCTCGACGGCCTCGCCACCGAGATCGACGCCAACCAGATCGCCACCTGCGTCTACGCCGTACACGACCCCAATGAGGGCCGGCTGGTGTACGCCTCCGCAGGGCACCTTCCGATCCTGGTCCGCGACGAGAACGGCACGGTCACCCGCGCGGACGAGCCCACCGGGCCGCCGCTCGGCACCGGCGGCTGGATCCACGCGTCCGGCTCCATCGCGCTGGGCCCCGGCTCCACGGCGGTCCTCTACACGGACGGCCTGGTCGAGCGCCGCAACGAGGACCTGGACGAGGGGATCGCCTCCCTGGCGCGCGCCCTGGCCGGCGCGACCGGCACCCCCCAGGTCGTCTGCGACCGCCTGGTCCGCTCGGCCGGCGTCACCGCCGACCACGACGACGACGTGGCCGTCCTCGTCCTCCAGCACCCCGCCCGTACGGGCCCCGACGGCGAGCTGTTCCGCAACGCGGCGCTGGAACTCCTCGGCGGCGTCGAAGCGGCTCCTCGCGCCCGTGCCTTCGCCTCCGGCGTGCTGACGAGCTGGCGCTTCCCGGTCGAGCTGCACGATCTCGGCGTGCTCGCCACGAGCGAGTTGGTCGCCAACTCCCTCCAGCACGGCACCCCGCCCATGCGGCTGCGCCTCCGCCGCACCGACCGCCGCCTGATCATCGAGGTCACCGACGGCGACGACCACCTTCCCCGGCGCCGCCGCGCCGAACCCAGCGACGAGTCAGGACGGGGCATCGCGATCGTGGCGACCATCGCGTCCCACTGGGGCTGCCGCAGGACGCCGGGCGGCGGCAAGGCGGTGTGGTGCGAGTTCCTGCTGCCGAAGGGCTAGTGCCGTGCCGGGCGTCGCGAGCCGGTGAAGCTTTCCGGTCGCAGCACCAGGCGCCGCGGGGAGTGCGGCCCGCCGCCGGGTGCGGTGTCGCCGTGGCCGCTCGCGCACCTCCCCGCGGCCCGTCTGCTTCCCCGTGGCCCGTCGGGGCACCTACGCCTCCGCGGACACCGGCTCCGCGGGCGCGCCACCTCGGGCCACCACCCGGGTCCCGCGAGCCGGCCAAGGCCGGTCCTGCGCCGGGGTGAGCCGCCTACCGAGCCGCAGCGCCAGCACCGTGATGCCCAGCGAGAACAACAGGAACGTCACGATGTACGGCGCGTGCAGCGAGGCCCCCAGCGGGCCGCCCACCGCCGGACCGACGGCCAGCGCCAGCTGCT
Source organism: Streptomyces sp. NPDC046759 (assembly GCF_040645475.1). Lineage (NCBI taxonomy): Bacteria > Bacillati > Actinomycetota > Actinomycetes > Kitasatosporales > Streptomycetaceae > Streptomyces > Streptomyces sp. NPDC046759. The sequence goes on along the minus strand of NZ_JBEYYJ010000037.1, from coordinate 2,129 downwards.
TGACCAGCGCGAACGCCGAGTTGTACTGCCCGGCCATGCCTTCCGGCGCAAGATCAGCGACGAGCGGCGCGACCGTCGGCGACAGCATCGCCTCGCCCAGCCCGAACAGCGCGTACGTCGACACGAACGCGGCCGTCGCCATCTCCTGGCTGCCGTGCCCCAGCCCCGCGTAGCCGGCGGCCAGCCAGGCCCCGGCCCAGATCAGACCGACACCGGCGATGACCCGGGACCGCCGGCTGCGCTCCACCAGCCTCAGCACGGCGAACTGGGCGACCACGATCATCAGCGTGTTGGCGGCCAGAGCTGTTCCGAGCGCGGAGGTGGATATCCCGGCCGCCTCCACGCCGTAGGCGCTCAGCCCCGACTCGAACTGGCCGTAGCAGGCGAAGAACAGCACGAAGCCCAGCACACACAGCTGCACCATCGCCCGGTTCGCGAGCAGCCGCTTCCAGCTGCCCTTCGCCGACTTTGCGGGCGCGCCCTCGACGCGGAGCGCATGCGGCATCCGCACGGTCGCCATCAACGCGACCAGCAGCAGGAAGATCGCCGCCTCGATCGCGAACAGCAGCGTGAACGAGGACACGTGCGTGGTGTCGACGAGGTGGCCGCCGATGAGGCCGCCCACACCGAGCCCCAGGTTCTGCAGGAAGAACTGCATCGCGAAGGCCCGCGACCGGGTGTCGGCGGTCGAGCAGTCCACGATCATGGTCGCCAGCGCCGGCTGCATCACGGCCTGCCCGGCACCGAGCGCCGCGGCAGACAGCAGTACGGCGGCGGCGCTGCCCGCGAGGCCCAGGCAGAGCGCACCGAGAGCGGCGGTGACCAGGGCGGCGAGCAGGACCGGCAGTGGGCCGCGCCGCACGATCGCCCGGCCGGCGAACGGCAGCACGATCAGCGCGGCTATGGCGAAGACAGCGAGCACGAGTCCCGCCGTCATGGCCCCGAGGCCTCGCACCTGCGCCACGTAGACGTACAGGTACGGGACCGTGAAACCGAGCCCGAACGCGCTGAGTGCGTTGCCCACGTGGATCCGGCGCATCGCTGCGCCCATCGCCCTGGTCACGTTCACCTCTCTCACTAGTTAGGAGTGAAGACTTCAAAGCTAAAGTTCGAAGCTAAAGAGTACACACCGAAGGACTTCAAGGCAAAGGCACCGCGTGCGATACTGCGGCCATGGCCGACACCGCCCCCGACGTCACAGAGCCGACGCTCGAAGAGCAGATCGCCGCCTACCAGCGGGAGTTCCGGGACCTCGACCCCCAGGTCGAGAAGATCGTGTCGGCGCTGTCCCGGCTCAACCGCCGCATGAACGTCGCCTACGGCCGCCAGACCGCCGACCTCGGCATCAGCAGCGCCGAGTGGGAGGTCCTCAAGGCACTGGTCCTCTCGGGCGCCCCCTATCGCATGGGCCCCAGCGACCTAGCCAAGCGACTCGGCCTCACCCCGGCCGCGATGACCCACCGGATCGACCGCATGGTCTCCGAAGGACTGGTCACCCGGGAAAGGGACGAGTCCAACCGTGTACGGGTCATCGTGGAGCTGACCGCAGAGGGACGAGAGAAGTGGCTGGAGGCGATGCGCCTGGCGACCGTCTTCGAGGAGGACCTGCTCCAGGACCTCACGCCGGCGGAGCGCGCGGTGCTCGGCGAGGTCCTGACCAGGCTCTTGCGCAGGGTCGAACACGCTCAGCCGGACGCCGGCGGCCGCCTCAGCGACCTCGACTGAGACCGCTGTAAAAGATCTTGACAGCGGGTGTTGACACGCCCCTACGGGACCCGTAAAGTTCTTCGGGTTGCCACGGAACCGTAACGGTTCTTCGGCAGCATCCGCCGCCCCGAGCGGCACCCCTCACACCTTCAGCACGATCTCCCGGACGGGTTGATTTCGGCGCGCCCGAATTCAATTCGAATGGAAGCCGCGCCCCGATTGGGAATCGCCGAGCGGATCCGCTAAGGTTTGAGACGTCGGAACGGCCCAAGGGCCGGGAAGACAAACCCCCCTGACTGGGAGTCAGACGCCGAAAGGATCTGATAGAGTCGGAACCGCCGGAAAGGGAAACGCGAGAGCGAGAACCTGGAAAGCACCGAGGAAATCGGATCGAAAAGATCTGATAGAGTCGGAAACACCGA
>NZ_JBEYYJ010000036.1:0-106800 GCF_040645475.1 Streptomyces sp. NPDC046759 | reverse complement strand
CGAAGGGCATCAAGCCCGTGATCGCCCGGCGTGGTAGTGAGCACGGTTCCGGCCTGGGCACCAAGCGGTGGGTCGTCGAGCAGACGATTGCGCTGTTGCACTGGTTCGGCCGCCTGCGCATCCGCTGGGAGATCCGCGATGACATCCACGAGGCGTTCCTCAAGCTCGCCTGCTCGCTGATCTGCTGGCGGCGCCTGCGAACCGCATTCCGTTAGGAGCTCTTACAGCCCCTGGGCCGGAGCCTGTGTGAAAACCCGTTGGCGGCCACGGCGACCGTTGGTATTCTCCGGCAGGCCGTGCGAGAGAACGAGGAGGTGGTACCCGTGAACGCAGTATCGACATGGGTGCTCCCCTCCGGGGTCACGGTCGGGCGATAGGTCGTCCGGGAGCGCCGTTCAAGCGCACTCCCGAAAGGCACGACCATGCGATTCACTTCTGAGCAGCGCCTCGACGACGGCGTCCTCGAACGCGAATTCACCCTCGGCGAGGTCCCTGGCATCCTGTGGACGCCCGCATCCGCCTCCGCCTCCGCACCGGCGCCGCTGATCCTGCTCGGCCACCCCCCGCTCGGACTGCGCAAGATGTATCCCCTGCTGGCGGAGCGGGCCCGGCACGCCGCGGCGGATGGCTTCGCCGCGGCCACCATCGAGCTCCCCGGCAGCGGTGACCGGCCCCGTTGGGCCGCCGCCGAGCAGGCCCGCGCCGACCTGCGCCGGGCCATGGAGGCCGGCGAGCCGGTCGGCGACGAGATCATCGACGCCCTCGTCCTCCCGCTCGTCGAAAAGGCGGTCCCGGAATGGCGGGCGGCCCTGGACGCCCTCCTGGCGTTGCCCGGGATCGGCGGCCCGGTCGGGTACTCGGGAGGAGTGATCTCCATCGGCATCCGGCTTGCGGTGGTCGAGCCGCGCATCTCGGCCGCCGTGCTGTTCGCCGGGAGCCTCGTGCCCGCCGCCATGTTCGAGGAGGCCCGCCGGGTCAGCATTCCGCTGCACGTCCTGCTGCAGTGGGACGACGAAGGGAACGACCGGCAGGCGGCCCTGGACCTGTTCGACGCCTTCGGCTCCAAGGAGAAGACGCTGCACGCCAACATGGGCGGACACACCGGCGTCCCGCGGTTCGCGGGGGACGCCGCGGCCCGGTTCTTCGCCCGGCACCTGCGCTAGTGCTGCGGCCCAGGTTCACCGGCTCGCGCAGGCCTTTCCGGTCACAGCACTGGCCGCGGGCCGGTTCCCGCCCTCAGCCGAGCCAGGGCGAGGCCGGGGGCCGGGCGCGCCTCGATCTCCGTGTCGAGACGGCAGTGTCCCCTGCCGTCGGCAGGGCGGTCGGGGACAGGGATTCCGGACCTGTCCCCGACCGCCCTGGGGGTGGGTGGACTACTTCCATGTGCGGTTGTGGGTGGTGCGGTCGGTGTGCGGGAACTGCCGCCTGGTGTCTATCAGTTACAGAAGTTGAGCAGGTCGAGGAGGCCGTTGCCGCACTGGAAGTGCTCGCCGTCCCCGCCGCCGCCACCGTGGCCGTAGGCGGGGACCGCCTTGGTGGCGACGTGCGTGGCGGGCGTCGCGGCCACGGCGGACGTGGCAGTCGCCACCCCCGCCGCGCAGGCGATGCCCAGGGCGGCAGCCACCGCGAGTGCTCGCGGGATCCGGGAAACGGTCTTCTTGGGGTGAGGTGCAGTGTTCATGCACTCACCATGCACAGCCTCGCGATCAGGTGCCCGCCGAGCGCATCCGAGAGGGTGAGCCGTCCTCAGGGCCGATCGGCATCGGTGTCGGAGGCAGCGGTGCTCGGAGTCTCAACCTGCCGGTGCGGGAGCCCCGTTCCGGCCGCCAGGAGGTCTTCAGGCACTCGATCCCGTAGTCACCGGTGGCCTCCTCGACCGTCACGCCGTGGGTCTCGCTGCGGAAAGCCCGGGAAGGTGCGGTCGAAGATCTCCAGGGCCGTGGGGTACCGCAGGAGGGGGCCGTCGGCGGTGCCCGTGGACTCGCCGGGCATCAGGACCGGGGTGCCGGGCGGGGTGACCGTCACCCTCGCGGCCGCGACCCGGTGCGCCGCCTCGGCGATCCGGACCCGCTCGGTGCCGCCCCGCACCAGCCGCTGGTAGCGGTGCTGCGGTGGGAAGACCGGCTCCGGCAGCCGCTGGAACGCGCTGTCCACGTTGTTCCGCATGGCGAGGTACGCCGTCAGCACGCGCACCGGGATGCCCTCCTCGGCGATCGCACCGGTGGCCGTGATGCCCGGGCAGGTCAGCGTGACCTTGACCGGGTCGAGCGTGCAGTGGCCCTCGGCCGGCCCGGGCAAGTCGTGCCAGGCGGCGCCCGGCTCCGGCGGCCGGCAGGACTGCGCGGTGCGCAGCAGCTCCGGCGGGGCCTCGTCGACGGGACGCCGGTGCGGCTGTCCGGAGTGCGTCGGCCACGTCGTGCTCCCCTCGCCCCGAGGGCCGTCGTCGGCGTGCTGCGATACGCTGACCGAAAAGGGACGCCGAGCGCACGTGTACCCGCCGGCGCCCCCGGAAACGGTTCGGCCGCGGCGGCCACCATCCCTCCGGAATCCGGCGAGCGCGCCCTTGCTGCCGAGCGCGACACGTACGCCCAGCCGCCCCCCAAGGTCGTTCGTCATGGACCTCAACACCATCACCGAAGTAGTCCGGCAGCCGTCCGATCGGCCGGGCGCGGACTGGCACGAGGGCGACGCCTGGCTCGCCGGCGGAACCTGGCTCTACTCCGTCGAGCAGCCGGACCTGCACCGGCTGATCGACCTGACGGCACTGCTCTGGGAGCCTCTCGTCCCCAGGGACGACGGCGGACTCGAGATCAGCGCCACCTGCACGATCCGCGATCTGTACGCCATCGCCCACCCCCTGGACCGGACCGCGGGCATCCTCTTCCGCGCGAGCTGCGAGGCGTTCCTGTCCTCGTTCAAGGTCTGGAACGCGGCGACCGTCGGCGGCAACATCTGCATGTCCCTGCCGGCCGGACCGATGATCACACTGACGGTGGCGCTGGAGGCGCAGTACGAACTCTGGGCCGCGGACGGCACCGTCCGCGTCGTCGACGCCCTCGACTTCGTGACGGGCGAGCACCGCAACGTCCTCGCGCCGGGAGAGATCCTGCGGCGTGTCACCATTCCGGCGCACGCGCTGCGCAGACGTACCGCGCACCGCCGCTTCTCCCTGACCCGGCTCGGCCGTTCGACGGTGTTCCTCGTCGGCAGCCAACGGCGGGGCGGCGACGATCTGTTGCTCACCCTCACCGCCGGTACCACGCGACCGGTGCGTATCGCCTTCGACACCATGCCCGACGCCCGGACCCTGCGGCAGAGGATCGACGCCCTTCCGGCCGACGTCTGGTTCGCCGACCCCAACGGGACCCCTGACCACCGTCGCCATCTGACACAGCACTTCGCCGAAGAGATTCGCCGCGAACTCACGGCTGGGGACCTGGCATGACCTACCTAGTGAACGGCAACAAGTTCGACCGGGAACCGGCACCCGGCCAGTGTCTGCGCACCTTCCTGCGGGAACTCGGCCACTTCGGCGTGAAGAAGGGCTGCGACGCGGGCGACTGCGGGGCCTGCACGGTGTGGCTGGACGGCGAACCCGTCCACAGCTGCATCACCCCCGCGTTCCGCGCGAACGGCCATGAGGTGACCACCATCGAGGGTCTGGGGCGGCCCGGCGCCCTGCATCCCATGCAGCGCCAGTTCCGGGACGCCCCGGGCTTCCAGTGCGGTTTCTGCACCGCTGGAATGATCATGACCTCGGCGACCTTCACCGAGGAGCAGAAGGCGGATCTGCCGCGGGCGCTGAAGGGCAACCTGTGCCGCTGCACCGGCTACCGCGCGATCGAGGACGCGGTGCGGGGCGTCGGCGCGGTGCGGACGGCCGCACCGGGCAAGGCCGTCGGGACGAGCGTCGGCGCACCCGCGGGCCAGGACGTCGTGACCGGTCACGCCGAGTTCACCATGGACACCCGCATCGAGGGCCTGCTGCACCTGAAGGTGCTCCACTCGCCCCACCCGCACGCCCGGATCCTCTCGGTCGACAAGAGCGCCGCACTGGCCGTGCCCGGCGTGCACCGGGTGTACACCTGGGAGGACGTGCCGCAAAAGCGCTTCACCACGGCGATCCACACCGACCACCTGGTGGACCCGGACGACACCTACATCCTCGACGACACGGTGCGTTTCGCCGGCCAGCGCGTCGCCGCGGTCCTGGCCGACACCGTCGGGGCGGCCGAGGAGGGTTGCCGGCGCCTGGCGGTCGCGTACGAGGTGCTGCCGGCGGTGTTCGACCCCGAGGACGCGATGGCGGACGGCGCGCCCCAACTGCACGGGTCCCACGACCCGTTCGTCCGTGACCCCGTCCACAACATCCTCATCGAACTCCATGCGCACATCGGCGACGTCGAGGCGGGCTTCGCCGCGGCCGACGTGATCCACGAGGGCACCTACTTCTCACCGCGGGTGCAGCACGGGCATCTGGAGACCCACGGCTCGATCGCCTGGATGGAGGACGGCCGGCTGAACGTCCGCACCAGCTCGCAGTCACCGTCCATCGCCAAGGTCAAACTGGAGTACCTGTTCGGGCTCCGTCCCGACCAGGTACGGGTGTTCTGCAAGCGGGTCGGTGGCGGCTTCGGCGGCAAGCAGGAGGTGATCGCCGAGGACCTGGTCGCGCTCGCCACGCTGGACACCGGGCGGCCCACCTGCCTGGAGTACACCCGCGAGGAGGAGTTCACCACGGCCTCGCCGCGGCACCCGATGACCCTGACGGTCAGGCTCGGCGCCAAGGCCGACGGCACGCTCACCGCCTTCCAGGTGCGCAACGTCTCCAACACCGGCGCCTACGGCAACCACGGCGGCGAGACGCTGTACGCGGGCGGCGCCGCCGCCATGATCTACCGCTGCCCGAACAAGAAGTACGACGCCTACTCCGTCTACACGAACACGGTGCCCAGCGGGGCCCTGCGCGGCTACGGGATGACCCAGCCGGCGTTCGCCGTGGAGTCGGCGATGGACGAACTGGCCCGCGCCCTGCACCTCGACCCGCTGGAGCTGCGCCGGCGCAACATCGTGCGGCCCGGTGAACCCCTGGTCGCCCTGCACGACGGCCCCGACGACGTGCTCTTCACCGAGGACGGCCTCGCCAAGTGCATCGACCTGGTGGGGGACGCGCTGGCCCGTACGGCCGGTCAGCCGCCGCCCGGACCCGAGTGGCTCGTCGGCACCGGCGTGGCGAGTTCCCTGCACGAGACGGCGCCCCCGACCGAGCACCTCTCCGAGGCCTGGGTCACGCTGGGCGACGACCTCGTCTACGAAGTGGCCGTGGGGACCGTGGAGTTCGGGGAGGGCACGTCCACCGCGCATGTCCAGATCGCGGCGGGCCAGCTGGGCACCACGCCGGGGCGGATCCGCCTGGTGCAGTCCGACACCGACCGCACGGGCTTCGACACCGGCGCCTTCGCGAGCGCGGGCCTCTTCGTGGCGGGCAACGCCGTCCTGCGCGCGGCGGGCGCGGTACGCGACCGCATCCTGGAGTTCGCCGCGGCGCACACGGGCGAGCACGTCGTGATGTGCTCCATGGACGACGACGGCGTCGTCTGCGGGGACCGCCGGGTCTCGCTGGCCGAGCTGGTCGCGCTGGCCAGGGCACGCGGCATCCGGTTCACCGCCGCCCGCAAGGCGTACGGCTCACCGCGCAGCGTCACCTCCAACACCCAGGGTTTCCGGGTCGCCGTGCACCGCGTGACGGGGGAGACACGGATCCTGTACAGCGTGCAGGCGGCGGACGCCGGGGTGATCATCAACCCGGCGCAGGTCCGCGGCCAGGTGGAGGGCGGGGTCGCCCAGGGGATCGGTTTCGCGCTGACCGAGAACCACCACATCGACGACAACGGCGTGATGGCCAACCCGAACTTCCGGAACTACCGCATGCCGACCTTCGCCGACGTCCCGCGCACCGAGGTCCTCCTGGTGGACTCGGCGGACTCGGTGGGGCCCATGCGGGCCAAGGGCATGGCGGAGTGCTGCATCAACCCGGTGGCCCCGGCGCTGGCGAACGCGGTCCACGACGCCACGGGCGTCCGCTACCGCGCACTGCCGCTGACCCCGGAACGCATCTACGGCCGGCTCCGCGCACAGCAGTCGGTGTCGGCAGGCCGAGCACCATGAGGACCGACAGGAACGTGGCCGCCGCGGCCACGGCGATCATCGGGCAGAGGGTCCTGCCCGGAGCGGAGAAGGAGTACGCGGCGTGGCAGGAGGACCTCAACGCCGCTGCCGCCTACTACCCCGGTTTCCTGGGCGCCGAGACCTCCGCGCCGACACCGCTGCAGCCCGACTGGGTCGTCGTCTACCGCTTCGACTCGGTCGCGCACCTGCAGACCTGGATCAACAGCGCGACCCGGCAGACGTACCTCGACGTCGGCGCCAAGTACTTCGACGGCCCGGCGACCCAGCAGGTGGTGAGCAGCGGCACCCAGGCACTGGATCCCCTGGTGACCGTGGTGGTCACCCACCGTGTCCACCCCGACCATGTCGACGACTTCCTGGAGTGGCAGCACCACATGGTCGAGGAGGAGAGCAAGTTCGAGGGGTTTCGCGGGACCGAGCTCTTCCGTCCCATCGAGGGGCTCCAGGAGGAGTGGACCACGCTGTACCGCTACGACAGCGCCGAGCACCTCGACGCCTGGCTGACGTCGCCGCAACGGCAGCGGGTGCTGGCCGAGGGCGAGAAGTTCAACGACTTCAGACTGCGCACGATCGACAACTCGTTCGGCAGCTGGTTCGCCTTCGAGGGCGACGGCAAGGAGGCACCGCCGCCGCCCTCCGAGACCAAGACGTCCCTCGCCGTGTGGGTGGGCCTGTACCCGACCGTCGTGCTGCTGACGCTCGCGCTGTTCCCGGCGCACCTGCCGATCTGGATCGGGCTGCTCGTGGGCAACCTGCTGTCGAGCTTCATCATGAGCTTCGTGACGATGCCCTTCTACGTGAACCCGCTGCTCGGGCGGTGGCTGCGCCCGCCACCGGACGAGGCGGCGGTCCGGACCAACGTCCGCGGCCTCGCCCTCGTCGTGGCGCTGATGGCCTTCTGGGCGGCCGTCTTCTATCTCGTCACGGTGCGGTTCTGGACCCTGCCCTGAGCCACCCGGCGGATCAGCCGAGGTACGCGGCGGACACCGCGGCCGTGCTGATCCGCCGGGGCGTCCCCGACCCGTCCGCCGGGACCTGGTAGAGGTCGGCGCCGTAGTCGCCCGGCAGCGCGTACACGATCGTGCGGGCGTCCCGCCACACCGCCTGGTCGTCGACGCTCCTCGCCTCGGCCAGCGGGCTCTCCCGCATGGTGCGCAGATCCAGCACGTACAGATGCCAGGGGGCGTCCTTGGGCAGTCCCTCGACCCGCTTCTTGTAGGCGATCCGCGTGCCGTCGGGGGACAGGGAGGGACATTCGACGTTCTCGTGCAGCGTCGTGACCGTACGGGCCCGCAGGTCCCCGCGCACCAGGTACGTACGGCCCTTCGTCGCCAGCGTCGCGTAGAAGGTGCGGTCGTCCGCCGCGAACGTCACGCCCCAGAAGTTGGTGTCCGCGGCCCGGTACGGGTGCCCGCCCTCGACGATCCGGAAGCCCTCCAGGGAGGGGATCAGCTCGCCGCTGCGGGTGTCCACGATCGCCGTGCGCGTGGAGAAGTTCGTGCCGGCGTAACTGTCACCGCCCACGAACGCCGTCCAGGCGGCGAAGTGACCGGTGGGGGAGACGCGGGCGCGGGAGGGGATGCCCGGCACGTCGTAGCGGTGCTCGGTGCGCAGGCGGGAGTCCAGGACCAGGGCCCGGTAGGTGTCCGAGACCGCGCCGTGCACGGCCTGCAGGCACACTCCCGTCCCCGAGGCGGCGTAGAAGCGGAGGCACTTGACGCCGGAGGCGGTACGCGGGCCTGACGGATCGGATGCCGGCACGCCGACGACCTCGTCCCGGTGCGGGCCCCACGCCATGTTCCGGAACAGCATCCGCCCGTGCCCGGTCAGCGTCAGGGGCCCCTCGGCGACCCGGGGGCCGCCCGCCCGGGTGTGGTCACGGCGGTCGGCGCGGGCCGAGGCGTGCAGGACGGACGCCAGCCCGACCGCCGTGAGCGCGGCGACGGCCGCGACCAGGATGAGGATGCGGCTGCGTACGGTCATGCGGCCACCGTTCCCTTCGGGCGCAGGGTGAGGGAGAACACGGCACACGCGGCCAGTGCCACGGCCGCGCCCGCGAGTGCCGCCCGGTCGCCCCAGACCGTCCACGCCGTGCCGAACAGCAGCGAGCAGGCGAACCGGGCCAGCGCCTGCCCGGTCTGTACGACGGCGAGCCCGGAGGACCGCAGCGCCTGCGGCACTCCGTCGGAAGCCGCCGCCATCAGCACCCCGTCGGTGGCCGCGTAGAAGGCGCCGTGCAGGGCGAGGACGACGTACGGCACCGCGCACCCGTGCCAGGCCGTGAGCAGCAGTGCGTAGGCGATCAGCAGGGCGCCGTGCCCGGCCACGAAGACCGTCCACCTGCCGATCCGGTCCGCGAGCCGGCCGAGCGGCACCGCCAGCAGCAGGAAGGAGGCGGCCGTACCGAGCGGCAGCAGCGCGAACCAGCGGTCCGGCACGCCGACCCGGCGCTGGAGCAGCAGATAGACGAACGAGTCACTGACCGTCGCGAGCCCCAGCAGCAGCGCGCACACGGTGATCCGCCGCAGACCGCGTCCCCGCAGCAGACGGAGCGCGGCACCCGGCGTCGGCCGTTCGTCCACGACCACTCCGGCCCGCCCGCCCGGCACGAACAGCACCAGCACCAGGACGCCGGCCACCGCGACACAGAAGCTGACGGTGAACACCGCGTCGTACCCGTCGACCGCGGCCCGCAGGATCAGGAAGGCCACCAGCGGCCCGAGCAGTGCGCCCGCCGTGTCCATGGCCCGGTGCACCCCGAAGGACCGGCCCCGGGACTCGGCCGTGCTCGACAGGGAGATCAGCGCGTCGCGCGGAGCGGTCCGCAACCCCTTCCCCGTGCGGTCGGCGGCCAGCACGAGACCGATCGGGGTCAGCGAGTGCGCCACCAGCAGCAGCGGCTTGCACACCGCCGAGACCGCGTACCCGAACCCGGCGACCCACTTGTGCCGTCCGCCGCCACGGTCCGCCAGATGCCCCCCGACGAGCCGTACGAGCGCAGAGAAACCGTTGTAGACGCCGTCGAGCAGCCCGAAGCCCAGCGGTGACAGACCGAGCCCGGTGACCAGGTACAACGGCAGCACGGCCGTGACCATCTCGGACGACACGTCCGTGACCAGACTGACCGTTCCGAGCGCGAGCACGGTCGGGGCGATCGCGGCACGGCGCCGCCCGGCCGGTGGCCGGACGGCACCGTCCGCGGACGCCGGCGTACTGGCGCGGCTGTCCGCTACGTACACGTCAGGACGCCCAGATGCCGCTGATGTCCTCGGCGCCGGCCGCGTTGCCCGCGTGCGTGGTCAGCCCCTGGCTGTCCTCCAGGGTGCGCAGCAGGTCGTAGTGGTCGTACGTCGTGGAGCTCGACGAGCCCGCGGCCACGGGCTGCCCGTACAGCACGGTCGGGATCCGGTTCCCGCTCAGCGAGTTGTCCTCGTCGAAGGTGACGACCAGCAGACTGTTGTGGGTCTTGGCCCAGGTCGCGTACGCGCCCAGGTTGTTCTTCAGCCAGGTGTCACCGGTGGACACCGAGCAGTCGTGCATGTCGCTGCACAGGTTCGGGGTCACGAACGACAGCTGGGGCAGCGTCGAGTAGTCCGTCGGGAACTGGGCGAACGTCTTCGCGCTGGACGTCGGCACATTACTGAACCCGAACCACGGGTTGTGCTTGCGGGCGTACCTCCCGCTGCTGCAGGTCGTCGAACCCTGGCTCGGCAGGGACTCGTTGTAGCTGGCCCAGCTGCGCCCGGCGGCGATCAGCTCGGACGCCAGATTGGGCGCCGACGAGAAGCCGGGCGTGTAGCAGCTGTCGTCCGTGATGCCCTGCGTCGAACCGGAGAACAGGGCGAAGTAGTTGGGCTGGCTCGGGTGGGTCTCGGCGTACGACTGCGTCAGGTTGGCGCCTCCCGACTTCAGCGAGTTGATGTACGGGGCGCTGGAGGAGCCGATGACCTGGCTGTAGGCGTGGTTCTCGAAGACCACGACGACCACGTGGTCCGGGCTCGGCACAGCGCCCGCGGCGTGCGCGGACTCCTCGCCGATCCCGGTCCACAGCCCGACCGCGGCCGCGGCGAGGGCCGCTGCGGATGCCACGACGGTACGGGCGCGGCGGTACACGGAACTGCCGGACACATCAACCTCCGATGGGGGCGGGACGGGGCTGGCGGTGCGGACAGAGCATGCACACGTCAACATTCCCGGGACCCACGGCAGCCAACCCTGCGGATGAAGAGCCGGTGAACTGCTGGGTACCCGTGCCCGCATGGCGAACATCCTCATCGGCACCTGCGGCTGGACGGACCGGGCCCTCCTCACGAGCGGCTGGTACCCACCGGGCCACCGGGACCCCGAGAGCCGTCTGCGCCACTACGCCACCCGCTTCCCCCTGGTGGAGGCGGACTCCCCGTACTACGGCCTGCCGAGCCCGCGCACCACCGCCCTCTGGGCGGAGCGCACCCCCGACGGCTTCCGCTTCGACGTCAAGGCGCACGCCCTGCTCACGGGCCACCCCACCCGTCCCTCCGCACTGCCCGAGGACTTACGGGGCCGCCCCCGGGACCAGGGCCTGCTGACCGAGGTCTGGAACCGCTACGCCGAAGCCCTCGAGCCCCTCCGCCGCTCAGGCCGCCTCGGCACGCTCCTCTTCCAGTACCCACCGAGCCTGGCCCCCGGCCCGGACGCCGAGGCCTTCGTCCGCGCGGCCCGGGAACGAGCCCGCGACTGGCCCTTCGCGGTGGAGTTCCGGCACCCCGCCTGGTGGCAGGGCGACCGCACCACCACCTTCCTCGCGGACCTGGACGCCACCGCGGTGGCCGTGGACACGCCGCAGGGCCTCCCGGCTTCCCTCCCCCCGGCCGCACCCGTCACCACGCCCCGCCTCTCGGTCGTCCGCTTCCACGGCCGCAGCCCGCAGTGGGGGACCGGCAGCAAGGAGGAACGCTTCCGCCACGCCTACACGGCCCCGGAACTGGCCGAGTGGCTGCCCCGCATCCACGCCCTGGCCGCGGCCACCGACGAGCTCCACATCCTGTTCAACAACTGCTGCGCGGACGCGGCGGCGAGAGCGGCGGAGACCCTGCGCACCCTGCTCGCCACGAAGTTGCCGCACCAGACCGGTCGCGCCCCGCGACCGCGCCCGGCGAGCAGATGACACGGCGGCCGCCACCGCCCGCCGCGGCCGGCGCCCCCCGCACCGCACCACACCCCCGGCCCAGGACGGCCACGACCCGCCGCGCCCCCCGCAGGTGCAACCCGAGCCACGACACACCCACGGGGGCCGGCAGGGTCACTGAGGCCGCATCCGGCCGTGCGGCAGGCGCCTGAGGCGGGTGCGCGTTGTGTGGGAGGTCTTCCGGGCCGGACTTGTACGGGGGGTGGGGCAGAAGCCGGTGCCGGAATCGCACGGGGGCGGGCGCCCGTTGGGCGGGTGCAGGCATGCGTGCCGGGGCGCACATGGGGCGGGCGCAGGCGTCAGGGTCGGACCCGGCCGTGCGGCAGGCGCCTGAAGCGGGTCCGCAGGGTGGGGGAGGCGTTCCGGGCCTGTCTCGCACGCGGGGCGGGCACAGGCATGCGTGCCGGACTCGGTCGCGCGCCACGCCTGCATCCGGCCCGCAACCGTGGCGGAAGGCCGAGCCGGACCCGCAACGTGCGTGGGCGCCCAGAGGCGGACGCAACCTGGGGCGGCAGTCGCCCACCCCCCCCACGAGGTCCCGCTGGCACCCCGGCGGCCCCCGCCCCCCCAACGCGCCACAGGCAGCGCCCGCGGGGCGCCGCACGGCACCCGAAGATCAGCCATCCCCCCCAACGCGCCACAGGCAGCGCCCGCAGGGCGCCGCACGGCACCCGAAGACCAGCCATCCCCCGCAAGGCGCCGCAGGCAACCGTCACCCCGTCGCCCGCGGCACAGCCCCCCGGCCGCCCGCCGGTTAGGCTCTGGCCAGGACGATTCCGGTCCGGCCGAAGACGCACGCAAGATCCGAGACGTACGCAAGGGGAGGCCACGGACATGACGCCGGGGCGCAGAAGCAGCACCTTCACCCGCCTGCTCCGACACGGCTTCACCGACCCCTCCGCCGCGGAGCGCCTCCTCGACGGCCCGGAGCTCGCCCCCGTCCGTGACGACCCCGTCCTCCTGGAAGCCCTGGGCGCCACCGCCGACCCGGACCTCGCCCTGCACGGCCTGGTCCGCCTCCTGGAGGTCCAGGACGGCCCCACCGCCCACCGCGAACTGCTGGACACCCTCATCGCGGCCAAGCCGCTGCGCGACCGCCTCCTCGGCGTCCTCGGCGCCTCCGCCGCACTCGCCGACCACCTGGCCCGCCACCCGAGCGACTGGCAGGCCCTGGTCACCTACGAGCCCCGCGACCTGCACCCCGGCCTGGAGGAGTTCGAACGCGGCCTGGCCGGGGCCGCCGACCCCGTCTCCCTCCGCGTGGCCTACCGCCGCTGTCTGCTCTCCATCGCCGCCCGCGACGTCTGCGGCACCACCGACGTGGCCGAGACGGCCGCCGAACTCGCCGACCTCGCCACCGCCACCCTCCGCGCGGCTCTGGCCATGGCGCAGGCGAAGGCCCCCGAGGACGCCGCGGCCTGCCGTCTCACGGTGATCGCGATGGGCAAGTGCGGCGGCCACGAACTGAACTACGTGTCCGACGTCGACGTGATCTTCGTGGCGGAGGCGGCCGAAGGCACCACCGAGGCCAAGGCGCTCACCGCGGCCACCCGTCTCGCCTCGCACTTGATGCGGATCTGCTCCGAGACCACCGTGGAGGGCTCCATCTGGCCGGTGGACGCCAACCTCCGCCCCGAGGGCCGCAACGGCCCCCTGGTCCGCACCCTCTCCTCCCACCTCGCCTACTACCAGCGCTGGGCGAAGACCTGGGAGTTCCAGGCCCTGCTCAAGGCCCGCCCGGTGGCGGGCGACGCGGAACTGGGCCGGGCGTACGTCGACGCGCTCGAACCCCTCGTCTGGAAGGCGGCCGAGCGCGAGAACTTCGTGGCGGACGTCCAGAAGATGCGCCGGCGCGTGGTCGAGAACATCCCCGCGTCCGAGATCGACAGAGAACTGAAACTGGGCCCCGGTGGCCTCCGGGACGTGGAGTTCGCCGTACAGCTGCTGCAGCTGGTCCACGGCCGCACCGACCAGAGCCTCCGCAGCGGCACCACCCTGAGCGCCCTGCAGGCCCTGGCCGCCGGAGGCTACGTGGGCCGCGAGGACGCCGCCCGCCTGGACGAGGCCTACCGCTTCCTGCGTTCGATGGAACACCGCATCCAGCTCTACCGCCTGCGCCGCACGCACCTCGTCCCGGTGGCCGAGGAGGACCAGCGGCGCCTGGGCCGCTCACTGGGCCTGCGCACCGACCCGGTGGCCGAGCTGAACCGGGAGTGGAAGCGGCACACCGGCGTCGTACGCAGACTCCACGAGAAGCTCTTCTACCGCCCGCTGCTGGACGCGGTCGCCCAGCTCGCGCCGGGCGAGGCCCGCCTGAGCGCCGAGGCGGCCCGCGAGCGCCTGGTCGCCCTCGGCTACGCCGACCCCGCCGCCGCCCTGCGCCACCTGGAGGCCCTGGCCTCCGGGGTGACCCGCAAGGCGGCGATCCAGCGCACCCTGCTCCCCGTCCTCCTCGGCTGGTTCGCCGACTCGGCGGACCCGGACGCGGGCCTGCTGAACTTCCGCAAGGTCTCCGACGCGCTCGGCAAGACCCCGTGGTACCTGCGCCTGCTGCGCGACGAGGGCGCGGCGGCGGAGAACCTGGCGCGCGTGCTGTCGGCGGGTCGCCTCGCCCCGGACCTGCTCATGCGCGCTCCCGAGGCGGTGGCCCTGCTGGGCGACAGCGACGGCACCGGCGCGGGCGGCGGCGGTCTCGCGCCCCGCGGGCGCGCCCCCCTGGAGCAGGAGATCCTGGCCGCCGTGGGCCGCGCGGAGAACACCGAGCAGGGCGTCACGGCGGCCCGCGGCGTCCGCCGCCGTGAACTGTTCCGCACCGCCGCCGCCGACATCGTCGGCTCCTACGGCACCGAGACCAGCCCCGCCGAGGCCGACCAGGGCGCCCTGGTGGACCGGGTCGGCGCGGCGGTCTCCGACCTCACCGCCGCCACCCTCGCGGGCACCCTGCGCGCGGTGGTCCGCGACGGCTGGGGCGACATGCTCCCCACGCGGTTCGCGATCATAGGGATGGGCCGTTTCGGCGGTCACGAGCTGGGCTACGGCTCCGACGCGGACGTCGTCTTCGTGCACGAACCGCAGGACGGCGTGGACGAGCACGAGGCGGCCGCCGCCGCGAACAGGGTCGTCGCCGAGATGCGCCGGCTGCTGCAGCTGCCCAGCGCGGACCCGGCGCTGCTCATCGACGCCGATCTGCGCCCGGAGGGCAAGTCGGGGCCGCTGGTGCGCACCCTGAAGTCGTACGAGGCGTACTACCGCCGCTGGTCCCTGGTCTGGGAGTCCCAGGCGCTGCTGCGGGCCGAGCCGGTCGCCGGTGACGAGGACCTGGGCCGCCGCTTCACCGAGCTGATCGACCCCCTCCGCTACCCGCAGCGCGGCCTCGGCGAGGACGCCGTACGCGAGATCCGCCGGCTGAAGGCCCGTATGGAGTCGGAGCGCCTCCCGCGCGGCGCCGACCCCAAGCTGCACACCAAGCTGGGCCCGGGCGGCCTGTCCGACGTCGAGTGGACCGTCCAACTGCTCCAGCTCCAGCACGGGTGGGAGCAGCCGGGCCTGCGCACCACCCGCACCCGCGCGGCGCTGGCCGCGGCCGGCGAGGCGGGGCTGCTGTCCGCCGAGGAGGCGGAGATCCTGGACGAGGCCTGGGTGCTGGCGACCCGGGTGCGCAACGCGGTGATGCTGGTGCGCGGCCGGGCGGGGGACACCTTCCCCACCGAGCCGCGCGAGCTGGCCGCCGTGGGCCGCTACCTGGGCTACGGCGCCGGGCACGCGGGGGACATGCTGGACGCGTACCGCCGTACCACCCGCCGGGCGCGCACGGTGGTGGAGGAGCTGTTCTACGGCGCCGGAGCCTGAGCAGGCCTCGGCGCCGCACCCGGCGTCACCCTGGGCAGCCGGTGGGGCAGCGCGCCGTACCACACCCGTGCCACCGTGAACCCGAAGGTCAGGCACAGCATGCCGCCCACCGCGTCCAGCCAGAAATGGTTGGCCGTGGCGACGATGACCAGCAGGGTCGTCGCCGGGTAGAGCAGCCCCAGCACCCGCACCCACGGCACGGACGCCAGCGCGAAGATCGTCAGCCCGCACCACAGCGACCAGCCGATGTGCATCGACGGCATCGCCGCGTACTGGTTCGACATGTCCTTCAGATCGCCGGAGGCCATCGAGCCCCAGGTGTGGTGCACCATGACGGTGTCGACGAAGTGCCCGCCGCGCATCAACCGGGGCGGGGCGAGCGGAAACAGGTAGTAACCGACCAGCGCGACACCCGTCGTCGCGAAGAGCACCAGCCGGGCGGCCGCGTACCGGCCGGGATGCCACCGGTACAGCCACACCAGTACACCGAGCGTGATGACGAAGTGCAGTGTGGCGTAGTAGTAGTTCATACCGATGATCAACCAAGTCGCCGAGTTCAGGGCGTGGTTGACGGACTGCTCGACGGCGACGCCCAGCTGGTGCTCGACGCGCCAGATCCAGTCGGCGTCGCGCAGCGCCTTGCC
Source organism: Streptomyces sp. NPDC046759 (assembly GCF_040645475.1). NCBI lineage: Bacteria > Bacillati > Actinomycetota > Actinomycetes > Kitasatosporales > Streptomycetaceae > Streptomyces > Streptomyces sp. NPDC046759. Next base: position 90,951 of record NZ_JBEYYJ010000036.1, on the reverse strand, counting down.
CCGCTGCTCCGGGACGGCGTTGCGGATCAGTGAGTACGTCCAGTAACTCACCGCGATCAGAAGGATCTCGACCCAGAGCCGGGGCCGCCGTGGCCGCCGCAGTCGGCTCACCCGACCTCGCGGACCGCGCCCGGCCTCGTCCGTGACGGTGCGCGGAACGGCCACCCCCTCGCGACCTTCCGGCTGCGTCACGGTCCAGTCACTCATAGGCATCAAGTCTGCCAGACAAGGCTCCTTCGCCCGATCATCCCAAGGGCGGGTCCGCGACGCACCTTCTACGACGTACGGACGATTCCCGTGCCGTACGCCCCGCAATCAGCCGCGACCGCGGTCACTCGGGGCGGAATCGGTCGAACCGCGCACCACCAGCTCCGGCATGAACACGAACTCGCTGTGCGGTGCGGGCGTCCCGCCGATCTCCTCCAGCAACGTGCGCACCGCGGCCTGCCCCATCGCCGGCACCGGCTTGCGGACCGTGGTCAGCGGCGGGTCGGTGAAGGCGATCAGCGGCGAGTCGTCGAAGCCGACCACCGACACGTCCCGGGGCACCTCCAGGCCCCGCTGCCGGGCGGCCCGTATCGCACCGAGCGCCATCATGTCGCTGGCGCACACCACGGCCGTGCAGTCCCGGTCGATCAGCGCGGTCGCGGCGGCCTGACCCCCCTCCAGGGTGTACAGCGAGTGCTGGATCAGCTCGGTCTCGACCGTCTCGGCGCTCAGCCCCAACTGGTCCTGCACGGCCCGGACGAAGCCCTCGATCTTGCGCTGCACCGGCACGAACCGCTTCGGCCCGAGCGCCAGCCCGATCCGGGTGTGCCCGAGCGAGACCAGGTGGGTCACCGCGAGGGTCATCGCGGCGCGGTCGTCGGGGGAGATGAACGGCGCCTGCACCTTCGGCGAGAACCCGTCCACGAGCACGAACGGCACGCCCTGGGCCCGCAGCTGCTCGTAGCGCTGCATGTCGGCGGTGGTGTCGGAGTGCAGTCCGGAGATGTAGATGATCCCGGCCACCCCGCGGTCCACGAGCATCTCCGTCAGCTCGTCCTCCGTCGACCCGCCCGGGGTCTGGGTGGCGAGCACCGGGGTGTAGCCCTGCCGGGTCAGCGCCTGGCCGATGACCTGCGCGAGGGCAGGGAATATCGGGTTCTCCAGCTCGGGCGTTATGAGGCCCACCAGGCCCTCGCTCCGCTGGCGCAGCCGTACCGGACGCTCGTAGCCGAGGACGTCCAGGGCGGCGAGCACGGACTGGCGGGTGGTGGCGGCGACGCCCGGTTTCCCGTTCAGGACCCGGCTGACCGTCGCCTCGCTCACCCCCGCCTGCGCTGCGATGTCGGCAAGCCGTGTGGTCACGCCACCGGACTGTACCGGCCGCACCGTGCCTTGCACACCGACGGGACGCCGTGCGCGCGCGGCCGAGCGGCCCGCCGTGGATTGCTGCGTCATCGCGCTCCCTCGAAGTCGTTGCGGCAAGAGCTTGCAGAGTCTTTCACAAGTGTCGGCCGGGCCGCCCAACGGCTTCGATCGCGGTTGCGCGGGGATCGACGACAGGTCACGGGCGGATAACCATCGTGGCCTCTTGCACTTTTTTTCTGCAAGACCTTTCGCAACGCTTACATCGCTGTTACGTTCCTGGTCGCCCGGCGGCCGCAACGGCGCAGTCGGCAAGACGGCAGGAAGCGGGCGGGACCGCTTCCTGCATCAGACGGGCTTAACCCTCAAGGAGAACTCATGCGGCGTGGCATAGCGGCCTCCGCGCTGGTGGCGTCCCTCGCCCTCGCGGCGACGGCCTGCGGCGGCGGGAGCAGCGACAGCAAGTCGAACGGCCCGGTCACCATCACCTGGTGGGACACCTCCAACGCGACCAACGAGTCGCCGACGTACAAGGCCTTGGTCCAGAAGTTCGAGGCCGCCAACAAGAACATCAAGGTCAAGTACGTCGACGTGCCCTTCGACCAGGCGCAGAACAAGTTCGACACCGCCGCCGGCGCCAGTGGTGCCCCGGACGTACTGCGCTCGGAGGTCGGCTGGACCCCCGCCTTCGCCAAGAAGGGCTACTTCCTGCCGCTGGACGGCACCGAGGCCCTCGCCGACCAGGCCAAGTTCAACCCGAACCTGATCAAGCAGGCCCAGTACGAGGGCAAGACCTACGGCGTGCCGCTGGTCACCGACACCCTCGCCCTCGTGTACAACAAGGCCCTGTTCAAGAAGGCCGGCATCACCGACGCGCCCAAGACCTGGGACGAGCTGAAGTCCGACGCCGCCAAGATCAAGGCGAAGACCGGCCAGGACGGCTACTGGGGCTCCACCCAGGCCTACTACGGGATGCCCTTCCTCTACGGCGAGGGCACCGACACCGTCGACGCGAGCGCCAAGAAGATCACGGTCGACTCGCCGGCCGCCAAGAAGGCCTACGGCACCTGGCTGAGCCTGTTCTCCGGCAAGGGCCTGCACAAGGCCGACACCACCGCCGACGCCTACGCCCACATCCAGGACGCGTTCGTCAACGGCAAGGTCGGCATGATCGTCCAGGGTCCTTGGGAGATCACCAACTTCTACAAGGGCAGCGCCTTCACGGACAAGTCCAACCTCGGCATCGCCCCCGTCCCGGCAGGCTCCACCGGCAAGGCGGGCGCCCCGACCGGCGGCCACAACCTCGCGGTCTACGCCGGCTCCGACAAGGCGCACCAGGCGGCGGCCCTGAAGTTCGTGAACTTCATGACGTCGGCCTCCTCGCAGGAGACCATCGCCCTGAAGAACTCCACCCTGCCCACCCGCTCCGACGCCTACACCGCCCAGGTCAAGGCCGACCCCGGCATCGCCGGCTACCAGGGCGTCCTGTCCGCCGCCCAGCCCCGCCCGGCCCTGCCCGAGTACAGCTCGCTGTGGGGTCCGCTCGACACCGAGCTGCCGAAGATCGCCGGCGGCAAGGAGTCGCTGAACACCGGCCTGAGCAACGCCGAACTGGCCATCGCCAAGCTGGTGCCCGACTTCAGCAAGTGATGCCCGGGTGGCCGTCGGATCCTCCCTGCACGAGAAGGGGGGGAAGGATCCGGCGGCCACCGGCCTGTGCCCAGCCCAACTCCTTGATCCTTTGAAGGTGTCGAACCATGACAGTCGCCATCGACCGCGCGTCCGGCAAGCGCCGCGGTGACCGCGCGCCTCGGCCCGGGCTGGGGCAGCGCATCAAGAGCGGGTACCAGAAGCACTGGTACGCCTACGCGATGATCGCCCCGGTGGTCGTCGTGCTCGCCGTCATCGTGGTCTATCCGCTGATCCGCGGCGTCTACCTGACCCTGACCGACGCCAACAGCCTCAACTCGGCGCGGACGATCGGCGTCAACCACATCGCGGCCACCTACAAGTTCATCGGCCTGGACAACTACAAGGACATCCTGTTCGGCCCGACCTCGTACGACCGGTTCTGGTCGCACTTCCTGTGGACGGTCTTCTGGACCGCCGCCTGTGTGTTCCTGCACTACACCATCGGCCTCGGCCTCGCGCTCATGCTCGACCAGAAGCTGCGCGGGCGGACCTTCTACCGGCTGCTGCTGGTCCTGCCCTGGGCCGTGCCGACCTTCGTCACCGTCTTCTCCTGGCGGATCATGCTCGCCGACTCCGGCGTGCTCAACCAGATCCTCCACGCTCTGCACCTGCCCCAGCCGCAGTGGCTGGAGGACACCTTCTGGCAGCGGTTCGCCGCGATCATGGTCAACACCTGGTGCGGTGTGCCGTTCATGATGCTCTCGCTGCTCGGCGGCCTGCAGTCCATCGACTCCTCGCTCTACGAGGCCGCCGAGATGGACGGCGCGAGCGCCTGGCAGCGCTTCCGGCACGTCACCCTGCCCGGCCTGCGCTCGGTCAGCTCCACCGTCGTGCTGCTCGGCATCATCTGGACCTTCAACCAGTTCGTCATCATCTTCCTGCTGTTCGGCAAGAACTCCGCCCCGGACGCCCAGATCCTCGTCACCTGGGCCTACGAGCTGGGCTTCGGCCAGCAGCCGAGAGACTTCGCCCAGTCCGCCGCGTACGGCGTGCTGCTGCTGTCGATCCTGGCCGTCTTCACCTCCTTCTACTTCCGCTGGCTGAAGCGCAATGACCAGCTCGCCGTCTGACGCCGCAGGAGCCGCCACCATGAGCACCACGACAACCTCCGAGATCGAGCCGGGACGCCCGGTGACCCCGCAGGTCCTCACCGCCTCGCGCATCCGCCCGGTCCGCCGGCGCGGTGAGCGCGGCCCGCTCGGTGCCGCCCTGCTGCACGGCGGCCTCGCCGTGGCGAGCCTCATCGCCCTGGCCCCGGTGGCCTGGCTGTTCTACCTGTCCCTCGGCCCGGACAAAGAGGACTACCTGCACCCGGGCGGGATCGCGAAGAAGCTCTCCTTCTCCAACTACAGCTACGTCCTCGAGCACACCGGCTTCTTCGACTGGTTCAAGTCGACGATGATCGTGGCCCTCGGCACCACCCTGATCGGTGTCTTCGTCGCCGCCACCACCGGCTATGCGGTCTCCCGGATGCGCTTTCCCGGCTACAAGCAGCTGATGTGGGTCCTGCTCCTCACGCAGGCCTTCCCGATCGCCATCCTGATCGTGCCGATGTACGAGATCTTCAGCCGGCTCGGCCTCATCGACACCTACTGGGCGCTGATCATCATCAACTGCACGACGGCCGTGCCGTACAGCGCCTGGCTACTCAAGGGGTACTTCGACACCATCCCCTTCGAGATCGACGAGGCCGGACGCGTGGACGGGCTCAGCCCCTTCGGCACCTTCTTCCGGCTGATCCTGCCGCTGGCCCGCCCGGGCCTGGCCGTGGCCGCCTTCTACAACTTCATCACCGCCGTCGGCGAGGTCGCCTTCGCGACCACCTTCCTGCTGGACGACTCGAAGTACACCTTCGCCGTCGGCCTGCAGACCTTCGTCAGCGAGCACGACGCCGAGTGGAACTACATGGCCGCCACCGCGGTGCTGATCGCGATACCAGTGTCCGTGTTCTTCTACCTCGTGCAGAAGAACCTCGTCACCGGCCTCACCGCCGGCGGCACCAAGGGCTGAGTCCCTTTCCGCCCAGGGCTCCCGCGCGCCTCACTGCGCGGGCAGGCGGCCGCGGTGCCCATCCGACCCCGCTGTCACCGCGGCCGCCCCGCACCCCGCTTCGGCCCGCCTCCGCCGCCGTACCCACGCGCCCATGACCCGAACACCGTTACCTCCCAAGGACGCCATGAGCCAGCAGCACCCCGCCGCACCGGCCCACCACTCCGCAGCCGCCGTCGCCGACCGCCGCCGCGACTGGTGGCGGGACGCCGTCATCTACCAGGTCTATCCACGCAGCTTCGCCGACAGCAACGGCGACGGCATGGGCGACCTGGAAGGCGTGCGCTCCCGCCTGCCGTATCTGCGTGACCTCGGTGTCGACGCCGTGTGGCTCAGCCCCTTCTACGCCTCCCCGCAGGCCGACGCGGGCTACGACGTCGCCGACTACCGCGCCGTCGACCCGATGTTCGGCAACCTGCTCGACGCCGACGCGCTGATCCGCGACGCCCACGCGCACGGCCTGCGCATCATCGTGGACCTGGTGCCCAACCACTCCTCCGACCAGCACGAGTGGTTCAAGCGCGCCCTGGCCGAGGGCCCCGGCTCCCCGCTGCGCGAGCGCTACCACTTCCGCCCCGGCCAGGGGAAGGACGGCGAACTGCCGCCCAACGACTGGGAGTCCATCTTCGGCGGCCCGTCCTGGACCCGCGTGACGGAGCCGGACGGCACCCCCGGCGAGTGGTACCTGCACCTCTTCGCCCCCGAGCAGCCCGACTTCAACTGGGAGCACCCGGCCGTCGGCGACGAGTTCCGCTCCATCCTGCGCTTCTGGCTGGACATGGGCGTGGACGGCTTCCGCATCGACGTGGCCCACGGCCTGGTGAAGGCCGACGGCCTGCCCGACCTCGGCTCCCACGATCAGCTCAAACTGCTGGGCAACGATGTCATGCCGTTCTTCGACCAGGACGGTGTGCACACGATCTACCGCCAGTGGCGCACGATCCTCGACGAATATGCGGGCGAGCGCATCTTCGTGGCCGAGGCCTGGACCCCGACCGTCGAGCGCACCGCCAACTATGTCCGCCCGGACGAGCTGCACCAGGCCTTCAACTTCCAGTACCTGGCGACGGAATGGGACGCCAAGGAACTCCGTACGGTCATCGACCGCACCCTGGAGGCCATGCGCCCGGTCGGCGCCCCCGCCACCTGGGTCCTGTCCAACCACGACGTCACCCGGCACGCCACCCGCTTCGCCAACCCGCCCGGCCTCGGCACCCAGATCCGCACGGCCGGCGACCGGGAACTGGGCCTGCGCCGGGCGAGGGCGGCCACCCTCCTCATGCTCGCGCTCCCCGGCTCGGCGTATGTCTACCAGGGCGAGGAACTGGGCCTGCCGGACGTGGTCGACCTGCCCGACGAGGTGCGCCAGGACCCGGCGTACTTCCGCGGCGCGGGCCAGGACGGCTTCCGTGACGGCTGCCGCGTGCCGATCCCGTGGACCCGCGAGGGGTCCTCGTACGGCTTCGGCAGCGGCGACAGCTGGCTGCCGCAGCCCGCGAGCTGGTCCGAGCTGAGCGTGGAGGCCCAGACCGGCGTCACCGGCTCCACCCTGGAGCTGTACCGCGCCGCCCTGCTCGCCCGCCGTTCGCACCCCGACCTGGGCGCCGGCGACGCGGTGGAGTGGCTGCGCGCCCCCGAGGGCGTCCTCGCCCTCCGGCGCGGCGACTTCGTCTGCGTCACGAACACCACGGGGGAGTCGGTGACGACCCCGGCGTACGGCCGTCTGCTGCTCGCCAGCGGTGAGGTGACGGAGGCCGACGACGAGACGAAGGTGCCCGCCGACACGACGGTCTGGTTCACCACGGTCTGACGGCCCGGCTGAAATTTCTTGCATCAACTTCACATCGGCCCGCTGCCTTTCAGGCGGCGGGCCTTTAACATCTGCGTCACCGCAAGTTTGCTGAAACGTTGCAGCAAGCTCTTCAGCGGTCTTCCGGCCTTTCAAGTGCCTTCAACGACGAAGGAACCCCCACATGGCACGCAGAGCCCTCTCCGGGGCGGTCGCCCTCGCCGCCGCCCTTGTCATGACCCCAACGACCACTGCCGAGGCCTCCCCGCCCGGCAGCAAGGACGTCACCGCCGTCCTCTTCGAGTGGAACTACGCTTCGGTGGCCCGCGAGTGCACCACCACCCTCGGCCCCGCCGGCTACGGCTACGTCCAGGTCTCCCCGCCCGCCGAGCACATACAGGGCTCGCAGTGGTGGACCTCGTACCAGCCGGTGTCGTACCGGATCGCCGGCCGCCTCGGCGACCGCGCCACCTTCAAGAACATGATCGACACCTGTCACGCGGCCGGCCTGAAGGTCGTCGTCGACACCGTCGTCAACCACATGTCGGCGGGCAGCGGCACCGGCACCGGCACCGGCGGCTCGACGTACAGCAAGTACGACTACCCGGGCCTGTACTCGTACCCCGACTTCGACGACTGCACCTCCCAGGTCACCAACTACCAGGACCGCTGGAACGTCCAGCACTGCGAACTGGTCGGTCTCGCCGACCTGGACACCGGCGAGGAGTACGTCCGCAAGACCATCGCCGGCTACATGAACGACCTCCTCTCCCTCGGCGCCGACGGCTTCCGCATCGACGCCGCCAAGCACATCCCCGCCGAGGACCTGGCCAACATCAAGAGCCGCCTGACCAACCCGTCCGTCTACTGGAAACAGGAGGTCATCTACGGCGCCAACGAAGCGGTCCAGCCCTCCGAGTACACCGGCAACGGAGACGTCCAGGAGTTCCGCTACGCCTACGACCTCAAGCGCGTCTTCACCAACGAGAAGCTGGCCTACCTCACCAACTTCGGCGAGGGCTGGGGCTACCTCAGCAGCTCGGTGGCCGGCGTCTTCGTCGACAACCACGACACCGAGCGCAACGGCTCCACCCTCAACTACAAGGACGGCGCCAACTACACCCTGGCCAACGTCTTCATGCTCGCCTGGCCCTACGGCGCCCCGGACATCAACTCCGGTTACGAGTGGTCCGACGCTGACGCCGGCCCGCCCAACAACGGCCAGGTCAACGCCTGCTGGCAGGACGGCTGGAAGTGCCAGCACGCCTGGCCGGAGATCATCCGCATGGTCGCGTTCCGCAACGCGACCCGCGGCCAGTCGGTCACGAACTGGTGGGACGACGGCAACAACGCGATCGGCTTCGGCCGGGGCAGCAAGGGCTACGTGGCGATCAATCACGAGTCCGGCAGCCTGACCAGGACGTACCAGACGTCGCTCCCCGCGGGCACGTACTGCAACGTCCAGAACAACACGACGGTGACGGTGAACTCCAGTGGCCAGTTCACCACCACCCTCGGCTCGAACACCGCGCTGGCGCTCTACGCCGGCAAGTCGTCCTGCTGAACCGGACGGTGGTCCGCACCGCTGCCCACGGCGGTGCGGACCGATCCGGGTTGAAAATCCTTACCGATGGTTTCAGGACTCTTGCTGTAAACCTTTCGACGGCGATACGGTCGCGCGGGGTCGGACCCAAGAGAGCCGCATCCGCTAGGAGTTACCGCCTGTGATACCGAGAGCGAGACGGGCCGCGGCCCTCACCGCCGCAGCCCTCGCCGCCGCACTGATCCAGCCACTGGCCGCGCACGCCGCCAGCCCGCCCGCGCCCCCTTCGGACGCGGCCCTCGCCGCCCGGCCGGCCCGGCACGACGACACCCGCGAGCAGTTCTACTTCGTCATGCCGGACCGTTTCGCCAACGGGGACAAGTCCAATGACCGGGGCGGCCTGACCGGCTCCCGCACGGTCACCGGCTACGACCCCACCGACAAGGGCTTCTACCAAGGTGGCGACCTCAAGGGCCTGACGAAGAAGCTGGACTACATCAAGGGCCTCGGCACCACCGCCATCTGGATGGCGCCGATCTTCAAGAACCGTCCCGTGCAGGGCACGGGCAGCAACGCCTCCGCCGGCTACCACGGCTACTGGATCACCGACTTCACCCAGGTCGACCCGCACTTCGGCACCAACCAGGACCTCACGACCCTCATCTCCAAGGCGCACGCCAAGGGCATGAAGGTCTTCTTCGACGTCATCACCAACCACACCGCCGACGTCGTGGACTACAAGGAGAAGTCCTCCGACTACCTCTCCAAGGGCGCCTTCCCCTATCTGACCGAGGACGGCAGGCCCTTCGACGACGCCGACTACGCCGACGGGAACAGGAAGTTCCCGGCCGTCGACACCGGCTCCTTCCCGTACACCCCGCAGGTCACCAGCCAGGCCAAGGTACCGGCCTGGCTCAACGACCCGACGATGTACCACAACCGGGGCGACTCGACGTTCGCCGGCGAGTCCGCGACCTACGGCGACTTCTCCGGCCTGGACGACCTGTGGACCGAGCGTCCCGAGGTCGTGCACGGCATGGAGAAGATCTACGAGCGGTGGGTGAAGGACTTCGCCGTCGACGGCTTCCGGATCGACACCGTCAAGAACGTGAACATGGAGTTCTGGACCCAGTGGGCGACCGCGCTCGACACCTACGCGGCCGCGCACGGGCGGAAGAACTTCTTCATGTTCGGCGAGACCTACTCCGCCGACACCTCGGTCACGTCCCCGTACGTCACCCAGGGCCGCCTGGACGCCACCCTCGACTTCCCGTTCCAGGACGCGGCCCGCTCCTACGCCTCCCAGGGCGCGAGCGCGCAGAAGCTGGCGAGCGTCTTCGGTGACGACTACAAGTACACGACCGACAGGGCCAACGCGTACGAGCAGGTCACCTTCCTCGGCAACCACGACATGGGCCGCATCGGGTACTTCCTGAAGCAGGACAACCCCAAGGCCACCGACGCCGAGATCCTCAAGAAGGACGAACTCGCCAACGAGGTGATGTTCCTCAGCCGCGGCAACCCGGTCGTCTACTACGGCGACGAGCAGGGCTTCACCGGCTCCGGAGGCGACAAGGACGCCCGTCAGACCATGTTCGCCTCGAAGGTCGCCGACTACCTCGACGACGACGAGATCGGCACCGACCGCACCCACGCCCGCGACTCCTACGACACGGGCGCACCGCTGTACCGGCAGATCGCCGCGCTCTCCGAGCTGCGCAAGGCCAACCCGGCCCTGACCGACGGAGTCCAGACCCAGCGCTACGCGGCCGACGGCGCCGGCATCTACGCCTTCACCCGTACGGACGCGAAGACCGGGCAGGAATACGTCGTCGCCCTCAACAACGCCGACTCGGCGCGGACGGCGACCTTCGCGACCGGGTCGGCGGACATGGCGTACCGGGGTGTCTACGGCGCCACCGACTCCGTGAAGTCCGACGGGGACCGCAAGGTCGATGTCACCGTCCCGGCCGACTCCGCCGTCGTCTACAAGGCGACCGGCACCCTCGCCGAGCCCGCCGCGGAGCCGACGATCACCCTCAAGGCCCCGGCCGCCGGAGCCACCGGCACGGTGGAGGCCGGCGCCGACGTCGACGGCGGTCAGCTGAACCGGGTCGTCTTCGCCGCCCAGGTCGGAAACGCCAGGTGGCAGGTGCTCGGCTCCGCCGACCACGCCCCCTACAAGGTCACCCAGACCCTCGGCAAGGACGTGCCGGCCGGGACCGCCCTGCGCTACAAGGCCGTCGTGGTCGACTCGGCCGGGCACACCGCGAGCGCCACGGCGAGCAGCTCCTCCGGCACCCCGCCCGCGCCCGCGGCTCCCACCGCCTCCTCCCGTGACTACGCGATCGTCCACTACAAGCGCACCGACGGCGACTACGACAACTGGGGCCTGTACGCCTGGGGCGACATCGCCGACGGCGAGGCCACGAACTGGCCGGCCAGCCACCCCTTCGCCGGCCGCGACGCCTGGGGCGCCTTCGCCTACGTCAAGCTCAAGCCCGGCGCCTCGAACGTCGGCTTCCTGGTCATCGACAAGAACGGCAACAAGGACGTCTCCGCCGACCGGAGCATCGACGTCACCAAGACGGGTGAGGTCTGGGTCGAGCAGGGAAAGACGGACGTACTGACGCAGAAGCCCGGCTACCCGGCGCAGGACAGGAGCAGGGCGGTCCTCCACTACCACCGCGCCGACGGGAACTACGACGGCTGGGGCCTGCACGTCTGGACGGGCGCCGCGAACCCCACCGACTGGTCGAACCCGCTGAAGCCGGTGAAGACTGATGCCTATGGCGCGGTTTTCGAGGTGCCGCTCACCGAGGGTGCCACCAGCCTCAGCTACATCGTCCACAAGGGCGACGAGAAGGACCTGCCCGCCGACCAGTCGCTGGACCTCAAGGCGAACGGCTACGAGGTGTGGCTGTTGAACGGCCAGGAAAAGTACCTGCTGCCGCAGCCGGCGGGCAGCTCGGCCGCCCTCGACCTGAGCACCTCCAAGGCGATCTGGATCGACCGGGACACCGTCGCCTGGAACGGCGCGGACGGCGCCGCCTCCACCCAGCTGCTGTACTCCCTCGACGGCTCGATCGCCGTCAAGGACGGGACGCTGACCAGCGACGACGAGCGCTGGATCCGGCTCGCGAAGACCACGCTGACCGACGCGCAGAAGGCGAAGTTCCCGTACCTGAAGGACTACACCGCCTGGTCCGTCGACCCGCGTGACCGCGGCCGGGTGCGCCAGGCGCTGAAGGGTCAGCTCGTCGCCTCGCAGCGGGCCGCGAACGGTGCCGTGACGGCCGCGACCGGTGTGCAGATCGCCGGCGTGCTGGACGACCTGTACCCCGGCGCCGCCAAGGCCGCGCTCGGGCCGGTCTTCCACGACGGAAAGCCGACCCTCTCGGTGTGGGCGCCGACCGCGCAGAGCGTCTCGCTGGAGCTGGACGGCTCGGTCAAGGCCATGCACCGCGACGACACCACGGGCGTCTGGTCCGTCACCGGCCCGGCGTCCTGGAAGGGCAAGCCCTACCGGTACGTCGTGAAGGTCTGGGCGCCCAGCGTCCGCAAGACGGTCACCAACAAGGTCACCGACCCCTACTCGGTCGCCCTCACCGCGGACTCCGGTCGCAGCCTCGTCGTCGACCTGAACGACAGGGCCCTCGCCCCGAACGGCTGGTCGGCCCTGCGCAAGCCCGAGGCCGTACCGCTGAAGGACGCGCAGATCCAGGAGCTGCACATCCGGGACTTCTCGGTCGCCGACAAGACCGTGCCGGCCCACGACCAGGGCACCTACCTGGCCTTCACCGACAAGAACAGCGACGGCTCCAAGCACCTGAGGGCGCTGGCGAAGGCGGGGACGTCGTACGTCCATCTGCTGCCGGCCTTCGACTTCGCCACCGTGCCCGAGAAGAAGGCCGACCAGGCGAAGCCCGACTGCGACCTCGCCTCCTACCCGGCCGACTCGGACCAGCAGCAGGCGTGCGTGGCCAGGACCGCCGCGAAGGACGCCTACAACTGGGGCTACGACCCGTACCACTTCACGGTCCCCGAGGGCTCGTACGCCACGGATCCGGACGGCACGGCCCGTACCGTCCAGTTCCGCAGGATGGTCCAGGCGCTCAACCAGGACGGCCTGCGTGTCGTCATGGACGTCGTCTACAACCACACGGCGGCCAGCGGCCAGGCCGGCACCAGCGTGCTGGACCAGATCGTGCCCGGCTACTACCAGCGGCTCCTCGCCGACGGCAGCGTCGCGAACAGCACCTGCTGTTCCAACACCGCGCCGGAGAACGCGATGATGGGCAAGCTGGTCGTGGACTCGATCGTCACCTGGGCGAAGGAGTACAAGGTCGACGGGTTCCGCTTCGACCTCATGGGCCACCACCCGAAGGCCAACATCCTGGCGGTCAGGAAGGCGCTGGACGCGCTGACCCTGAAGAAGGACGGCGTCGACGGCAAGAAGATCATCCTGTACGGCGAGGGCTGGAACTTCGGCGAGGTCGCGAACGACGCCCGCTTCGTGCAGGCGACGCAGGCCAACATGGCCGGCACCGGCATCGCCACCTTCTCCGACCGCGCCCGTGACGCGGTGCGCGGCGGCAGCCCCTTCGACTCCGACCCCGGCGTCCAGGGCTTCGCGTCCGGGTTGTACACCGACCCCAACGGGTCCGCCGCCAACGGCTCGACGGACGAGCAGAAGGCCCGGCTGCTGCACTACCAGGACCTGATCAAGGTCGGGCTGAGCGGCAACCTCGCCAAGTACCGCTTCACCGACACCGACGGCAAGGAGGTCACCGGCGCCGAGATCGACTACAACGGCTCGCCCGCCGGCTACGCGGACGCACCCGGCGACGCCCTCGCCTATGTGGACGCGCACGACAACGAGTCCCTCTTCGACGCGCTGACCTACAAGCTGCCGAAGGACACCCCGGCCGCCGACCGGGCCCGGATGCAGGTCCTGGCGATGGCCACGGCGGCCCTCTCGCAGGGCCCGGCCCTCTCCCAGGCGGGCACCGACCTGCTGCGCTCGAAGTCCCTGGACCGCAACTCCTTCGACAGCGGGGACTGGTTCAACGCCATCCACTGGAACTGCGCCGACGGCAACGGCTTCGGGCGCGGGCTGCCCGTGGCCGCTGACAACCAGTCCAAGTGGGAGTACGCCAAGCCGTTGCTGACCTCGGTCAAGGTGGGCTGCACGCAGATCACCGGTGCCTCGGCCGCCTACCAGGACCTGCTGAAGATCCGAACGACCGAGCAGGCGTTCTCGCTCGGCACGGCCACGGAGGTGCAGGACCGGCTCTCCTTCCCGCTGTCGGGCAAGGACGAGACGCCCGGGGTGATCACGATGAAGCTGGGCGACCTGGTCGTCGTCTTCAACGCCACCCCGCAGCGGCAGGAGCAGAAGATCGCCGACCTGGCCGGCGCCCGCTACCGGCTGCACCCGGTGCAGGCCTCCGGCGCCGACGCGGTGGTGAAGACCGCCTCCTACGCGGCCGGATCGGGCACCTTCACCGTGCCGGCGCGGACGGTGGCGGTGTTCACCCGGGCGGGGAAGTAGGGTCGGGGCGTCGTCGTAGAACAGGAGTGCCCATGCCGCAGATCACCGTCGACTACTCGTCCCCGGTCGAGGACCGCTTCGACCTGCACGGCTTCGCGCGGGCGCTGCACGAGGCGACCGTCGAGATCGCCGGGGCGAGGCCCGAGGCGTGCAAGACGCTGTTCCGGTACAGCGACTGGCGCGCGTTCGGGTACGAGGACCCCGAGAAGCACGCGATCTTCCACGTGACCTTCGGGCTCCTCGCCGGACGCACCGACGAGACGAAGGCGAGGCTGACGGAGACGGCGCTCGAACTGCTGCGCAGGTACGTGCCACCGGAGGACGGCGTCACCCTGCACGCCTCGGCCGAGGTCCGCGACCTCGACCCCTCCTACCGCAAGTACGAGGGCTAGGGAGGACGGGGGTCAGGACCCCAGGGTGATCAGCCGGCCGACGAGCTCCGCGAAGGGGCCGTCGGCCGGCTCGTCCTTGACCATGGTGCGCAGCAGGCCGGCCATGTCCGTGTCGTAGGCGGCGCTGACCGCGGCCAGCGCGGCGAAATCGTGCACGAGCTGCAGCTGCAGCTCGGCGCGCGGGACACGGCGGCCGTCCAGCCAGAGCAGAGCGGTGGACTCGGCGAGCGAGATCCAGGAGCGGACGACCAGCTCCAGGCGCGGGGACGCCTCCGTGACGCCCAGATGCGACAGCATCTGGTCATAGGCGGCCTGCCGCACGGAGTCGATGAGCGCGTTCGTCGTCGAGGAACCCACGGCGGGACCGCCGCGCATCAGCGCCGAGAAGCCGGGGCCGTGCTGGTCCACGAAATCGAAGTAGCGGTCCATCACCCGCAGCAGCCGGGTGCCGAGCGGACCCTCGTGCGGCTCGGCGAACCGGTTCGCCAGATCCTCCGCGGCGCGCTTCAACGCAGCCTCGTACAGGCTGAGTTTGCCGGGGAAGTAGTGGTACACGAGCGGGCGTGAGATGCCCGCCGCCGACGCTATCTCGTCGATGGAGACCTCGTCGGGCGAGCGTCGGCTGAACAGGTCGAGCGCGACGCCGATCAGCTGCTGCCGCCGCTCCTCGACGCCCATCCTGCGGCGAACCCCGGTACTCATGGGCACACCTTACCGATCGGATTCGGCCGCGGGCGTTCACATGTCGAGCACCAAACGATCGCTTCTGGCCCGCGAGACGCAGATCAGCATCGAGTCGGCGCGCTCCTCGTCCGTCAGCAGCTCGTCCCGGTGGTCGATCTCCCCTTCCAGCACCCGCTGTTGACAGGTGCCGCAGAACCCCTGCTCGCAGGAGTAGGCGGTGTCCGGCAGCTCCCGGCGTACGGCGGCCAGCACGGTGGAGTCGGCTGGTACGGTCAACGTCCGTGCGCTGCGCCTCAGTTCGAGCTCGAAGTCCGCGTTGCCCTCGGACGACGCGCGTGGCGCGAACCGTTCGAGGCGGACGTCCGGGAAACGTGCCGCGACGGCTGTCATGAGTCCCTCGGGGCCGCAACAGTAGACGGCGGCTCCCTCGCACACCTCGAGCGCGTCGAGATCCGGCCTGCCCTCCACGATGGTCACCCTCCCCCGGGCCCGGCCTCGCCCGCCCGGGGGGACCCCCATGCGGCCCAGCTTCTCGACCTCCTCCAGGAACGGCATCGAGGCCCTGCCGCGCCCCGCGTACAGCAACTGCCAATCGGCGTTCTCCGGAAGCGCCCGCAACATCGCCAGCAGCGGGGTGATCCCGATCCCCCCGGCGACGAAGACGTACGACGGCGCATCGATCAGCGGAAAACGGTTCCGAGGCCCCCGTACCTGAAGTTCCATGCCCTCCGTCACCTGCTCGTGCACCTCGCGCGAGCCGCCCCGCCCGTGCTCGACCAGCCGGGTCGCGACGGTGTACGAGGAGGTGTCCTCGGGATCGCCGCACAACGAGTACTGCCGCACGAGTCCCGACGGCAGAACGAGATCGAGATGTGCGCCGGGCTCCCAGCGCGGCAAGTCCTTCCCCTCCAGCCGGAGTTGGACGACCCCGTCAGCCACCGTCTCGTGCGAGGTCACCGACAGCCGCAGGGCCCGCGAGCGCGGCCGGCCCGAGGTGGGCTCCTCCAGCGCGGGCATCGGCCACAGCGGTGAGGCCTGGACCCGGCGGCGCAGGGCCCGCCGGGTCAGCAGGGCGGCGCCCGCGACGAGCACGACCGTACGCAGCTTCGGCATCAGGCGGCCCTCTTCTCCGCCGCCGTGGCCGCGGGGGAGGAGGCCAGATACGCGACGGCCTGCTCGGTGTCGCCCTCCTGCGAGGGGTGGTAGTCGCGGCTCAGATAGCGGGGGATGGACCTGAGCATGTCCCCGGTCTCCGGGAGCAGGCCGCGCCGGCCGCGGACGTAGAAGTCCTTGATGGAGGCCTTGCCGTCGATGAGGGTCGGGTCGTTCTCCATGAAGAAGCGGGCCCCACGCTGCCACAGGAACACCAGCGCGGAGAAGGCCGTGGCCCAGGTCCGCACCCGCCGGCCGTAGCCGCCGTCGACGTGCATGAACAGCTCGAAGGCGACGGACCGGTGCTCGACCTCCTCGGCGCCGTGCCAGCGCAGCAGGTCCAGCATGGTCGGGTCGGCGCCGCGCCGGTCCAGTTCCCCGGCGTTGAGCACCCAGTTGCCGAGGAACGCGGTGTAGTGCTCGATGGCCGCGATGAGCGCGACCCGCTCCATCAGCCACCACCGGCGCGCCCTGCCCGGCGGCAGCGTCCGGTCGCCGAGCAGCTTCTCGAAGAACCAGTCGACCTGCGCGGTGTACGGCGTCGGGTCGAGCCCCTGCTCACGCAGGTGCGGCAGCACCTCGTCATGGGCCTGGGAGTGCGTGGCCTCCTGGCCGATGAACCCGATCACGTCCTCGCGCAGCCGCTCGTCGCGGATGTACGGCAGTACCTGCTTGTACACGTGCACGAACCACCGCTCACCGGCGGGCAGCAGCAGGTGCAGCACATTGATGGTGTGCGTGGTGAACGGGTCTCCCGGCACCCAGTGCAGCGGCGTGCCGTCCCAGGAGAAGGACACCTTGCGTGCCTTGAGCGGCACCCGGGCCTGCGTGTTAGACATGGCGTCAATGTACTGATGGGTAGCCCGCCTGAGAACCCCCGGGCCGCACCTTGTTTACGCCGGTGTCAACAACCTAGTGCAGACCGCTGACCGTCCGCCCGTCCTGCAGAGTGCCCTTCAGGTCGGCCCGCGCGCCCCGCTTGGCCCGGGCCACCAGCAGCGGCCCCTGCCCGGACGCGGTGACCCCGCCCGTCGCGCGGATCGACGCCGTGTCCTCGTCACCCGCCGCCAGCAGATACCAGTGCCCGGCCGAGGACTTCCACAGCACCCCGGCGAGCGCGTGGGGGTCACGCGGACCACAGGACCGTGCGTCGGTGCCCTTGGCGACCACCGCCGAGGCCGACCGGCCCGGCAGGCCGAACAGGGCCAGCGCACCCGTGCCGTCGCCACGCCAGGTCTCGGCCCTGGCGCACACCCACGAGGCGGACCCGCTGCCGTCGGGCAACGGCTGGTCGGCGAACGTCCATGCGTTGACGCTGCGCACCCCGCCGGAGCGCTCCGCCGCCAGCGAGCAGGCGAAAGACGCCCAGGCGTGCAGCCCCTCACTGCCGGACGCCTCGCCGACCGAGCCCGGCCGGCCGGCGGTGAGGTGAGCCGGCACCAACTCGCCCAGGTCCGAGGCGAGTTCGGTCCCCGGGGAACCGGTCAGCTGCAGCACGGTCCAGGACGTGCACCTGCCGGGCTGCAGCACGGAGCCGGCCAGCGGAGCGGTGACGCCGTCGGTCACCTTCAGCGGGGTCGCGGCCGAGTCCGGCTTCGTCAGGTCCCGCGAGGCCGCCTTCGTCACCCAGGGCGCGGTCAGGTACCGCACGTTGCCGTCGGAGCGGCCCAGCACCAGCGCGCTCGCCTCGGTGCCGGTCGCGCCGTCGACCCGGGCGAGGTCGAGGGCCGCGCCCTGGGTTCCGTCGGCCGGCTCGGCGTAGCGGACGATGCGCAGGCCGTCGTAGAGGATCACCACGCGGGCGTTGTCGACCCGGCCCGCGTACAGCAGCTGGGGCGGGCCGGCGGGGCCGCCGGTCTCCGTGCCCGGGGTCGCCGAGACGTGGACCGTCGGGCCGGGACGGGCCCATACGGCGAGGGCGCGGCGCAGCAGGGCCGAGTCCTCGGTGAGCGTGCCGCGCGCGGGCCACACCGAGAAGTCGGAGCGTGCGGCGGACCGCCAGTCCGTGGGGGTGACCCGGACCAGCCGGGCCGGGTCCAGGGCGGCCTCGGCGGCCGGGTTCTCCGCGTACACGGGCGCGGCGGCACCGTCCGGGCCCCAGCCGCCGCCGGGCAGGGCGACCAGCGCCCCGCACACCGCGAGCGCCGCCGCGGCGGCGAGGGCGGCCTTGGTGTGCTGGCGGCGGCGCATCAGGTCGGTGGGCCGGGCCTGGAGCAGACAGGGGTCGAACTCGGGGGAGGAGAGCAGCGCGGGCTGCGTCGGGACGCCGTTCGCCGAGGCCAGCGCATCCCCCGCGTCCGCCACCCCGGCGGCTGTCAGGAGCGCCCGGATCTCGGGGTCGGACAACTTCTCCAGACCGCGCAGCACATAGGCGGCGCGGGCCGGGCCGGGCAGGGCGGACAGCCGTTGGTCCAGGGCGAGCTCGTCGGCGCCGCCCGACCGCGGGAACAGCCTCAGGCCCCACACCTGGGGCAGCAGCGGCGGCAGCTGGGAGAGCCGTGGCAGGCCCTTGTGGGGCCGGGCCGCCTCCAGGGCCGCGCGCAGCACGCGCTCGCGCAGGAAGGCGTATCCGGGGTCGCCCTCCTCGGCCGAGGCCTGCGCCGGGATCGCGGGCTGCCCGCCGCGGCGGCCTGTGGGCAGGGCGCGCTGGGCGAGGGCGTGTGCGGTCAGCACCCGGCGGCTGCGGCCGAGGTCCGGCGGCAGCACCAGGTAGGCGATCCTGACCAGCCGGGAATAGTGCTCGACGAGCACGGCCTCGGCCTGCTCGACGTCCACCGGTCCGGCGCTCTGGGCGGAGGCGGTTGCGTGACGCTGGGCTACATCCTGTGACTGCACGCCGTGGAGAACGAGCGAGCCGGTGGGAGGTCACCCCGGACGAGTGGTCCTCAGTCCTCGGGCTCCACCAGCAGCCGGGCGTAGTTGGCCATCGACCGCTGGTAGCGGGGCAGATGGGGGGCCAGGGCACCGAGGACCAGCGACAGGCCCTCGCGGTCCCGGCCGAGACTGGACAGGCACAGCGCCAGACAGGCCCGCACCGCGTCGTCCAACTCGTCCGACGGAGCGTCCAGTTCTGACGTGAGGAGCTTGACGCCCTCCTCCGCCTCGCCGATGTTCCGCAGCGAGCTGGACAGCTGGATCTTGGCCCGGCGGCCCTTGTACTGGCTGACCCCGCCCAGACCGCGCGCCAGCGCCTCCCGGTACAGCGGCACCGCCTTGTCCGAGTGTCCGGTCGAGTCCCAGGCGCAGGCCTGCTCGAAGGCGCCCAGCGGGCTGTCGTCCGGCAGCTCGGCGACCAGCGAGTCGATCAGCGCGCGGAACTCGTGCGCGCGTTCTTCCGGATAGTCGTCGAAGGTGGCCCAGGCGGCGGCCACACGGTCTTCCCAGTTCTGGTTCACCGGGTCACCCTCGCACACGCGCTCCGGCAGCGTCACGGCGATTTTGAGCATCCGGTGGCCGGGAGCCGTATCCGAAGGAGCTGAGGCATGCTCGGCCCACAGGACCGGAGGAACAGATGAGGGTGACACGACTGCTGCCGGCCGCCGCGGCCGTACTGGCGCTGGCGGGCTGCGGTTCGGGCGGGGAGACCAAGTCGGTCCCGCCCGCCGCGACCGGCAGCCTGGAGAGCCTGGCCGCCGAGGTGAAGTGCAAGCCGAACATGCAGACCGACGCCGACGAGATCCGGCAGGCCATCTGCACGAACGGCGACGGGAAGTTCATCCTCGCGACCTTCGCCACCGACCGCGGCCAGCGCGAGTGGATCAACGACGCGAAGGACTACGGCGGGTACTACCTCGTCGGCCGCAAGTGGGTCGCCGTCGGCGACGACGGGGTCGTCAAGGCGCTGCGCGGCACCCTCGGCGGGGACGTGGAGATCGGTGTCGACCACCACGCGCACCACGGCTGAGACGGCCGCACGCACGGCGAAGGCCGGTGACGGGAGGGGGGTCCGTCACCGGCCTCGTTCATGGCCCGGCGCTCAGGGCCGGGGCGCACGGCCCGGGTCAGCCGCTCATGCGCAGTTCTGGCCGCGGTTGATGCAGTTGGCGATCCGGTTCGCCAGGCCGCCGGTCGTGACGCTGATGAAGTCGTCGTGGTCGGTGGCCGGCTTGTGCAACTGCTCCGGGAAGCCGTCCACCGCGTAGGCGTTCTTCACCTGGCCGTTCTGGATCGTCGGCGGGGTGATGTTGTACACCAGACGCATCGTCAGCTGCGGGATGGCCTTGAAGCCGTTCGGGCAGACACCGCTCGCCGGGTCGGCGAAGGCGACGTGCGTGCGGTGGTTGGCGCTGTCGATGTTCTGCCCGTCCCAGCAGCTCTGGAAGGCGAACGTGCGCACCACCTTGCTGCCCTGCGGGCAGATCGGGTACTGCTGCGTCAGCTGGACCTTGTTCTCGAAGCCGGTGCAGCTCCAGTGCGCGTTGGCGTTGGCCAGACCGTTGGTGGTGGTCTTGGCGTCACCGGTGATGATGCGCAGGAACTGCGGCATCGCGACGACCTTGGCGGCTGGGCTGCCCACGTACTTGATCTGGGCCTGCACCGGGGTCAGGATCTTGCCGACGTTGCCTTCCTTGCCGCCGCCGTCGGCGTTCTGGTCGAAGTCCTGGCTGCCGTCCTGGACGCGGACCACCGGCCAGTAGTACGCCGACAGGTCGTTCCTGTTCTGGCAGCTGGTGCCGCCCTGCAGGAACGTCTGGTTGCTGGAGAAGGCGTTGACCTTCTGGTTGCCCACGTAGTCGTGCAGGTGGTGCGCGCCGTTGGTCACACCGGGCGCCACGATCACGTTGTCCGTGTTGTGGTTCTTGTTGGCGTTGACACCGCAGCGCGTGGTGAACGTGCCCGTCGAGGCGTTGCCGGTCGTGGCCGGCTTGCCCTGGACGTTCGGGGCGACCTTCGTGATGTCGACGAAGTCCGCCGCGACCGGGCCGTTGCCGGCCTGCCCGCCGATGTTCTGCGCCTGCCCCGCGCTCGCGCTCGCACTGGGAGCGGCCGTGTTGCCGTTGTTGTTCTGCTGGCCGCCGTTCTGCTGCTGGCCGGTGTTGTTCCCCCCACCACCGGACGTCGTCTGATCGGCGGTCTGCGTCGTACAGGCGGCGAGCTGCTTGAGCGCGTTGTCGAAGGAGCCGCCGACGCGCTGGATGTCGATCCGGATCCGGTCGATCGTCGCCGACCGCTTGTCCTTGAGGGGACCGACGATCGAGTTCTGCACGAAGCTCGGATCCTTGGACTGCGCGTCGCGCGTGGAGGCCAGCCGGTTGTAGGCCTCGGTGATCTGCCGGTCGAGGTTGCCCAGCTCCGTCGCCACGCCCTGGCGGGCCCGCCAGGGCACGTTCGTCAGCTTCTGGCCGACGTCCGGGCAGGAGATCGTCGCGACCTGCGCCGTCGCGGCCTTCGTCTGGTTGCCCCCCCACGACTGGTTGTTCGACTCATGCGCAGAGGCGTAGAAGTTCGCCCAGATCAGCCCGCCCCCACCGAGCGCTAGGGCCGCCGATGCGGCTATCGCCTTGGCGGCCAGCGGCGTACGGCGTTTTCGTGTGTTGCGTCCCATGGAACTCCTCTGACTTCCTTGCGGGGCAGCATCGAGGCGCCCGACAGGAGTGAAGCGGCGCCCTTCCATACGGACGCCGCCCCAGAGGTGTTCACCGGTCTCACAAATTCCTCGCAGAAACAGGGGAGTTGGCTGGTCAGCGATCCCGGTCCAGATAGGCGAGGACCGCCAGCACCCGCCGGTTGTCGTCGTCCGAGACCTCCAGGCCCAGTTTGGTGAAGATGTTGGAGGTGTGCTTGGCGATGGCCCGTTCCGTCACCACCAGCTGGGCCGCGATGCCCACGTTCGACCGGCCCTGCGCCATCAGCTCCAGCACCTCCAGCTCGCGCGGGGTGAGGCCGGCGAGCGGCCGGTCGTCGCCGGTCCGCCGGGCCAGCAGCTGCCGGATCACCTGCGGGTCCATCGCCGTACCGCCCGCCGCGACCCGGCGCACGGCGTCCACGAACTGCTCGGCGTCGAAGACCCGGTCCTTCAGCAGATAGCCGATCCCGCCGTTGCCGTCCGCGAGCAGCTCGCGCGCGTACAGCTGCTCCACGTGCTGGGAGAGCACCAGCACCGGCAGCCCGGGCCGGGCCTCGCGGGCCGCGAGCGCGCACTGCAGGCCCTCGTCGGTGTGGGTGGGCGGCAGACGCACGTCGACCACGGCCACGTCCGGCTCCAGCTCGGCCAGCGCCCGCGCGAGTTCGGGGCCGGACTCGACGGCGGCCGCGACCTCGAAACCGAAGGCCTCCAGCATCCGCACCAGCCCGTCGCGCAGCAGGAAGAGGTCTTCGGCTAGGACAACGCGCACGGAATCTCCATGGTCACCAGAGTGGGGCCGCCCACGGGGCTGCTGACGGCGAGGACGCCGTCGAATGTACCGAGCCTGCGCTCGACACCGGCAAGACCCGACCCGGCGCCGATCGCCGCGCCGCCCCTGCCGTTGTCGGTGACCGTGATCCGCAGTCGGCCGTCGGTGTGGTGCAGGTCCGCCCAGACCCGGTCGGCGCCGGAGTGCTTGGCGGCGTTGGTGAGCACCTCGCTGACCGCGAAGTAGGCCGCGGACTCGACCGGGGCGTCCGCCCGGCCGGGCAGCTCCACGGTCACCTCCGTGGGCAGCGGCAGCCGCAGCGCCAACGCCCGTACGGCGTCGCCCAGTCCGCGTTCGGCGAGGACCGGCGGATGGATGCCGCGCACCAGGTCGCGCAGCTCCTCCAGGGCCTCGGCGGAGTTCCGGCGGGCCTGGGCGAGCAGCTGCCTGGCCCGGGCCGGGTCCCGCTCCACCAGCATCTCGATGGTGCCGAGGTCCATGCCCATGGCGACCAGCCGGGCCTGCGCCCCGTCGTGCAGGTCCCGCTCGATGCGGCGCAGTTCGGCGGCGGAGGTGTCCACGGCGTCCCGCCGGGTCTCGGTCAGCACCCTCACGCGCTCGGCGAGTTCCGCGTCGCCGCCGAGCACGGACCGGGTGAGCCGGAAGTGCACGGTCAGCGCCCGGGGGGTGTACCGGAAGGCGGCGACCAGGAGCACGGCGGCCACCACGGCGGCGGCCAGCGCGGTCAGCGGGCCGTCGACCGGCACGAAGAGATACCAGTACGGCCCGTCCTCCACCCGCCACATCCCCGCTGCCACCGCGAACCCCTCGAGCGGGTAGAACACCAGCACGGCCGGCAGCAGCGCGGTGAAGAAGCCCGCGGTGAAGTCCACGGGCAGCCACAGCACGTCCCGCCGCACCTGCGGGTCCCGGAGCAGGGCGAAGGTGCGCGTCCACGGGTTGCCGCTCGCGGGCAGCGGCCGGTACACCGACGGAATCCGCACTCCGCACCACTCCGCCGCGAGCCTCCTGCGGGTGTCCGCCAGCGCCCGTACGCCGGTCAGGATCGCCGGAGTCGTGAAGAGCCCGACCCCGAGCGGGACGAGTACGAGGGAGACGAGGGTCAGGACGAGGAAGGCCACTGCGCAGGGCAGCACCACGACGGCCAGCACCAGCCCCTGCACGGCGGCCAGCAGCGCCTCCCGGGCCTTCGCGCGGAAGCCGTCGCTCTTCGTGTCGGTGTTCATGCCGTCAGTCTTGCCGACGGCCGTGCACACGTCAGTCGTCCGAGGTGGCCTCTTCGGGGGTGGTGCCAGGTACACCCCCGCCCCCCGCCAGCACCCTCGCCTCCACCTCGGGATCGACGCCCGGCGGCGTCCGGTCCGGGCGCAGCGGCGCCGTCCCGCCGGTCTCCGTCAGCAGGCGCCAGGTGTCCGCGACGGTCTCCGCGGGCGGCCGGCACACCAGACCGGTGGCCAACGCCCGTGACACGTCGGTGCGGTGGATGCAGCCGTACAGCTCGCTGTCCGGCGGCACCCACACCGGCAGTTCGGTCCACGGCTCGATCCCGGCGGCCAGGATCACCTCCGGGTCGGTCCAGCGCAGTTCGGCGTCCGCGCCGGTGACCCGGACGCACAGGTCCAGCAGCTCGCCCATGGTGCTGTGGCCCGGCGGCCCGACCAGGTCGTACGGACCGCTCAACCGCTGTTCCAGCGCGCCGAGGAGCCAGCCGGCCAGGTCGCGGGCGTCGATGAACTGCACCGGCAGACCGCGTGGTCCGGGCGCCAGCACCGGGCCGCCACGGGCGATCCGGGTCAGCCACCAGGGCAGGCGGCCCACGTTCTCGTGCGGGCCGAGGATCAGCCCGGCCCGCACCAGCAGCGACCTTGCTTCACCGAAGGCCTCGACGGCGGCCAGCTCGCCTCCCCGCTTGTCTCGCGCGTAGTCGCTCGGCCCGGCGTCGGCGGCGCCCTCCACCAGCGCTCCCGCCTCGGCGCCTCCGCCGAGGGCCGGCCAGGGCCAGGCGTACACGGACCGGCTGGAGACGTAGGCGTACCGCGCGGCGCGGTCCCGCAGCAGCCGGGCCGCCGCGAGCACGGCACGGGGCTCGCCCGACCAGGTGTCGATCACGGCGTCCCAGGTGCCGGTGCCGGTGCCGGTGCCGGCGGCGGCGAGCGCGGCCAGGCCGTCCGGCGCGGTGCGGTCGCCGTGCAACGACCGCACCCCGGACGGGGGCCGGTGCCGCCCCCGGTGGAAGACGGTCACCTCCCAGCCGCGCCCCTGCGCCGCCTCGACGACTGCCCGCCCCACGAACTCCGTACCGCCCAGCACCAGAAGTCTCATACCGGTGATCGTGCCCGGTCCGGGCGCGCGGTGGTACGGGTCTCTGCCGAGGGCAGAGCCGGCTTCCCGACGTCCGGTCAGCGCCCGGTCGGCGGGGTGTACTTGTAGCCGACCCGGCGCACCGTCTGGATGGTCCGGCGGTGCTCGGCGCCCAGCTTGCGGCGCAGCCGGGCGATGTGCACGTCGACGGTCCGGCCGTCGCCGACATGGCCGTAGCCCCACACCGTGGTGACCAGCTGGTCGCGGGTGTGCACCCGGTGCGGATGGGCCACCAGGTGCGCCAGCAGCTCGAACTCCAGGTAGGTCAGGTCGAGTTCGCGCCCGTCGACGTTGGCGACGCGCTGCACGGGGTCGATGCTCACCAGTGACTCGCCGCCGCCCGCCTCGGCGGCCGTCTCCGGCTCGTCCGGCACCGCGACCGGCAGGAACGGCGGGTGCTGGTCCGCCGGGACCAGCACCAGATAGCCGACCATCGGCGGCCGGCCGGGGAGGGTGGGCAGGGTGTGCGGCGGCGCGGGCAGCCAGGTGGCGCCCGGCGGCAGGAAGTCCGCGACGTCGACCACCTCGTCCCGGTCGACGGCACGCAGCCGGTGCCGGGCCGGGGCGGTGAGGGCGGGGACGGAGGAGGCAGAACGAGTGGTCGCCATGAGAGGTCAGCTCTTTCGCGCGAGAGGTTCGTCGGTCGAGGCGACGGCCGCGACTCGTGGTCGGGGCGCGCCGGGGGGACGTACGTCGTTCCGCGCTGGCCGAAGGCCGGGAGTTACGGCTTTAGAGGGCCCGCGCGTTCCTCGCGCGGCAACACACCCGGTCGAAGTCGTGGTGCTGACGGGAAGGCCAGAAGGGCTCGAGGTCATGGCGACCCGTCGCGGTGCACTTCTGGAAGCTGGCCATGGAGCCATTGAAGCAGACGCGGGCGCCGGACAGGAGCCTCCTCTCACTGCGTGGACGCTTCCTTGGTGTGAAGTTGACGTGGCACGACTCCCGTACGACGCAGGGCAGCGGACAGTCCGGGTGAGGGCCGTCCTCCAAGAACACGTCGAGGAGACCCGCCGGTGGGACTCGGCGGCCTCGCGCAACGGGTCCACGGCGAACCGGGGGAGCGGGCCGATCGCGGTCGGCGCGGGCGGTGCCGCGGGCACGCCGGAAACCGGACCGGGAGCCCTGCCCCACCAGCCACCGGCTACTGGGCGAGCGGCTCCACCGTGTCCCCGGTCCGGCCGCGACGCGCCACACGGCCAGTGCCGCCGGGCCCCGGCCGCCGACCGTGCGGTCCTTGTCCGGCAGGGGCTCGGTCAGCGGCAGCAACGGCCGGGCACCGGAGGCGAGTTCACCGCGTTGGCGCACCGCTCCGAAGCCGCCCCGGTGAGTTGGCGGCCGACGAAGGCGAGCGCGGGCCCCGGATCGCCGGTCACCCGGTGGTACGCAGGTGCGGCGGACGGCGATCCCGCCGAGCCGGCGACTCCGGTCGCCGACACGCGCAGTGCCTCCGTGCTCACGGCACCGGCGGCCGGGCCGAGCACGTTGACACCGTCGTACCGGTCCGCATGCGCCCGTACCGGGGCGGCGAGTTCGGCCAGCACCTCCGCGGCCGCCTCGGGACACCCCGCCGGCACCCCGACCAGCCGCGGGGAACACGACGCGACCGGCCGACGGCACGCGAAGGGGGCACCCACCATGACGGTGGGCGCCCCTTTCGGCATCGGACGGATCAGACCTGGCCGGCCTTCTCCAGTGCGGCGCAGCAGGTGTCCACCAGCAGGCGGGTCACCACGTACGGGTCGACGTTGGCGTTCGGGCGGCGGTCCTCGATGTAGCCCTTGCCGTCCTTCTCGACCTGCCAGGGGATGCGGACGGAGGCCCCGCGGTCGGAGACGCCGTAGGAGTACTTGTCCCAGGGCGCGGTCTCGTGCAGGCCCGTCAGACGCTCGTCGATGCCGGCGCCGTAGTTCTTCACGTGGTCCAGCGGCTTGGAGCCCTCGCCCAGCGACTCGCAGGCGGTGATGATGGCGTCGTAGCCCTCGCGCATGGCCTTGGTGGAGAAGTTGGTGTGCGCGCCCGCGCCGTTCCAGTCGCCCTTGACCGGCTTCGGGTCCAGGGTCGCGGAGATGCCGAAGTCCTCGGCGGTGCGGTACAGCAGCCAGCGGGCCACCCACAGCTGGTCGGAGACCTCCAGCGGGGCGAGCGGGCCGACCTGGAACTCCCACTGGCCGGGCATGACCTCGGCGTTGATGCCGGAGATGCCGAGACCGGCCTTCAGGCAGTTGTCCAGGTGGGCCTCGACGACCTCACGGCCGAAGATCTCGTCGGCGCCGACACCGCAGTAGTAGCCGCCCTGCGGGGCCGGGAAGCCGTTCTCGGGGAAGCCGAGCGGGCGGGAGCCGTCGAAGAAGGTGTACTCCTGCTCGATGCCGAAGATCGGCTCCTGCGCGGCGAACCGCTCGGCGACCTCGGCGAGCGCGGCCCGCGTGTTGGACCGGTGCGGGGTCATGTCGATGTCGAGGACCTCGCACAGCACCAGGATGTCGTCACCGCCGCGGATCGGGTCGGGGCAGGTGAAGACCGGCTTGAGCACGCGGTCCGAGGCGTGGCCCTCGGCCTGGTTGGTGGAGGAGCCGTCGAAGCCCCAGATCGGCAGCGCCTCGAGGCCGGCCGGAGCACCCGTGATGATCTTCGTCTTCGAACGGAGCTTGGCCGTCGGCGCGGTGCCGTCGATCCAGATGTACTCAGCCTTGAAGGTCACGGGGCCACATCCTTCGGGGTGGGTCGGGCGCGCTCGGTGCGGGTGCTGCGGCGCTGCGGCACCGGGGCACCGCGTCGATCTGGCGGGCAGCCTGTCAACAGGCCGTTTCCCGGCCGTTGCTCGTGTGTGAACCCCGTGTTACCTGGTTGTTCTGTGTCAGGCCTCACGTTGTGAGGTGCCGGTGGGCGGGGTATGGGCGCCCTCCGCGGCGGCCTGCCGCACCCCGTCGAGGAAGTCCCGGATGGCGGCCCGCTGATGGGCGTCGTAGCCGCGCAGCAGCTCCACCGACCGCTCGATCAGCGGACCGAAGAACGTCCGGCCCAGGTCCACGGCGTCGTCCGTCACCTCCACGACGACCTTCCGCCGGTCGGTGCTCCCGCGCACCCGGCGCACCTGACCGGTCCGCTCCAGCCGGTCGACCAGCGCCGTCGTGCCCGCCGAGTTGAGCCCGAGCGCGGCACCGAGCCGCCCGGCGGTCAGTTCCTCGCCGGCGCGCCGCGCGTCCATCAGCGCGATCAGGGCCCTCACGTCCGTCGGGTGCATGCCGTTGGCCTGCGCGAACCGGGCGCTGTGCAGGCCGAGTTCGACGGCGACGGCACGCAGCAGGTGGACGGTCTCCAGTTCGGGCTGCACGCGGGACCTCCGGGGCTATCATCTCGCTCAGCGAATGTCTTGCTCGGCGAGATAATAGGGGGTGGTCCCGTGGCCGGACACACCGGATACGACAGTGAGGCCTTCCGGGTTGCGTACGACAGGGTCCTGGCGAAATGGCCCGCCGGGCGGGAGGCGCTGACGGTCGCCACGCCCTTCGGCGACACCCGCGTCCACGCCTGCGGTCCGCGCGACGCGCCCCCGCTGCTCCTGCTGCCGGGCGGCGGAGCGGCCACCTCGGCCTCCTGGTACGCCCAGGCCGGGAAGTTGGCCCGGGTCCGCCGGGTGCTCGCGGTCGATCTGCCCGGCGCCCCGGGCCTGAGCGTCCCGGCCGGCGACCGTCACCCCCGTACGGTCGCCGACCTGACGCTCTGGCTGGACGCCCTCCTGGACGGCCTGGGCGCCGCCTCGGCCGACCTGGGCGGCCACTCGTACGGCGGCTGGATCGCCCTGCACTACGCCCTGCGCGCGCCGGCGCGGACACGCCGCCTGTTCCTCCTGGACCCGACCCAGTGCTTCGCCGGGTTCAAGGCGGCGTATCTGCTGCGCGCCCTGCCGATGCTGCTGCGGCCCACACCCCGCCGGGTGCGCGCCTTCCTGGAGTGGGAGAGCGGGGGAGGGGCGCCGGACCCGGACTGGCTCGCCCTCCAGGAGGCGGCCGCGGGCTTCCCGTCCGCGAGGCCGGTGACCGGCCCGCGCCCCGCACCGGACGCCCTGCGGGCGCTCGAGGCGCGGGTCCTGCTGGTCGTGGCCGCGAACAGCAGGACCCATGCGTCGCGTGAGGTGGCCGACCGGGCCCGCGCGCTGCTGCCGCACGTGGAGACCGCCGTCCTGCCGGACGTCTCGCACCACGGGCTGCCCCAGTCGGCGCCGGACGATCTGGCCGGCCGCCTCACCGCGTTCCTGTCCGGTCCTTGAGCCTCACCCCACCTTCTCGATCCGGGCGTGCCGGATGAGGAACTTGCCCGGTTCCCTGACCTGCTCGAAGGCCGCGTTGTTGAGCAGCACACAGCTTCCGGAGACGGAGGTGACCTTCACCGTCGTGGACTTGTTGTTGTCCAGGTTGGTGACCTTCAGGGACGTGCCCGCCGGGAACTGGTTGCTGGAGGCGGCCGGGGCGCCGCCCTCGCCGGAGAGCGTGACGGTGGAGCCCTGGCACACCTGCTGGCCGGAACCCGCCGCCGCACCACCGGCGTTGCCGCCGCCGGCGGCGCTCTGCGAGGGCTGGGCGCTCTGCTGCCCCGCCTGCTGCCCCGCCTGCTGTCCGGCGGCCTGCTGTCCGGCGGCCTGCTGACCGGCGGCCTGCTGACCGGACTGGGAGCCCTGAGCCGACTCCCCAACCGTGCAGCCGGCCGCCTTCTGCTGGACCTCGATCTGCTTGATGACCGCCTCGCGGTTGGCGATCCGGGCTGCCGACTGGGCGTCCGGATGGGCCTTCTGGTCCGCGATGAACTTGTCGTTGTTGCCGTGGGCCGTGGCCAGCCCCTGGCACACCGTGGAATCCCCGGCGGACAGGGTCTTCGCGTTGTGCGCGGGCTGGGCCGCGTTGGAGGTGGTGGCCAGCGCGAAGGCCCCGCCGCCCGCCACCGCCGCGGCACTGACGAGCAGTGCGATCTTCTTCTTCGTGCCGAGAGTTCTCCTGCGCGACATGCGCGCCTCCTGAAGAGGTAGGGGAGCGTACGCCGCTATGTACGAGATACCGAACGAGGTTACTCAGCGGTCGCAGGAGTCATCGAAGTGGGCTGTGTCACAGGTGAGTTGAGCGCCGCTCAGCTCTCGCTGCGGGAGAGGGCCTCCCGGACCGCCTCCTCGGAGCGGCCGACCAGGGCCGTTCCGTCGTCGGCGGTGATGATCGGCCGCTGGATGAGCCCGGGATGCTCGGCGAGCACGGCGATCCACCGGTCCCGGGCACCTTCCTCACGCGGCCAGTCCGCCAGGCCCAGCTCCTTGGCGACCGCCTCCTGGGTGCGGGTGATGTCCCAGGGCTCGAGGTTCAGCCGCTCCAGCACGGCCCTGATCTCGTCCTCGCCCGGCACGTCCTCCAGATAGCGGCGGACGGTGTACTCGGCCCCCTCGGCGTCGAGCAGGCTGATGGCGCTACGGCACTTGGAGCAGGCCGGGTTGATCCAGATTTCCATGCGGCACACGGTACTTGGTACCGGCTCTGTTCGATTTTTCCGACGCCCCGGCAGCCTCACCGTGACCGCCTGTCGCACAGCTCCAATTGCCGTGTTCACCTGGGCATTTGGCGGCCTCGGCGATCCTGTCATTGTCAGTGGCCGCCGGTACACTGGAAGCAGTGTTCGAGACAGTCGCCGGAACCCCGGAAGGCTGCCCTGACCGCGACTGGAGGATGCCTGTGCCCGCTGCCGCCCTGAAGCCGAAGCCGTTGCCCACCCAGTCCACCGCCCAGCACCCGGTACTGTTCGACTCCCCCTACGAGCCCATGACGAAGCGGCCCCTGCCGGCCGGACGGCCGCGCGAGTGGTACGTCACCCACAACCGCCGCCTGAAGGCCATGCGCCTCGCCATAGCGCTGCTCGACTCCGGCATCTACCTACCGGCCCAGGCCCGCGACGAGACGATCCGCAGCACGGCGGAGGACATCGGCATGCGCCCGCCCTCCGACACCACCTGCCACATGGTCCGGGCGTTCATGCGCTACAGCCGCTGACGCCCGCCACCGGAGCCGGGCGCCCCGGTCCGCCGGGGCACCCGGCGCCGGTACGGGCGCCGCACCGCTCAGCCGTAGCGCTCCAGCAGCCCGCGCACATACGCCTCGAGGCGGGCGCACAGCACCTCGGAGGTCAGGTCGGTGCGGCCCAGAGTGCGCCACGGCCCGGCCAGCTTCTCGGCGTCGGGGGCGTAGGCGAGCGCGTCCAGCAGGCGCCAGTACAGGTGGTCCCGGCCGTCGGCCAGGCCGTGGCCGCCCTGCCGCTCGTAGCGGTCCCGGAAGGCCAAGCCGTGCTCCGGACCGTGCAGCAGGGCCAGCGCCGTCGAGCAGTGGGCCACGTCCAGGTCGGCCGGGCCCCAGGACGTCTCCACCCAGTCCACGACCCCACCCACCCGCAGTCCGTCGCCCACGCCCGTGAAGAGCACGTTCCCCGGGTGGTAGTCCCGGTGCAGGAAGCGGCCCCGGTACGGTGGCGGGTCCCGGCGGATCACCTCCACCGCACGCTCCCAGGGCGCGCCGTGCGGGGTGCGCACCCGGTCCGCCGACGTCCACGCCTCGTACGTGCGCGGGCGGTCCTCAGGGTCCACCATGTGGATCCGGACGAGCTGGGCCGCCAGGAGGTCGAGCCGGCGGTCCAGGTCCGCCGGATCCTCCTCGTCCACCCGGACCCGGCCGGGCAGCCTGCTCATCAGCAGGGAGGGGTGGTCGCAGTGCTCGGCGACGGCGTCCACCGCGACCAGGGCCGGGACCGCGATGCCCTCCTGCCCGGCGAGCAGGCCGAGGACCGCCGCCTCCCGCGACAGCAGCCCCGGCGCGGCACGGCGGAAGAACGGCTTCACGAAGCTGCGCAGCACCAGCTCCTGCCCGTCGTCGAGGGTGAGTCTGCGCATCTGCGACGACCAGCCGCCCTTCAGCGGCGTGGCACCGGTGACCGTACGGCCGGCGGGCAGCTGCTCGGCCACCCAGGTCCGCGTCGCCGCCCAGCCGCGCCGTCCGTCGATCCCGCTCACCAGCGCCGTCACGAACTCCCGGCGGTCCTCGCCGTGGTCGCGGAACCACAGGCCCAACCGGTGCTCCGCCCGCGGGAGGTCGAAGCGGCTGTACTGCGCCCGCGCCGACAGCGCGTCCTGGACGGCCTCGGTCACGGCCGGCGGGACGACCGCGTCGGTGCCCGGCACCGCCAGCACCGCCCGGCCCTCGTACGCCCGGAACGCCTCCAGAGCGGGCGAGGCCCGCCAGCTGTCCGGGGTACGGATGATCTGCGTGAACCGGCCCCGGCCGTCCCCGAACGGAACTTCCCAGGCCCCGGGCGCGTAGACGGCGGGCGCGCACAGGCCGACGGCCGCCACCCGGCGGCCGTAGTGCCGTACGAGATCGGCGACGGTCTGCCCGCTCATGCTGAAGCCGACCAGCACCAGCGGAGCGCCGGCGGGAGCGTGGGCGTCGATCACCGCCATCGCCTGCTCGAACCGTCCGCGCAGGCTCGACTCGCCGAGCAGTCCGGTGCTTTCGCCGTGCCCCGAGAAGTCGAACGCCAGGGCGTGGCAGCCGTGCCCGGTGAACTCGGTGAGCAGGGGCAGGAGGCGGTCCTTGGTGGCGTTGCCCGCGCCGTGCAGCAGCACGGCCGTCGCCCGCCCCGGTGGACCCGCGGTCACCCCGTTGAGCCGCTCGCCGTCGAAGTCCTGGGTGAAAACGGTCGGTTCGCTCATGCGGCCATTCACTCACGGCGGCTCGGGCCCGCGGAAAACGGGATGCGGGCGCGGTGGCGCCCTCCCTACGCTGAACAAACGGCACGAAGCCGACACACTCCACCCCCGTCGCCCTCACCCCAACGGAGGTCCGTCATGCGTGGCATCGTCGCGTCCGGGACCGTCGTCCTGGTGATCCTCGGAATCGGAAACCATCTGTGGTGGCTCGCCGCCGTCGCGCTGCTGTATCTGTACGCGACGCACGGACGTGGTTCCCCCGGCACGCCACCACCCGCCGGCGTGGGCGCCCCGTCCCCGCCGGAGAACTACCGCGCGTACCGCCAGCGCCGGGACCGGCAGGCCCGGTGGGAGCGCCGCTACCGCCGGGAGCGCCCCTTCGAGGCGCGCCGGCAGGAGCGTGAGAAGAGCAGGTGAACCAGGGCGTCCCCGGTCACAGACCGGGGGCGCCCCACACCGGGAACCAGCGGCTCAGGTCCTGCTCGATCCGCAGGTCGTTCACGAGCGCCGCCTTCACCTGGAGCTCCAGTGCGTTGTCCCGCCGCTCGACGGCGCCGGGCAGCGGAGCGAACGGGTAGAACGTGCCCCGCTTGTAGAGGTAGACCAGCGCCAGCCTGCGGCCGCCGTCGTCCGTGAAACCGGCCAGTGAGCACAGCAGCTGCGGGCCGAAGCCGTTGATCTCCATCGCGCTGTTCACCGCGTGCAGGTCGTTGACCAGCTCCGGCAGCTGCTCGGGGCGGCGCCGGGACACCAGCCACGAGTAGCCGTAGTCGTCCCGGCGCAGCTCGACCGGCGGGCTTCCCCCACTCTCGGCTCCGCTCGAGCCGGTGGCCCCCGCCCGCCCGGTGTCCGCGTCGAGCAGCGCCTGCACCTCCCGGTGGGTCTGCTCGAAGACCGCGCCCTCCACCGTCGCGAAGCACACCGCGCCGGTCCCGGTCGCGGTGAAACCGGCCGCGACCTGCAGGGTCACGGCCGCCGACGGCAGCGCGAAGAGCTGGTCGAGATCGGGTGCGACCGGTTTCGTACGGCCCAGCAGGATGTCCAGCAGCCCCAATGCTCAGCCCGCCTTCCCGGGGGCGGTGGCCTCGCCCAGCTCCGCGGAGATCCGGCCCAGCTGGTCCAGTCGCTGCTCCAGTGTCGGATGCGTGGAGAAGAACCGCTCGATGCCGGGCTCCTTGCCGGTGGCCGGGGTGAAGTAGAAGGCGTTGAAGGCCTGGGCGGTGCGCAGGTCCTTGGTCGGGATCCGGGCGATGTCCCCGGTGACCTTGGTGAGCGCCGACGCCAGCGCCGACGGCCGCCCGGTCAGGTGGGCCGCCGCCCGGTCGGCCGCCAGCTCACGGTAGCGGGACAGCGCCCGGATCAGCAGGAAGCTGATCGCGTACACCGCCGCGGAGACGCCCATGATCGCGGCGAAGACGGCGGCGGTGTTCTGGTCCCTGCGGCCTCCGCCGAAGACCTGCGAGTAGAAGGCGAACCGCACGATCAGGCCCGCCAGCACACCGAGGAACGACGCGATCGTGATCACGGCCACGTCCTTGTGCGCCACGTGCGACAGCTCGTGCGCCAGCACGCCCTCCAGCTCGGCCGGCTCCAGCCGCCGCAGCAGCCCCGTGGTCACGCAGATCACCGCGTGGTCCGGGTTCCGGCCGGTCGCGAACGCATTCGGCATGTCCATGGTGGACACCGCGACCACCGGCTTGGGCATGTCCGCGATCGCGCACAGCCGGTCGATCACCGCGTGCAGCTCGGGATACTCCTCGCGCTCCACCACCCGGCCGTGCATCGCGAACATGGCGATCCGGTCGGAGAACCAGAACTGCGCCACGAACATCGCGCCGATCACCACGACGACCAGCACCCAGGACCTCAGCAGCGCGATCAGCGCGGCCACGAACCCCACGTACAGCAGACCGAGCAGGAACATCGTGATTCCCATGCGCACGGTCAGCCGTCGGTCGCTCCGGAAGCGGCTCTGCATCTTGCATCACCCCGCAGTCAGGCACTCGTCCCGCTGTCCAGTGTGCACCTGCCGACTCCCATGGGGAGGTTCCGAACGGCCCTAGGAGCGGCAAAACGTACCCGTGGCCGGCCCGCCGTCGCCAGGCGTCCCCCCGGCTCCCTAGTGCGCCGAGCCGAACTGCACGAGCCCGATCAGCACCATCACCAGGATCACGCAGCCGAAGACCATGGCCGTCGACGCCCACGACGCCCGGCGCGGCACCGGATCGGGGTCGGCGCGGAAGGGTGCCGGGTCCGGCGGGCTCTCCTTCCAGCGTGCGGCGAGCATCCGGGCCCGGGCCGAGGGCTCCTTGTGCTCGGCGGAATTCGCCCAGCGGTGATCGAACTCCCGCTTCCAGTCGTCGTCTTCCGTCATCCCCGTTCAACCTCTCTCGTCCGGCAGAGTCAGGAGGGATGATCCCCTGACAATAGGAAGCCTGGGAAGCGGGAAAGGTTGCCTGCACGGCGAAGGCGCCCCGGCCGAGCCGAGGGGCCCCGTCGCGGCATCCGCCGGCCGGCGTCGATCACACCTCTCGGGGGACATACGGGGACGGCGTGCCGCGCACCGGCGACCGGCCGTGCGGGAGGTCGTTCCACCGGTGTCCGAGGAGCCCTGGGACCGACCGTGACGTCCGCGGCCGTCGCCTGCGGCAGCCGGCCGAAGGCGGTGTTCGTCGTGTCGGTGAACACCGGCGTGCCGCCGGCGAAGCCTCGGGCCCGGCGCGTCAACCGCTCGGCGCCGCGGTGCCGGCTGCGGATCGGCGCGGCCGGTTCCACCGTTTCGCCGGCGGACCCGCCCGGGATGCTCCGCGCGGGGCCGCCGTGCAGGCCTCGTCAGCCCCAGCCGCCGAACAGCGTGCTGCTCAGCTGCGCGTCGCAGATGTTGTAGCCGCCGGACGCGTGCCCGCTCTTGGTGTGGCCGTCAACGGTCACGGAGCAGTTGATGTCACCGGATCCCTGCAGTTGGGCGGTGACCGTGTAGTACATGGCGTCCTTCTTGAACGGCAGGTCGGCGGTGAACTTGCCGTTCTTGAACGTGCCCTTGCGGGTGTCCGTGTCGGAGCCGTAGGAGATGTCCAGGCCGCCGAGCGCGCCGGCCGGCGCGGTGCCCCACACCTTGAAGGTCACGGTGTGGGGCGCGGTGTCGCTCTTCGCGCCGCCGGTCTTCGCCTTGTTGTCACCGGACTTGCTCGTGTGGGGTGCGGCGCCTGCCGTGTCGTTCTTGCCGCTGCTGCCGCTGTTCTTGCTGCTGCCGCCTCCGGCCGCAGCACCGACGATGCCGATGACGACGAACAGGGCCACCACACCGAGGCAGCCGAAGCCGACGGCCTTGCCGACGCTTCTCTTCTTCGGCGGCTGCGGTGGTGGCGCCCCCCAGCCGGGCTGTGTCGGTGCTCCCCACTGTGGCTGTTGCGGCTGGCCTGCCCATCCGGGCTGCTGCGGTTCCTGCTGGCTCACGGTCCCCCCATGCGCTGCTGAACTAGTTGAGCCTTGAATCTATCTGATGTGAGGCTTATGTAAAGGCGCCGTGAGGGATCTGTGACCAGAACGGGATGCGGGGCTTCATGGGTGGCCTCAGCCCAGTCCGTTCGTCGCGGTCTCGTAGCCGGCGGCCTGCTTCGGGGTGAGGTAGTGCGAGACCCGGACCAGCACCGTGCCGTGGACGTAGTCGTACTCGGCAAGTGCCGGCATGGACTTGGTGACGGCTTCGACGTACTTCGCACGGGTCTGCGCGTCGGCGGCCGTCGCGAACGCTTCGATGGCGCCACCGCGTTCGACATCGCCCTGGTCGGTGCCGCTCACCTGGCCGGCCGGGATCCGCGAGTCATTGAACGTGATCTTCGAGGTGTACTGGCCCGGTCGGCCGAGGAGATGGTTCGGATCGTCGGCCGCCGTGACAGTGCCGGACAACTTCGCGGTCCTGACCCGGCCGGAGAGCTTCGCGAACGCGTCGTGGGCTGTGAGATTCCCGCCGGCCGCCGCTGCGGACTTGGCGGGCTCGGCAGCCTTGTCCGTGGAGGACGCCGACTTGCCGTTGCTGCACGCGGCGAGGGCCAGGAGCAGAGCGGTGGCCGCGGTGGTCGTGGTGATGGTGCGTCGCATGCAGGAGATGGTGGAGGTCCGGGGGTGGCTGTGAGGGCCATGTGGCCGTGTTGTGACGCGGCGTTCGAACTCGGTGCGGACGGTCGGACCACTGGGCCTCGAGCAGCAGGTTCCCGGCCCAGGACGCCCGCTCATGCCGTCGGGCTCGCCCGCACCCCACGGCGACGCAAGGGCCGACGCTGGGTACTCGTGCCGCACAGAGGCCGGTCCGGCCGCCTGTCCCTGCCATGGCCGGCGACGGAGCAGGGGGGCGGGTGGGAAGGGATGGTCGGTATGGAGTCCGGCTCTTCCGGTTTTCCACGGCCGGCCGTGGGCGAGCGGCTGCGGCGAACCGAGGGGACAGCCGTTGCCGGGGTGGAACGAGACGACGTGCTCGGGCGCGGCGGCGGTGGCGGAAAAGCCGTCGGCCGGCTCTCCCGGAGAAGGAGAGCCGGCCGACGGCCCACAGCCGGCCCAGGAGAGCGGGAGCCCGCTCCGGCCTGGGGCGATATCACACGTCGAAGTAGAGCTCGAACTCGTGCGGGTGCGGGCGCAGCTGCAGCGGCGCGATCTCGTTGGTGCGCTTGAAGTCGATCCAGGTCTCGATCAGGTCCGGGGTGAACACGTCGCCCTGGAGGAGGAACTCGTGGTCGGCCTCGAGCGAGTCGAGGACGGCGGGGAGGGAGGTCGGGACCTGGGCGACGTTCGCGTGCTCCTCGGGAGCCAGCTCGTACAGGTCCTTGTCGATCGGCTCGGCCGGCTCGATCTTGTTCTTGATGCCGTCCAGACCCGCGAGGAGCAGGGCGGAGAAGGCCAGGTACGGGTTGCCGGAGGAGTCCGGGGCGCGGAACTCGACGCGCTTGGCCTTCGGGTTGGAGCCGGTGATCGGGATGCGCATGGCCGCGGAGCGGTTGCGCTGCGAGTACACCAGGTTGATCGGCGCCTCGAAGCCCGGCACCAGGCGGTGGTACGAGTTCACCGTCGGGTTGGTGAAGGCCAGGAGCGACGGGGCGTGCCTGAGGATGCCGCCGATGTAGTAGCGGGCGGTGTCCGACAGACCCGCGTAACCGGCCTCGTCGTAGAACAGCGGGTCGCCGTTGCTCCACAGCGACTGGTGCACATGCATGCCCGAGCCGTTGTCACCGAAGATCGGCTTCGGCATGAAGGTCGCGGTCTTGCCGTTGCGCCAGGCCACGTTCTTCACGATGTACTTGAACAGCTGCAGGTCGTCGGCGGCGGCGAGCAGCGTGTTGAACTTGTAGTTGATCTCCGCCTGGCCGGCGGTGCCCACCTCGTGGTGCTGGCGCTCGACCTTCAGGCCGGACTTCTCCAGCTCCAGGGAGATCTCGGCGCGCAGGTCGGCGAAGTGGTCGACCGGTGCCACCGGAAAGTAGCCGCCCTTGTAGCGGACCTTGTAGCCGCGGTTGTTCTCCACCGCACCGGTGTTCCAGGCGCCCGCCTCGGAGTCGATGTGGTAGAAGGACTCGTTCGCGCTGGTCGCGAAGCGCACGGAGTCGAAGACGTAGAACTCGGCCTCGGGGCCGAAGTACGCGGTGTCCGCGATACCGGTCGAGGCGAGGTAGGCCTCGGCCTTCTTCGCCACGTTGCGCGGGTCACGGGAGTACTGCTCGCCCGTGATCGGGTCGTGGATGAAGAAGTTGATGTTGAGGGTCTTGTCGCGGCGGAACGGGTCGACGCGGGACGTCGACAGGTCGGCGCGCAGCGCCATGTCGGACTCGTGGATGGCCTGGAACCCACGGATCGAGGATCCGTCGAAGGCCAGCTCCTCGTCCGGGTCGAACGCCTCAACGGGCACCGTGAAGTGCTGCATGACGCCCGGCAGGTCGCAGAAGCGGACGTCGATGAACTTGACGTCCTCGTCCGCGATGAACTTCTTGGCCTCGTCGGCGTTCTGGAACATCCAGCTCCTCCTACTCCCGACCGTCCTCGCCGGGGTGGTAGATCGTTCGTGCGGCCAGTGCGGGGGCACACGCTGGTCATGACCCTAGGGACGGGTGATTTCTCGGGCGTGACCCGTTTGTTTCGCAGAAGTTAACCGGCCACCTGTCCACCGTAGCTCCGACACACCCCTCGGCGTAGTGCCCGAAACCGGGCGCAGTACCGTTGACGGGTGGACAACAGGCAAGCACTGGGATCGTGGCTCTCCGGGCCCCGCGCGGCCATGGAAGAGGCCGGCGCCGACTTCGGCTACCGGGGCGAGCAGCTCGGCCTCCCCGAGGAGGGGCCGAACTCCCTCGCCCGTCCCGGCCGGCGGCTCGGCGCGCTCGCCGTGGACTGGGGACTGTGCGTCCTGATCGCATACGGCCTGATCACCGACGGCTACAGCCCCGCTACGAGCAACTGGGCGCTCGGTGTCTTCTTCGTCATGAGCCTGCTGACCGTCGGCACCCTCGGCTTCACCCCGGGCAAGCGGCTCCTCGGCATCCGGGTCGTGGCCCTGGAGACCGGCACGGTCAACCCGCTGCGGTCCGTGCTGCGCACGTTCCTGCTGTGCCTGGCGATCCCCGCGCTGATCTGGGACCGGGACGGCCGCGGGCTGCACGACCGGCTGGCGAAGACCGTGGAGGTCCGGACCTGACCGTTCCCGGGGGCGGGTCCGCACCCGCACCCGGCGATCGTCCAGATGCCCCCATCCGGTTGCCCGGTCAAACCGCCGGCTGCATCGTCGCGGTATGACCGATGCTCAGGATGTGATGGCGGCCGAGGTGAGCCCCGAGGAGTTCCGGGACGCCATGGCGCGCTTTCCGTCGGGCGTGGTGGTGGTGACCGCCCGCTGCGAGGACGGCACTCCGCGCGGCTTCACGGCCAGCTCCTTCTGCTCCGTCTCGCTGGACCCCCCGCTCGTCCTGGTGTGCCTGGCGGACGCCGCCGACTCGGCGGCGGTCTTCGCGCGGTGCGAACACTTCGCGGTGAGCGTGCTGGCCCCGGAGCACCAGCCGCTGGCCCTGCTGTTCGCCACCAAGGGGGCGGACAAGTTCTCCGACGCCCTGCTGCAGCCGAGCCCCGCCGGGCTGCCGGCGGTGCAGCAGGCGCCGGTGCAGCTGGACTGTGCCGCACATGCGCGTTACCCGGCCGGGGATCACACGATCCTGATCGGCCGGGTAACGGGAGTGCGGCTGGGCGAGGGAGCCCCGATGGTCTACTGCGAGCGAAAGTTCCGGACCCTGTCCTGACGAGCTGCCGGGCGAGGGCCCACGGGCTCAGCGGCCCTTCGGCATCCGCATGCCCTTGGGCATGGGGCCCTTCGGCAGCGGCATGTTGGTCATCAGGTCGCCCAGGGCCCGCAGCCGGTCGTTGGTGGCCGTCACCTGGGGGCCGGTGAGGACGCGCGGGAACTTCAGCATGGTCGTGCGCAGCTTCTTGAGCTCGACCTGGCCCTCGCCGTTGCCGACGATCACGTCGCGCACCGGTACGTCGGCGACGATGCGGTTCATCTTCTTCTTCTCGGCGGCCAGCAGGCTCTTCACCCGGTTCGGGTTGCCCTCGGCGACCAGCACGATGCCGGCCTTGCCGACCGCCCGGTGCACCACGTCCTGGC
This sequence comes from Streptomyces sp. NPDC046759, assembly GCF_040645475.1. NCBI lineage: Bacteria > Bacillati > Actinomycetota > Actinomycetes > Kitasatosporales > Streptomycetaceae > Streptomyces > Streptomyces sp. NPDC046759. The sequence goes on along the minus strand of NZ_JBEYYJ010000036.1, from coordinate 50,658 downwards.
TGCGGTTCATCGCCACCGCCGGAGTCGTCGTCCAGCCCCGGCCGATGTTGTCCAGGACTGCGGCCGCGGCGCCCGGCTGGCCCTCCATCTGACCGAAGGCGGCGCGCTCGGCCCGGCGGCCGAACACGATCGCCGCCGCCAGCAGAGCGACCAGCAGGCCGAAGATGCCCAGGTAGACGGGGTGGCCGAGCAAGAAGCCGATCGCGAGGAACACAGCGAGGGTGCCGATGCCGACGGCCCCGAGGACAAGACCGATCTTCTTGTCGGCCTTGCGGGTCATCTTGTACGTGAGGGCGATCTGCTTCAGTCGCCCTGCGTTCGCGGCGTCCGCCGCGGTTTCCTTCCTCGCCATGTCAGGAAGTCTACGTGGCCCCGGGAGTGCGGACGACGGCAGTGCCCGGGAGGAACGCGCGGGAAAGGGCTCAGGAGCGGCCGGCGGCCTGCTCCAGGACACGCTGCGCCTCGACCCGGTCCTTGGCGCGCCGGCGGTCCTCCAGCACGGAGGTCCAGGCATTGCGCCGGGCGGTGCGCTGACCGCCGCTCATGAGCAGGGACTCGACGGCGCGCAGGGCGTCGGTGAAGGACGGGATGGCGGTTGCGCGTACGGGCGCGGCCTGCATGATCGAGGTCCCCTCTCGGAGCGGGGTGTGTACGAGGCGTGATACCAGAGTCACTGATTGGTGTTACCAGGGCATGTCCGACCGGTCAAACGCCAATGAAGCCTTGATGCAGAGCACTGAAACGCCGACGCGGCCCTGATGCCCGCCCTCATCAGCGAGGACGGTCAGGACCGCGTCGTCTCGGCCATTACTGGCCAGTAGTTACTTGTGCGCGAATTCACACGTTCGTCACATCGCCTGGGCGGCGACGTACGAACCCCGCTTCTCCACGGCCATCCGGTACAGGCGCCCGGCGCGGTACGAGGACCGCACCAGCGGACCGGACATCACGCCCGAGAAGCCGATCTGCTCGGCCTCCTCCTTCAGCTCCACGAACTCCTCCGGCTTCACCCAGCGCTCCACCGGGTGGTGCCGGACGGAGGGGCGCAGGTACTGGGTGATGGTGACCAGCTCACAGCCGGCGTCGTGCAGCTGCTTGAGCGCCTCGCTGACCTCCTCGCGGGTCTCGCCCATGCCGAGGATCAGGTTGGACTTGGTCACCAGGCCGAAGTCGCGGGCCTCGGTGATGACCTTCAGGGAGCGCTCGTAGCGGAAGCCGGGGCGGATCCGCTTGAAGATCCGCGGCACCGTCTCGACGTTGTGCGCGAAGACCTCGGGACGGGCGGAGAAGACCTCCGCCAGCTGCTCGGGAACCGCGTTGAAGTCGGGAGCCAGCAGCTCGACCTTCGTCCGGCCGCCCTCGCGCTCCGCCGTCTGCGCGTGGATCTGGCGCACGGTCTCGGCGTACAGCCAGGCGCCGCCGTCCTCCAGGTCGTCGCGGGCGACGCCGGTGATGGTGGCGTAGTTCAGGTCCATGGTGACCACGGACTCGCCGACGCGGCGCGGTTCGTCGCGGTCGAGCGCCTCGGGCTTGCCGGTGTCGATCTGGCAGAAGTCGCAGCGCCGGGTGCACTGGTCGCCGCCGATGAGGAAGGTCGCCTCGCGGTCCTCCCAGCACTCGTAGATGTTCGGGCAGCCGGCTTCCTGGCAGACCGTGTGCAGGCCCTCGCTCTTCACGAGGTTCTGCATCTTCGTGTACTCGGGGCCCATTTTCGCCCGGGTCTTGATCCACTCGGGCTTGCGCTCGATGGGGGTCTGGCTGTTGCGGACCTCCAGGCGCAGCATCTTGCGTCCGTCGGGTGCGACTGCGGACACGACCGGCTCCCTAAGCTTTGATTCTTCGGCGTACACCAGGGTACGCCCGTGTTCATTGCGCCCTGCCGGGGAGATCAACCTCGCGGTCGCAGGGCGCATTCCCCGCGGCCGGGGCTCAGACGGACGCGTTCTCGACGACGCGCGGACGCAGGTCCGCGTCGCCGAGGACCTCCTGCAGATGCCTCTCGGCCATCGGCAGCACCTCGTCGATGGTGACCTCACGGCCCAGTTCGTACGAGAGGGAGGTGACCCCCGCGTCGCGGATGCCGCACGGGATGATCTTGTCGAAGTTCGAGGTGTCGGGATTCACGTTCAGGGCGAAGCCGTGCATCGTGACGCCCTTGGCGACGCGGATGCCCACGGCGCAGATCTTGCGGTCCTCGCGGCGCTGCCCGGCGTTGGAGGGCGCGTACTCGGGGCCGTTGAGGCGCGGGTCGAACTCGGGGTCGTTGGTGCGCGGGTCGAAGTCGAGGGTGAGACCGCCGAGCGCGGGGCGCTGCTCGACCGGGTCGCCGAGGACCCAGACCCCGGCGCGGCCCTCGACCCGGGAGGTGGCGATGCCGAACTCGGCGCACACCCGGATCATCGCCTCCTCGAGGCGGCGCAGATGCGCGACGACGTCCACCGGGCGCGGCAGCTTCTGGATCGGGTAGCCCACCAGCTGGCCCGGGCCGTGCCAGGTGATCTTGCCTCCGCGGTCCACGTCGATGACCGGGGTGCCGTCCAGCGGGCGCTCGCTGTCCTCGGTGCGGCGGCCGGCGGTGTACACCGGGGGGTGCTCCAGGAGGAGAACGGTGTCCGGGACCTCGTCGGCGAACCGGGCCGCGTGCACCCGGCGCTGCTCGTCCCAGGCCTCCTGGTACTCGACGGCATCCGCACCGAACCCCATGCGGACGAACCGCAACTCACTCACGGCAAGCGCCTCCCTCAGCGACCGGTGTGTCAGGCACGTAACGCGCCCACGCCACTGTACGTCCGACCGGCGTACGTCAGCCCTGCGGGCAATCCTCACACGATCGGATGAATGGAGGCCGATTTGTGCGACCAGCTGCTCACTCTCCGCTACATTCGCGCCGTTCGTGAGGCCAAAAGGGCAGCTCACAGGCAATCCCGGCACTTCAGAAGCCCGGAAGGCAGGAGACCGCACCGCAGATGACGGACCGACCCGCGCAGCGCACCCCCAACCGCCAGCTCGCCGCGCTCATCGCAGAGGCGGGGTTCTCCAACGCGGGTCTGGCCCGTCGCGTCGACCAGCTCGGCCTGGAGCACGGGCTGGACCTCAGATACGACAAGACCTCCGTCACCCGGTGGCTGCGCGGACAGCAGCCGAGGGGGACGACGCCCGCCCTGATCGCCGAGGTCTTCACCCGCCGGCTCGGGCGCCGGCTCACCGCCCAGGACCTCGGTCTGGACGCCTGCGCGCCGGTGTACGCCGGGCTGGAGTTCGCGGCCACCCCCGAGGAGGCCGTGGACATCGTCAGCGGGCTGTGGCGCAAGGACTCCGGCAGCCACGCCGAACTGCGCAAGATCGCGTTCACCCCGGCCGGGCTCGTGGTCCCGAGCCGGGACTGGCTGATCGGCAAGGCCGACGACAAGGTGGCCCGCGAACCGGTGGCCCGGGTGCCCGCACAGGGCCGCCCCGCCCCGGCCAGGCCCCTGGCCCGGCACGCACTGCCGGTTCCGCCCCGGGTGCGCGGGCACGCCGAGCGCGCCCCCGGTCACCGGGTCACCAACGGCGACATCAACGCCCTGCGTTCGGTGGGCGAGCTGTTCCGCACCCTCGACGACCGGTTCGGCGGCGGCCACGCCCGGCAGGCCCTGGTGCGCTACCTGGAGCACGAGTGCGAGCCGATGCTCCGTGGTTCCTACGACGAGCAGACCGGCCGCCGGCTGTTCGGCGCCGCGGCCGACCTGACCCGGCTCGCGGGCTGGACCTCCTACGACATCGCCGCGCACGGCCTCGCCCAGCGCTACTACGTGCAGTCCCTGCGGCTCGCCCAGGCGGCCGGCGACCGGTCGTACGGCTCCTACGTCCTGGTCACCATGAGCCGCCAGGCCGTCTATCTCGGCCACGGCAGGGAGGCCGTGCAGCTGGCCCGTGTGGCCCAGCAGGGCATGGGCACCGGCGGCCCGCCGGTCGTGCAGGCGCTGCTGCACTCCTCCGAGGCGCGGGCGCACGCCGTGCTCGGGGAGGTGCGGGCGTGCACGGCGGCGCTCGTGCGGGCCGAGCGTGCCCTGGAGACGGCCCGGCCCGGGGACGAGGTGCCGTACTGGGCCACGTTCTTCGACGAGGCCCAGCTCGCCGACGAGTTCGGGCACTGCCACCGGGACCTGCAGCAGTTCCGTGCGGCCGCCCAGCACGCCGAACGCTCGCTCCAGCTCCGTGCCCCCTCCTACGCCCGCAGCCGGCTCTTCTGCCGGGTCGTCCTCGCCACGGCCCGCCTCGGCCTCGGCGAACTCGACCAGGCGTGTGCGCTCGCGGCGGAGGCGGCGGGTCAGGCGGCGGAGATGCGCAGCGCTCGCGCGATCGAGTACGTGAAGGATTTCGAGCGCCGGCTGGAGCCGTACCGGGACGCGGCGCCGGTGCGGGGGTATCGGGAGAAGGTGGCGGCGCTGGGGTAGCCACCGGCCGTCGGGGGCGCGGTTGTCCGGCTGGTCGCGCGCTGTCGGGGCCCGTCGCGCCTTCCCCGCGGCCAAGCCGCATGCCGGCACGGCCGCGCGCCCCTGAGGGCCGCGTTCACGCGGCCCTGGGCAGCGTAGGCGCCGGATCCGCACGGTTCAGGGAGCCTGCCGCGCCCAGGTCCGCCAGAATCGCCGCCGCCGCCCGATGGGCCGAGTGCAGGGCGCCCTGGACCGTGCTGGTGTCCCGGTGGTCGCCGCAGACGTAGAGGCCCGCCAGCAGCCGTACCGGGCGGCGCAGGTCGTGCGGTGGGCGCATCGCCGGGACCGCCTCCGGTGTGTGGTGCACGGCCAGCGTCTCCCAGCGGCGCGTCGAGGTGCCGTAGAGCCGGGAGAGGTGGATGCGGACCGCGGTGTCGATCCCCTCGGGCGGGGTGCCGAGCACCGTCGAGGAGATCAGCACCCGGCCCACCGGCGCCCGGCTCGGGTCCACGTTGCTGAGCACCGCCGTGTGCGCCACCGGTCCGCCCCGGTCGGCGTCCAGCAGCAGCGAGGTGCCGGTGCAGAAGGCCGTCGCCGGGTCGTCCGTGGTGTGGTGGACCACGGTGACCGGGTGGAAGCAGGGCACACGGAGCCCCGGCAGCAGTGCCGCCGCGGCGCGCGCGTCCGTCGCCAGCAGCACCGCGCGGCAGCGGATCTCGCCGTGCTCGGCGGTGGTCACCGCGGTGGTGGCCACCGAGGTGACCCGCACCCCGGTGTGCACGGTGCCGTGCGGCAGCGCCCGCGCCAGCAGCTCCGGCAGTACGTCCGCGCCGCCCTCCGGGACGCACAGCCGGCCGCCGGCGAAGGCGCGCAGCGCGAGGTCGGCGCACCGGCTGGACGTGGTGAGCTCCGGGTCGCACAGCAATGCGGCGAGCAGCGGGCGCAGGAAGCCGTCGATCGTGCGGGCCGGCAGACCGCGCCGGGCGAGGGCCTGGCCGGCGGGCATCTCGGGGCGGCCCAGGATGCGCTCCACCGGGGTGGCGGCGATCCGGCCCAGGGCGGCGCCGAGCCGGGCCTGGTCGACCGCGCCGCCCATCGGCGCGCCGGCCCGGCCGGGGACGGCCGCCGGCCCCCTGGGGGCGCTTGCAAGGGCGCGCACCGCATGGAGTGCGCCCCTTGCGCTCCCCCCAGCCGCCGGTGCGCCCGCGCGCTGGGTGCGTCCGTCGCGGTGCAGCAGGACGCCCGGTCCGAAGGTGCGCAGGACCAGGGAGTCCAGGCCCGGGGTCGTGCGGAGTTCGGGGTAGGACGTGGACAGCAGCTGTCCGATGCGGTCGAGCCGGAAGCCGTCGACCTTCTCCGTCGACATGCGGCCGCCCACACAAGGGGCCGCCTCGAGGACTGCGGTCGAGATTCCTGCGCTGGTCAGCCGATGAGCCGCCGAGAGTCCGGCGATTCCGGCGCCCACGATGACGACGTCCACCTGGTACGCGGGCTCAAGCACGAGGCCCCTCCTGTGGTTGCGCGGCCGGTGGAGACGTCATGCCCCCAACTGGCTCCGGAAATACCAGAGTTCGGGTCGAGGTTAGGTCTGCGGTCGGTCGCAAACAGTCGCGCATCAACAGGGCACGGTCGCATGGAGGTCGCATACGGTCACAAGAGATCTCTTGAGGTCGCAGGAGCTCCCAGGAGGCCGCAGGAGAGCTCCTCCGTACGTCAGGCCGCCCGGATCGCCTCCTCGATGCCGGGAAACGCGAACGTGAACCCCGACTCCAACAGCCGCCTCGGCACCACCCGTTGGCTGCCCAGCACATCCCCGGCCAGCTCGCCCAGCACCGCCCGCAGCACCGGTGCCGGCACCGCGAACGGGGCCGGCCGGCGCAGCACCCGGGCCATCGCCGCCGTGACCTCACGGTTCGTCAGGGGCCGCGGGGCCGTCAGGTTGAACGGCCCGTACAGGCTGTCGTCGTCGATGAGACGGCGGATCGCGGCGACCTCGTCGTGCAGCGCGATGTACGACCAGTACTGCCGCCCGTCGCCCAGCCGCCCGCCTAGCCCCGCCCGGAACAGCGGGAACAGGCGACCCCAGGCTCCGCCACCGCGCGCCACCACCAGACCCGTGCGCAGGAACACCGTCCGCACGCCCGCCTCCCGCGCGGGCGCCGCCGCCTCCTCCCACTCCACGCACAGCGAGGGCAGGAAGCCGTCGCCCGGCGGCGCCTCCTCGTCCACGACCTGGTCGCCGGTGTCGCCGTAGATGCCGATCGCGCTGCCGCTGACGAAGACCCGCGGCGGCTCGGGCAGCGCGGCCACCGCCTCCGCCAGGGCGGCCGTGCCCAGCACCCGGCTGTCCCGGATCAGCCGCTTGTACGACGGCGTCCAGCGCCGGTCGCCGATCCCGGCCCCGGCCAGGTTCACCACCACGGCACAACCGGTCAGCCCGACCGCGTCCACGTACTGTGCCTCGGGGTCCCAGCACACCTCGTCCGGGGCCGCGGCCGCCCGGCGCACCAGCCGTACGACCTCGTGCCCGTCCGCGGTCAGGGACCGCACCAGGGCGCTGCCGATGAGCCCGGACGCGCCGGCCACCGCGATACGGAGACGTTCCATGGCACCAGCATGACCGCCGAACCGGCCTGCCACGCCCCGGCACGACGGACGTCCCGCGCACGGCCCCGTGTCCCGCACCGCGGGAAAAGCCGGGGCTGCCGGCCGGCGGCCGTAGGGTGATCGCCATGCCCGGGCCGTCCCGCGCTGATCCGGGCGGTGGCCGAGGAGGCGCGCGGGCGCGGGGCGCGGCGCCTCACCCTCCGCGTGCTCGGGCACAACACTCCCGCCCGCACGCTGTACGCGTCCGAGGGCTTCGTCGTCGAGGGCGTACTGCCGGAGGAGTTCCTGCTCGACGGCGGCTACGTCGACGACGTGTGCATGGGCATCGCCTGTGAACGCTAGGAACTGACCAACTGGCCCGTGTCGACCCGCGTGGTCGCCGTGGCCGCGCGGGTGGCGTCGCCCGAGACCTCGTTCGCCGTCAGCGCGTACCCCGTCTCGGAGTCCGAGGTGGAGCGCGCGAAGACCACCCCGAACACCTTGCCGCCCGTGGTCAGCAGCGGGCCGCCGGAGTTGCCCGGCCGGACCGTGGAGCGGATCGAGTAGATGTCCCGGGTGACCGCGGCGTCGTTGTAGATGTTCTGCCCGGTCGCCCGCACGCGGCTCGCCACCGTGGCCGCCTGCAGGTTCAGGCCGCCGTCCTGCGGATAGCCGGCGACCACCGCCGCGTCCCCGCGCGCCGCGCTCGTGTCGAAGTGCAGCACCGGGGCGCGCAGCCCCGGCACGTACAGCACCGCGACGTCCCGGTCGGAGTCGAAGAGCACCACCCGGGCGTCGTACGACCGCCCGACCCCGCCCACCCGCACGCTCGGGTGGTCGATGCCCGCCACCACGTGCGCGTTGGTCATCACGCGCTGCGAGGCGTACACGAAGCCGCTGCCCTCCCGGCCCTCGTTGCCCGAGACGCCCTCGATCTTCACCGTGCTCGACTTCGCGGCGCTCGTCGCGGCCGGGGTGACACTGTCCCCGGAGGGCCGGGCCACCCGGGCGGTCGACTCGTTCTCGAACGGGTTGAAGACCTGCGGGAACCCCGCCTCGGTCAGCGCCGACGTGGCCCGCGAGAACCACGCGGGCGTGGTGTCCGGCATCGCGTCCTGCACCGCGCCCAGCAGCGCCGAGTTCCGGATCGCCGCGTTCAGCGCCTGTGACGGGGCCGCGCCCAGCACGCTCGCCGCCACCCAGGCCACGATCAGCACCGCGACCGAGTTCGCCGCCGCGCCCCCCATCCCGTCCAGCACCCGCAGCGGGCCCTGGTCCAGCTCCCCGCGCAGCCGCAGCGCCAGCCGGCCCGCCAGCTCGTGCCCCACCACGGCCGGTACCAGCACCGTCGTCACCGCGAGCACCGTGGCCTGCGCCGTGCCGCGCTCCACCAGGCCGGTCACCCAGGGCAGCACCCAGACGCCGACGACGGCGCCGCCGACGAACCCGGCCAGCGAGACACAGCCGGCCACCAGCCCACGCCGGTAGCCGGACGCCGCGTAGACGAGGATGACCAGCACAAGCACCAGGTCGAGCAGGTCCACGGAGCCGCCTTTCTCTCGGACCCCTCAGTACGGACGGGACGGGCCCGGTGATCAGTCACCCGCACACGGGCGACGGCCACGGGACGGCGTACCGGCCTCGTATGTGTGTACCCCCGGAAACGTCCCGGACCGGGATGACGGTTCCGCCAGGTGGCAGAGCGCACATCGCGGGCACGATCCGGGCGCCCGAGAGTGGGGTCATGCACGTCGTCCGAAGAACAGTGGAGACGCCCGGAGCCCCGCAGCCGCCGGGCACACCGGGAATATCCGAGACCCCTGGGGCGCCCGGGAGGTCCGCGGCGCCGGAGACCTTTCCGGTCCGGCTGGTGTGGGGGATCCGGGGACTGTCCGGCCGTCTGAAACGGCGAAGACCCTGGAGGCGCGACGTCCGCCGCACCCCTCACGGGTCCCCGCAGACCCCGGGAGCTGCCCGGAACGCGCCCGAGGACTCCGCGTCCGTTCAGGCCCAGGGGAGTCCGCAGGCACGGCAGGAGGCTCCTGAGAGCGAGGAGGCACAGCCCGACGAGGCCCAGGGGGCTCAGCAGGCGGGTGAGGCCCGGGCGAGGGCGGAACGCCCCGTGAGCCCGAGCAGCCCGGCGACCCACGAGGCCCCTGCCGCGCAGGTCGCACCGGACACCCCGGCTCCGGCCGCCGAGACACCCGGGGCACCCCGGAGGCCGGACCCACAGCCGGCCGAGGCCCGGCGCCGCTGCCGCCGGCGGATACGTGGCGCGCTGGTGGTCTCCCTCGCCTGTCTGCCCGCCCTGACGGCCGTCCTCGTACTCGCGCTGTACGCCCCTGGCGAGGAACGCCCCGCCGCCGCCCGCCTCGACCGGCCGGCCCCGGTCCGCATCCCGCCCGCCCACCGCGCCCCACGGCCGCGCATCGTGCCCCGCGCCGTCTGGCTGGGCACCGCCGGGCGCACCCAGCCGCCGCCGCGCTACGACGACAAGGTGGTCGCCGTCTTCCTCCACCACACCGACTCGCCGGGCGGATACGACTGCGCCGACGCGCCGCGCATCATCCGCTACCTGTACGCGGGCCAGACCGGCGCCCGGAAGTGGGACGACATCGGCTACAACTTCATCGTCGACCGCTGCGGCACCATCTACGAAGGCCGTGCCGGAGGCATCGACCGGCCCGTCACCGGCGCCCACACGCAGGGCTTCAACCACCGCACCGCCGGCATCGCCGCGCTCGGCACCTTCACCGCCGGGGCCACCGTGCCCAGGGCGATGACCGACGCGATCGCCGCCCTGGCCGCCTGGAAACTCGGCCTCGCCGACATCGACCCGCGCGGGAGCGTCCGGCTCGTGTCCAGCAACAGCCTCAGCCGCTACAGGGCGGGCACCACCGCCGTCCTTCCGGCCCTGGCCGGCCACACGGACGGCTTCATGACCAACTGCCCCGGTGCCGCCCTCGTCGCCCGTCTCCCCGAGATCAGGGAGAAGGCCGCCCGCCTCCAGGGCCGGACCGGCCCCGCACGGACCGCCCCGGCACGGACCGCCCCGGCACGGACCGCCCCGGCACGGACCGCACCCGCTCGGTCCGCCCCGCCACGGCCCAAAGAAACCTCCTAGATGCCACGCAGCCCACTCCGAGCCGCGCGCCCTACGGTCGTGCACATCACAAGCCGACGGGAGGCGGGAATCATGAACAGCAGCCGTAAGGGCGCGAAGGGCACGGACGAGACCGCGGAGCGGGCGCACCGGCCGCGGGCCGCGCGCGGCCCCTGGGCGGTGCTCTGCGCGGCCGCGACCGTGGTCCTCGGCCCGGCCGCGGCCACGGCGTCCGCCCTCGACCAGGCCAACGCCGCGCCGCTGCACCACGCGGTGCGGGCGGAGCATGCGCAGGCCTGCCTGCCGGCCGACAGCACCCGCAGGCGCCCGGCCGGCTGAGCCGGGACCGGCTACTCCCGGAAGCGGTCCCACAGCCGTGGGAACCGTTCGGCGAGCGCCCGCTCGCTCTCGAAGTCGACCGGCGCGCCCTCCGGCTCGGCGGGCGCCGGGGCGATGCCCAGGTCGGGTGCGACGCTGCCGGTCAGCTGTTCGTACGCCTCGTCCGCCGCGTAGCCCAGCTCCTCGCCGTCGCCGTCGACCTCCTCGTCGAACTCGTCCAGCAGCTCCGCCAGCGAGTCGGGATCGTGCAGGGCCCCCTCGTACACCTCCCGGCCCTGGCCGATCAGCCAGCACCGGAAGAAGTCGAACGCGTCGTCGCTGGCCCCGTCCAGCAGCACCCAGGCGGCGCCCCACAGGTCCCAGCGGTAGGCGCGGTTGTAGCGGGCCTCGAAGTGACGGGCGAAGTCCAGGACCAGCTCGGGGTCCAGCTGGAGCAGCCGTTCCACGAGTGCGTCCGCCTGATCCTCGGGGTCGCCCTCGGCGGACTCGCGGGCGGCGTCGATCAGCTCCCAGAACTCCGTCTCGTCCATCACGGCACCAGCATCGGGCCTCCACCGGTGGGGCGCACGCGGAGTACGCCGGCGTACGGCGGATCGTTACCGGGCGGCCTCACGGCGCCCTCCGCCGGCCGTACGGCCGTACAGCGCGGCCAGCCGGGCTGCGTCCCCCGCGAACCGCTCGCGCAGGCTCTCGGGGGCCAGCACCTCGGCCTCCGGGCCGAGCGCCGTCAGCTGCCCGTGCGCGACCTCCTGGGACTCCACCGGCAGCGCCACGGTCACCCAGCCCGATGCGTCCGGATCGCCGGCCGCGCTCAGCGCCTCACGCCCCGACACCGGATCGACGGCGTACCGCAGCATGCGCACGCCCTCCGGGGACAGCCGCACGACGATCTCGGCGCGCAGCAGCGAGCGCGCGAACCGCTCGGACTGCTCGGCCCAGTGGCCCGGCAGGTCGAAGTCCGGATCACGGGCGAAGCGTTCCTCCAGGGCCTCCACCGCGGTGAACCGGTCGATGCGGTAGGTCCGCGAGGCACCCCCGTCGGCCACCCGAGCGCACAGGTACCAGACGCCCGCCTTCAGCACGAGCCCGTACGGCTCCAGGACCCGCTCCACCTCACGCCCCTCACGCCGGTACCGTGCGGTGACGCGGCGGTCGTCCCACACCGCCCGAGCGACAGCCGGCAGCAGCGCGGGCGTCTCCGGCTCCCGGAACCAGGCCGGAGCGTCCAGATGGAACCGCTGGGCGGCACTGTCCGGGGCGTCGCGCAGCGACGGCAGCAGCGCCGCGGACACCTTCAGCCGGGCCGCGGAGGCGGCGTCCTCCAGCCCCATCTCCCTGAGCGCCCCCGGCACGCCGCTCAGGAACAGCGCCTCCGCCTCGCTCCTGGCCAGCCCTGTCAGCCGCGTCCGGTACCCCCCGATCAGCCGGTAGCCGCCGGCCCGCCCGCGGTCCGCGTACACCGGCACGCCCGCCTCCGACAGCGCCTGCGCGTCCCGGGTGACCGTACGCTCCGACACCTCCAGCTCACGGGCGAGTTCGGCGGCGGTCATGGACGGCCGGGACTGCAGCAGGAGCACCATCTTGATGAGCCGGGCCGCACGCATGGCGCCAGCCTGCCACGAAGCCCGCCGCCCCGGCGGAGATCTCCTGCGCTTGAGGCCCCAGGGGGAGCGGGGAAGGGGCGGCGGTATGCGGGGAGAGGCCCTCGACGGCCGGTACGAACTGGCCGAACGGCTGGGCCGGGGCGGCATGGGGGAGGTCTGGGCCGCCCGTGACGCGCGGATGCACCGGGACGTGGCGGTCAAGCTCGTCACCGCACTGCCGCGGATGGGCGAGCACGAGACCTTCCTCCGGTTCCGCCGCGAGATCAGGTCGGCGGCCCGGCTGCCCGGCCGGTACACCGTCATCGCCCATGACTGCGGCGAGGCCGTCCTGGACGGCGAACGCGTCCTCTACATGGTGATGGAGCGCCTGACCGGGCGGACCCTGTACGACGCGGTCGTGCGGAGCCGACCCTCCTGGCAGCGGGCCGTGGCCTCGGCGGGGCAGGTCGCAGCAAGGGCGACGGCCGGTCCGGCGATGCCGGACCGGCCGTCGCCCGTCGTGCGGGCCGTCCTACAGCCCGTACTTCTCCCGGGCCTCCTTGACCGCCGTGGCCTTCACCTCGCCGCGCTTGGCGAGCTGGGCCAGCGCCGCGACGACGATCGACTCGGCGTCGACGCCGAAGTGGCGGCGGGCGGCCTCACGGGTGTCCGACAGGCCGAAGCCGTCGGCGCCCAGCGAGGACCAGTCCTGCTCGACCCACTGCGCGATCTGGTCCGGGACCTGGCGCATGTAGTCGGATACCGCGAGGACCGGGCCCTCGGCGCTCTGCAGGGCCTGGCGGACGTACGGCACACGCTCCTCGCCGCGCAGGAGGGCGGCGTCCGCCTCCAGCGCGTCGCGTCGCAGCTCGGACCAGGAGGTCGCCGACCAGACGTCGGCCGCGACACCCCACTCCTCGGCCAGCAGCTGCTGCGCCTGAAGGGCCCAGTGGATCGCCGTACCGGAGCCCAGCAGCTGGATGCGCGGGGCGTTGGCGGCCGGGGACAGCCCCGCCGACTCCGCCGTGTTGAAGCGGTACAGGCCCTTGACGATGCCCTCGTCGATGCCGAGGCCGGCCGGCTTGGCGGGCTGCGGCAGCGGCTCGTTGTAGACCGTCAGGTAGTAGAAGACGTTCTGGTCCTCGCCCGGCTTGGCCTCGCCGTACATCCGGCGCAGACCGTCACGGACGATCACCGCGATCTCGTAGGCGAACGCGGGGTCGTATGTCAGCGCGGCCGGGTTGGTGGCGGCGATGACCGGGGAGTGGCCGTCGGCGTGCTGCAGGCCCTCACCGGTGAGGGTGGTCCGGCCGGCCGTCGCGCCGACGAGGAAGCCGCGGCCGAGCTGGTCGCCGAGCTGCCACATCTGGTCGGCGGTGCGCTGCCAGCCGAACATCGAGTAGAAGATGTAGAACGGGATCATCGCCTCGCCGTGCGTCGCGTACGACGTCGAAGCGGCGATGAAGTCGGCCATCGAACCGGCCTCGGTGATCCCCTCGTTGAGGATCTGGCCGTTCTTGGCCTCCTTGTAGTACATCAGCTGGTCGCGGTCGACCGGCTCGTACGTCTGGCCCTTGGGGGAGTAGATCCCGAGCGACGGGAACAGCGACTCCATGCCGAAGGTGCGCGCCTCGTCGGGGACGATCGGCACCCAGCGCCTGCCCGTCTCCTTGTCGCGGACCAGGTCCTTGACCAGGCGGACGAAGGCCATCGTGGTGGCCACGTTCTGCGAGCCGGAGCCCTTGTCGAAGGAGGCGAACGCCTTCTCGGCGGGGGCCGGCAGCGGGGCCAGGGCGTGCGTGCGGCGGGCCGGGGCGGGGCCGCCGAGGGCCGCGCGGCGCTCCTGGAGGTAGCGGACCTCGGGGGAGTCGGCGCCCGGGTGGCCGTAGGGGACCACGCCGTCGACGAAGTCGCTGTCCTTGATCGGCAGGCCGAGCAGGTCCCGCATCGTCTTGAACTCGTCCACCGTCAGCTTCTTCATCTGGTGGTTGGCGTTCTTCGACGCGAAGCCCTCGCCGAGGGTGTGGCCCTTGACCGTCTGGGCCAGGATCACGGTCGGCGCGCCCTTGTGCTCGACGGCGGCCTTGTACGCGGCGTAGACCTTGCGGGCCTCGTGACCGCCGCGCGAGAGGTGGAAGCACTCGAGGATCTTGTCGTCGCTCAGCAGCTTCGCCATCTCGGCGAGCGCCGGGTCCTTGCCGAAGAAGTCCTCGCGGATGTAGGCGGCTCCGCGGGTCTGGTACGTCTGGATCTGCGCGTCCGGTACCTCGCGCAGGCGGCGTACCAGCGCGCCCGTCGTGTCGAGGGCGAACAGCTCGTCCCAGGCCGTGCCCCACAGCGACTTGACGACGTTCCAGCCGGCGCCGCGGAACTGGGCCTCCAGCTCCTGCACGATCTTGAAGTTGGCGCGGACCGGGCCGTCGAGGCGCTGCAGGTTGCAGTTGATGACGAAGGTGAGGTTGTCCAGCTCCTCACGGGCGGCGAGCGCGAGGGCCGCGGTCGACTCCGGCTCGTCCATCTCGCCGTCGCCCAGGAACGCCCACACGTGGGAGGCGGAGACGTCCTTGATGCCACGGCTCGTGAGGTAGCGGTTGAAGCGCGCCTGGTAGATGGCGGAGAGCGGGCCGAGGCCCATCGACACCGTCGGGAACTCCCACAGCCAGGGCAGACGGCGCGGGTGCGGGTACGACGGCAGGCCGTTGCCGCCGGCCTCCTGGCGGAAGTTGTCCAGGTGCGCCTCGTTCAGCCGGCCGTCGAGGAAGGCGCGGGCGTAGATGCCGGGGGAGGCGTGGCCCTGGATGTACAGCTGGTCGCCGGAGCCGTCGCCCTCCTTGCCCTTGAAGAAGTGGTTGAAGCCGGTCTCGTACAGCCAGGCCGCGGAGGCGAAGGTGGCGATGTGGCCGCCGACGCCGTGCTTCGCGCCACGGGTCACCATCGCCGCCGCGTTCCAGCGGTTCCAGGCGGTGATCCGGGCCTCCATCTCCGGGTCACCGGGCAGGCCCGGCTCCGCGGAGGTGGGGATGGTGTTGACGTAGTCCGTCTCGAGGAGCTTCGGCAGCGCGATGCCGCCCGCCTCGGCGCGCTCCAGCGTGCGTCGCATCAGGTACGCGGCGCGGTGCGGCCCGGCCTCCCTGGCGACGGCGTCGAGGGAGGCCTGCCATTCGGCGGTCTCCTCCGGGTCGCGGTCCGGGAGCTGGTCGAGCGCGCTCGGCTGGATGGCGTGGGGGTCGGTCATGTCGCCGCCTTCCTCAGTCGAAGGGGGTTCCCTCATCGGTAAGGGTTCGGGGGTGCCCTAGGTCTTTGGCAGGACAGGGCGAGAACTTCGGTGGAAGTCCGTCGGCGACTGTAACTCGCTGATCGATGATCGATCAAAGGGTTGAGGGGGAAAACTTCTCGATTCCAAGAAAGTAGGCACGCGGTGCCTTCGGCGATGGCACCCGGTGACGCCCAGCGGCCTTGTTTTCGCAGGTGAGGCGGCGTCTGAGCGGGGGTGCGCTCGACTGAATCAAGCGCGCGGAGCGCATCCCAGCACGTGCGCCTTCACGATCTCGGCGATCCGAGGGTCCCGCCGCTTGAAGGCGGCCACCAGCTCCTCGTGCTCCTCCGCGTACGACTGCTGGACCGTGCCCAGCCAGCGGATGGACAGCGCCGTGAAGACCTCGATGCCGAGGCCCTCCCAGGTGTGCAGCAGCACCGAGTTGTCCGCGGCGCGCACGAGCTCGCGGTGGAAGCCCACCGTGTGGCGGACCTGGGCGGTGCCGTCGGCCTTGCGGTCCGCTTCGTACAGGGCCAGGACGTGCGGCTCCAGGGCCGAACAGTCCTCCGCCAGGCGGCCTGCCGCCAGCTCCGCCGCGATGGCCTCGAGACCGGCCCGGACCGGGTAGCTCTCCTCCAGGTCGGCCGCGCTCAGGTTCCGTACCCGCACGCCCTTGTTCGGCGCGGACTCGATCAGACGGAGGGACTCCAGCTCGCGCAGGGCCTCGCGGACCGGGGTCTGGCTGACCTCCAGCTCGGTGGCGATCCGGCGCTCCACGATGCGCTCACCCGGCTGCCAGCGCCCGCTGACGATTCCCTCCACGATGTGCTCGCGGATCTGTTCGCGCAGCGAGTGGACGACGGGCGCGGTCATGGGGGCTCCTTAGGGAGGGCTGACGTTTAGACAATACGGCGGGTTCGCTCCGCGGGTAGGGCGTGTGGGGGTGCTTTTGCGCAGGTGAGACAAGGCTTACACGCACGGTGTGCCGACAAACACGAAACGCCCCGCCCGGAGAAGCTCCGGGCGGGGCGCCGTGGCGGCA
The DNA here is from genome assembly GCF_040645475.1 of Streptomyces sp. NPDC046759. Taxonomy (NCBI): domain Bacteria; kingdom Bacillati; phylum Actinomycetota; class Actinomycetes; order Kitasatosporales; family Streptomycetaceae; genus Streptomyces; species Streptomyces sp. NPDC046759. The sequence continues at coordinate 34,334 of NZ_JBEYYJ010000036.1, read as the reverse complement.
CGGGGCCAGGCGGACTACAGGCCGAGCTCGACCTCGAACTCGCCCGCTTCCAGGATCGCCTTGACCGCCGTCAGGTAACGGGCCGCGTCGGCACCGTCGACCAGGCGGTGGTCGTAGGAGAGGGTCAGGTAGGTCATGTCGCGGACGCCGATGACCGTGCCCTCCTCGGTCTCGATGACGGCCGGACGCTTGACCGTGGCACCGATGCCGAGGATCGCGACCTGGCCCGGCGGCACGATGATCGTGTCGAACAGCGCGCCGCGCGAACCGGTGTTGGAGATGGTGAAGGTCGCGCCGGACAGCTCGTCCGGGGTGATCTTGTTGGCGCGGACCTTGCCCGCCAGCTCCGCCGTGGCCTTGGCGATGCCCGCGATGTTGAGGTCGCCGGCGTGCTTGATGACCGGGGTCATCAGGCCCTTCTCGGAGTCCACCGCGATACCGATGCTCTCGGTGTCGAAGTAGGTGATCGTGCCCTCGGCCTCGTTGATCCGGGCGTTGATGACCGGGTGGGCCTTCAGCGCCTGGGCCGCCGCCTTCACGAAGAACGGCATCGGGGAGAGCTTGACGCCCTCGCGCGCGGCGAAGGAGTCCTTGGCCTGGGCGCGCAGGCGCATCAGGCGGGTGACGTCGACCTCGACGACCGACGACAGCTGGGCCTGCTCGTGCAGCGCCTTGACCATGTTGTCGCCGATGACCTTGCGGATGCGCGGCATCTTGACGGTCTGGCCGCGCAGCGGGGAGACCTCCAGCGCCGGGGCCTTCTTGGCGGCGGGGCCCCCGGCGGTCACAGCAGCGGCGGCAGGCGCCGCGGCGGCGGCCGCCTTCGCGGCCTCGGCGGCGGCGATGACGTCCTGCTTGCGGATACGGCCGCCGACACCGGTGCCCTTGACGGTGGCCAGGTCGACGCCGTTCTCGGCGGCGAGCTTGCGCACCAGCGGGGTGACGTACGCGCCCTCGTCGGTCGCCTGGGTGGCGGTCGGGTGGGTGGGCGCGGTCGCCGGGGTGACCGGGGCCGGAGCGGGCGCCGGAGCCGCGGGCTGAGCCGGGGCGGCCGGCTGGGCCGGGGCCGGGGCGGCAGCGGCGGGCGCGGCCGGAGCGGCGGGGGCCGGAGCCGGGGCGGCGGGGGCCGGAGCCGCGGGGGCGGCCGGAGCCGGGGCCGGAGCGGCCGGAGCGGCCGGGGCAGCGGCGGCGGGGGCCGGGGCGGCGGCAGGGGCGGCACCCGGGGCGCCGATGACGGCGAGCTTGGCGCCGACCTCGGCGGTCTCGTCCTCGTTCACCACGATCTCCAGCAGCACGCCGGAGGCGGGCGCCGGGATCTCGGTGTCGACCTTGTCCGTGGAGACCTCGAGCAGCGGCTCGTCGGCCTCGACGGAGTCGCCCACCGACTTCAGCCAGCGGGTGACGGTGCCCTCGGTGACGGACTCACCGAGCGCGGGCAGGACCACGTCGGTGCCCTGGGCGCCACCGGCCGGAGCGGCGGGGGCGGCCGGGGCCTCGGGGGCCGGAGCGGCCGGGGCCTCGGCGACCGGGGCCGGGGCGGCCTCGGCGGCCGGAGCCGGAGCGGCCTCTGCGGCGGGGGCCGGGGCAGCCGCGGGGGCGCCGGAGCCGTCGTCGATGACGGCCAGCTCGGCGCCGACCTCGACCGTCTCGTCCTCGGCGACCTTGATGGAGGCCAGTACGCCGGCGGCCGGCGAGGGGATCTCGGTGTCGACCTTGTCGGTGGAGACCTCGAGCAGCGGCTCGTCGGCCTCGACGCGTTCTCCCTCGGCCTTCAGCCAGCGGGTGACAGTGCCCTCGGTGACGCTCTCACCGAGCGCCGGAAGGGTTACGGAAACCGCCATGGTTTCGGTTGCTCCTAACGAATTGCGGAAGTCTGTGTCGTCGCGCCCGTGGACCGAAGGCTCAGTCGTGGGAGTGCAGCGGCTTGCCGGCGAGCGCCAGGTGCGCTTCGCCCATCGCCTCGTTCTGCGTCGGGTGGGCGTGGATGAGCTGGGCGACCTCGGCCGGCAGCGCCTCCCAGTTGTAGATCAGCTGGGCCTCGCCGACCTGCTCACCCATGCGGTCGCCGACCATGTGGACGCCGACGACGGCACCGTCCTTCACCTGGACGAGCTTGATCTCGCCCGCGGTGTTGAGGATCTTGCTCTTTCCGTTGCCCGCCAGGTTGTACTTCAGAGCGACGACCTTGTCCGCGCCGTAGATCTCCTTGGCCTTGGCCTCGGTGATACCGACGGAGGCGACCTCCGGGTGGCAGTACGTCACCCGCGGGACACCGTCGTAGTCGATGGGAACGACCTTCAGACCGGCCAGACGCTCCGCCACCAGGATGCCCTCGGCGAAGCCGACGTGCGCGAGCTGGAGCGTCGGGACGAGGTCACCGACCGCGGAGACGGTCGGGACGTTGGTCCGCATGTACTCGTCGACCAGGACGTAGCCACGGTCCATGGCGACGCCCTGCTCCTCGTAGCCCAGGCCCTGCGAGACCGGGCCGCGGCCGACGGCGACGAGGAGGACCTCGGCCTCGAACTCCTTGCCGTCCGCCAGGGTGACCTTCACGCCGTCCTGGGTGTACTCGGCCTTCTGGAAGAAGGTGCCCAGGCTGAACTTGATGCCGCGCTTGCGGAACGCGCGCTCGAGAAGCTTCGAGGAGTTCTCGTCCTCGACCGGGACGAGGTGCTTCAGGCCCTCGACGACCGTGACGTCCGAGCCGAAGGACTTCCACGCCGAGGCGAACTCGACGCCGATGACACCGCCGCCCAGGATGATCGCGGACTTCGGCACGCGGTCCAGGACGAGGGCGTGGTCGGAGGAGATGATCCGGTTGCCGTCGATCTCCAGGCCCGGCAGCGACTTCGGCACGGAGCCGGTCGCCAGCAGGACGTGGCGGCCCTGGACCCGCCGGCCGTTCACGTCGACGGAGGTGGGGGAGGACAGCCGGCCCTCACCCTCGATGTAGGTCACCTTGCGGGAGGCGATCAGCCCCTGCAGACCCTTGTACAGGCCGGCGATGACGCCGTCCTTGTACTTGTGGACGGCCGCGACGTCGATGCCCTCGAAGGTGGCCTTGACGCCGAACTGCTCGCTCTCGCGGGCCTGGTCGGCGATCTCGCCCGCGTGGAGCAGGGCCTTGGTGGGGATGCAACCCCGGTGCAGGCAGGTGCCGCCGACCTTGTCCTTCTCGATCAGGGCGACGTCCAGGCCCAGCTGCGCTCCGCGCAGGGCCGCGGCGTAACCACCGCTACCACCGCCGAGGATCACTAGGTCGAAAACGGTGCTGGCGTCGTTCGCCACGTCACGTCCTCCATGCATGTGCGCCTTGCGCCGGTCTCCAGTGACCGGCGGGCGGCTGGTGTCCGGCCGCTTGATGCTTCGGCCCTTCGGTGGGGCCCTGTCCTGCCGGGCTCCATCTTTGCACTTGTTCGAGGCGGACGAGACGCCGGGCCTGAGTGTGAGACACCCCACGTGCAGATGGAAGGAAGGCGCGCACGAGCAGGGGCGGGGGGACCGCGCGAGCGATCCCCCCGCCCCTGCGGACGCCGTACTGCGGAACGGACCGCGCCCTCGGGCGAATCAGCCCAGGTCACCCGCGGCGGTCAGCTCCGCCAGACGGACCAGCGTCCGCACGGCCGTACCCGTGCCACCCTTCGGCGTGTACCCGAACGGACCACCCTCGTTGAACGCCGGGCCCGCGATGTCCAGGTGCGCCCAGGTGATGCCCTCGCCCACGAACTCGCGTAGGAAGAGACCGGCGACCAGGCCGCCGCCCATGCGCTCACCCATGTTCGCGATGTCGGCGACCTGGGACTCCATGCCCTTGCGCAGGTGCTCCGGCAGCGGCATCGGCCAGGCCGGCTCGCCGACCTCCTCGGCCGCCTCGTGCACCGCGGAGCGGAACGCGTCGTCGTTGGCCATGACACCGAAGGTCCGGCTGCCCAGCGCCAGCATCATCGCGCCGGTCAGCGTGGCCACGTCCACGATCGCGTCCGGGTCCTCCTGCGAGGCCGCCCACAGCGCGTCGGCGAGCACCAGCCGGCCCTCGGCGTCGGTGTTGAGGACCTCCACGGTCTTGCCGCTGTACATGCGCAGCACGTCACCGGGGCGCACGGCGGAGCCGGACGGCATGTTCTCGGCCAGCGCGAGCCAGCCGGTGACGTTGACCTCCAGGCCGAGCCGGGCGGCGGCGACGACCGAGGCGAACACGGCGGCGGCCCCGCTCATGTCGCACTTCATCGTCTCGTTGTGACCGGCCGGCTTCAGGGAGATGCCGCCCGAGTCGTAGGTGATGCCCTTGCCGACGAAGGCGAGGTGCTTGTCCGCCTTCGGGTGCCTGTACGACAGCTTGACCAGGCGCGGGGTGGCCGCCGAGCCGGCGCCGACGCCGAGGATGCCGCCGTAGCCGCCCTTGGCGAGGGCCTTGTCGTCCAGCACCTGCACCTTGATGCCGTGCTCCTTGGCCGCGGTCTGCGCGATGCCGGCGAAGGCGGCGGGGGTCAGGTCGTTCGGCGGGGTGTTGATCAGGTCGCGGGCGCGGTTCAGCTCCTCGGCGACCGCGACGGCGCGGGCGACGGCCCCCTTGTGGGCGGCGTCGCGCGGCTTGCCGCCCAGCAGCGCGGCCTCGGCCAGCGGCGCCTTGCCGTTCTTGGACTTGGCGTCCTTGCCGTTGCCGTTCTCCTTGTAGACGTCGAAGGAGTACGCGCCCAGCAGGATGCCCTCGCCGATCGCGCCGACGGCGCCGGGGCCGTCGACCGGCAGGGCGAACGCGGCCTTCCTGAAGCCGGTGAGCGCCCGGGCCGCCACGCCGGCGGCCCTGCGCAGCGCCTCGGCGTCGTAGCCTTCGTCCCCGCTCTTGGCGTCCGGCTCCGCGCCCAGGCCCACCGCGATCACGAGCGGTGCCTTGAAGCCGGCCGGAGCGGGCAGCTTCGTCAGCTCGCCCTCGGCACCCGAGGCGCCGAGGGTCTCCAGAACGCCGGCCAGCTTGCCGTCGTAGGCGTTGTCCACGGCCTCGGCGCCGGGCGCGACGACGGGACCCTTGGTGCCCTTGGCGACACCGATCACGATCGCGTCGGCCCGCAGGCCGGGCGCCGCGGCGGTGCTGAGAGTCAGAGCAGTCACGGTGGTGAAATCTCGCTTCCGATGTGAAGTTTCTGTGGCCGATGTGGGGTGGCTCGACCGGGCCCGAGAGCCGACCCTAGGTCCATGCCTGGGCGCAGGTGGCAACCGGGGCCTTCACCCTGTCGGCGAACACCCGGGACGAGACTACGCGCGTGTGCGCGTTCGCTCATTCCTGCGGGCGTTCACCTGTGCGTGGCGTCGTGGCCACTTCTGCCTCCCGCGTGACGGGGAACCGGTCACAGTCGTCGCGTCCCGGCGGACCTTGTCGTCCGCCGGCCTGTGGGCGGAGGAACGCGTCCATGACTCACCGTGCGCACCGCTTGAGAGCGGCCAGAGCGAGGGCATCCCGTACACGCCGGTCGACCTGGACGACTCGGCGGCCGGACAACTCGCCTTCGGTGCACGAGAGTGAGGGATTCGCCGCGCATCCCCGCACCGGTTTCACCGGCTTCGCCGACGTCCCCGTCCCCGGCGGCACCGGCACCGGCAGCCTGCTCGGCGAGTACGCCCACAACCGGTGACCTGGGACCTGCCACCGAACGTCCGCCGACACGTCATCGTGCCCACCTGGGGCCCCCGCCCCGGCCGGGCACACCCGCCGTACGGCAGGGCCCGGCCCTGCTCGGCTACGCCGACACCGGGTACGGGCGAGGGCCGTACGCAGACGTGGTGAGCGACCTGACCCGGCACCGCGCCCGGTACGGCGCCCAGGGCGTCTTCCTGGACCAAGTGAGCACCGGGATCGAGCAGTTGGGGGTGTGCGAGCAGCCGGCCGCCGTCGTCCGCACCCTCGGTCGCGGCCCGCTCGTGCTCCACCACGGCACCGCGCCGCACGCCGCGTACGCGGCGCCCGCCGACCTCCTCGTCACCTTCGAGGGACCCTGGACGACGTAGCGCCGCACACCCCCGCATCCGCGTGTCCGCCCGTCCGGCGTGCCCGAGGCCCATCCGGTGTGCGGCCTCCCGGCCGGCGCGGACGTGGCCGGTGCCGCCCGGGAGCGGGGCGCCGCCGTGCACTGCGCGGTGCCCGGCGCGGGCGCTCACCCCTGGGGCACGCTGCCCATCGGGCTGGACTCCGCCCGCTGAAACGCACCCACCACGGAAGTGCCGGCCAGCCGGTCGGCGAGGGAGCGCCGGCCGGGGAGGACCACCGTCAGCGCGTTGACCAGGAACAGCACCACCGCGACCGCCCACACCAGCACCGAGAGGCCGAACCTCCCCTCGATCAGCAGCACACAGGCCAGCGCGTACACCGCGACGTCCGCGGCGGTGGTGACGACGGCCCGGCGCAGGGCGTGCCGGGACAGCCGCGGGGCGACCCGCAGGCCGAGCAGGCCCTTGCCGAGGGTGCGGCCGAGCCAGGTGAGGCAGGCCCACTGGTAGAGGAACGTGACGACGACGAGCGCGCCGAAGGCCTCCTCCACGTCCAGGACCACCTTGTCCCACAGGGACAGGCCGAGGTGTTCGGAGACGCCGATGACGTCTCCGCGCGAGGTCACCAGGTCGAGGCCGCCCTTGGTGGCAAGTCCCGGAACGTCGGTCACCAGCGCGGTGACCCGGTGGAAGGTGAGGATCGCCAACAGGGCGGCTGCCGCCGCCACCAGTGCGAAGTCTATGAACCAGGCCGTGATACGGCGCAGCCTCGGCACGGAGTCCCCCCGATGCACAACTCTCTTGTCCGTGTACCGGCGATGAGCCTAGCGGTTCGTCCGCGGCTTCGTGGCCGGCCGGGCCCGCGCGGGCGGGGCCGCATGCCGACAGGGCCCCGCGCCCTTCGCGGGGCGCCTCAGTGGCCCAGGGCGGACACGATCAGGGCGGTGGTCGCCGCCGTCTCCTCCAGCGCTCCGAACACGTCCCCGGTGACCCCGCCGAATCGGCGCACACAGCGGCGCAGCAGGAGTTCCGCGACCGCCGGGGCCAGCAGCATCGACGCCGCGGCACGCACGGCACCGTACGGACCGAGGGGCGCGCCCCCGGCCGCCGCCGCCAGGGTGCAGACGGCCGTGACGGCCAGCGCGCCCGCCACCGGCACCACTCCGGCGACCGCCGCCCCCAGCCCCTCCGGGCGGGCGGCCGGCACCCCGGCGCGCGCGGCCAGGGTGAGCGCCAGCCGCGCCGCGACGGCCGAGACGAGGGCGGCCAGCGCGCCCCGGCCCCAGGAGTCGCCGTACAGCTGCGCCAGGGCGGCGACCTGGGCCAGCGAAGTCAGGACGAGGGCGATGACCCCGAACGGCCCGATGTCCGACTGCTTCATGATCCTGAGCGCCTCCTCGGCGGGCTTGCCGCTGCCCAGGCCGTCGGCGGTGTCGGCGAGGCCGTCGAGGTGCAGCCCGCGGGTCAGTACCGCGGGTACGGCCACGGAGGCGACGGCGGCGAGCAGCGGGCCCGCGCCCAGGAGCAGCAGGAGCAGCCCGCCTCCGGCCGCGCAGACGCCCACCGCCAGACCGGCCGCCGGGGCGGCCAGCATCCCGGCGCGTGCGGCCCGCCGGTCCCAGCGGTGCACGCGGACGGGGAGCACGGTGAGGGTGCCGAAGGCGAAGCGGGGACCGTCGAGCGGGGAGGACGTGAGCACCGGCGAAGGTTACCGGGCGGTCGCGGAGCCGCCAGGGGCACCCGGGGATAAGGTGCGCATATGGGGCACTGGTGGGTACGGAACATCGTCGAACCGGGCAAGCTCCCGCTGCTCCTCGCCCTCGCCGCCTTCGTGGTCACGTTCGTCGTCACCCGGGTGATCACCCGGCTGATCCGGGCCGGGAGGGGCCCGTTCGGCAACGTCAGGGCGGGCGGGCTGCACATCCACCACGTCGTCCCCGGGGTCGTGCTCACCGTCGCCGGCGGGTTCGGCGCGGTCGCCAGCGACCGGCACGCCGCGGGTGCCGCCGTCGCCGCCGTGCTGTTCGGCATGGGCGCCGGGCTGGTCCTGGACGAGTTCGCGCTGATCCTCCATCTGGACGACGTCTACTGGAGCGAGGAGGGCCGCAAGAGCGTCGAGGCCGTCGTGCTCACCGCCGCGCTCGTCGGGCTGCTGCTCGCCGGTTTCGTCCCGTTCGGCGTCAACGACCTGTCGCAGCAGGAGGTGCAGGACCGCGGCGGCGCCATCAGCACCATCGCCGTGAACTTCCTCTTCGCGCTCGTCGCCCTGAGCAAGGGCAAGACGCGCATCGCGGTGTTCGGGGCGATCGTGCCGCTCGTCGCGCTGGTCGGCGCCGTCCGGCTGGCCCGCCCCGGCTCCCCGTGGGCCCGCCGCTTCTACGGCCGCCGTCCCCGCGCCCGCGCCAGGGCCACCCTGCGCGCCTATCGCCACGACCGCCGCTGGACCGGACGGGGGCGCGCCGTTCAGGACTGGATCGGCGGCAAGCCCGACCCGCGCCCGGCCCGGCTGCCCGACCGCCGCTGAACCGGCGGTGGCAGCTGGTGGTACGTGTGCCGCAGCCTCCGCAGCGCGCGCCCGTGACGGTGCCGCACCGCCACCGCGAGGCAGATGATCCCCACGACCATCAGCGCGGCCAGATGCTCCTTGCCCGCCAGGTTCTCCTTGAACAGCACCTCGGCGACCATCGCGAGGGTCACCGCGCCCGAGGTGACGTAGGCGCCGTAGCGCCAGCTCACGAACACGGCGAGCCCCACCACGGCGGCGGACGGGCCGGTGTCCACCACCTGTGCGTCCGTCCACGGCAGCCCGAACGGGGCGTGCGCGCCGAGCGAGATGCCGATGCGCGCGTACAGCGTCCCGGCGACCGTGGCGGCGTACGCGATGACCAGCGTCCGCCACCAGCCGATGCACATCTCGGCGATCCCGAACACCAGCAGGATCTGCGCCAGCGCGCCCCACACCGGCAGATCCAGTGCCGGCACGAACAGCGACAGGGGAGTGCGCAGCAGGGCCAGCCACAGCGGGTCCTCGGCCCGTACGGCACCCGCGTCCTGCACGAACCCGTAGCCCCACGGCTGGTTCTGCACGTACTGCAGCAGGGCCGTCAGACACACCGCGCCGAGGGCCATGGGTGCCGCCCGCAGGCGCCGCTCCAGCAGGGCCGCGCGTACGGTGACGTACAGCAGCCCCCACTCCTCACGGGCCCAGCGGGCGAGCGCTCTCATCAGACGTTCCTCACCGGTGCGTGTCCAGGTGTCTGCGGTGCAGCCACTTCGGCAGTCCCGGCGCCTCCAGGAAGCCCTCCGCGCGGGCCGAGGCGAGGCCGATGCGCAGCAGGTCCGCGCTCTTCTCGAAGAGCAGGAACCGCGGCTCCCAGATGGGCCGGTACTTGGCGTTGGCGCGGTACAGCGACTCGATCTGCCACCAGCGGGAGAAGAAGCTGAGCAGCGACCGCCACAGCCTCAGCACCGGACCGGCGCCGAGGCGCGCCCCACGTTCGAAGACCGAGCGGAACATCGCGAAGTTGAGTGACACCTGCGTGATGTTGATCTCGCCGGCCCGCCGCAGCAGTTCGATGACCATGAACTCCATCAGGCCGTTGTCGGAGTCCCGGTCGCGGCGCATGAGGTCCAGGGACAGCCCGTGCGGCCCCCACGGCACGAAGGACAGCAGCGCGCGCAGCCGCCCCTCGGCGTCCGTGCACTCCAGCATCACGCACTGCCCGTCCTCGGGGTCTCCGAGCCGGCCGAGCGCCATGCTGAAGCCGCGCTCGGTCGCCCCGTCCCGCCAGTCGTCCGCGCGCTCGACGAGGTGCGCCATCTCGTCCGCCGGGATGTCCTCGTGCCGCCGGATCTGCACCTCGTACCCGGCCCGCTTCACCCGGTTGTACGCCTGCCGGACCGTGCGCATCGCCCGGCCCTCCAGCGTGAACTCGGCGACCTCCACGATCGCCTCGTCGCCCAGCTCCAGGGCGTCGAGCCCGTGCCGGGCGTAGACCGTCCCGGCCTCCTCGCTCGCCCCCATCACCGCCGGGATCCAGCCGTGCGCCCGGGCCTGGGCCAGCCATGGCACGATCGCGCCCGGCCACGCCTCCGGATCGCCGAGCGGATCCCCGGAGGCCAGGCTCACCCCGCCGACCACCCGGTAGGCGACGGCCGCCTTCCCGGTCGGCGACCACAGCACGCTCTTCTCCCGGCGCAGCGCGAAGTAGCCCAGCGAGTCCCGTTCGCCGTGGCGGTCCAGGAGGATCCGCAGCTGCTTCTCGTCGTCCTCGGTGAGCGGGTCGACGGCGCGCCGGGAGCGGAAGGCGGCGTAGAACACGGCGAGGACCAGGGCGGTGCTGAGCACGTTGACGGTGACGTTGGCCCAGTTCGGCGGGTCGATGCCGGGGAAGCGGGACTCCTCGGCGGCCACCGAGACCAGGCGCAGGGTGCCGTAGTGCCAGCGCTCCAGGAAGGTGGAACGGGCCGCGCCCGGCGCCTGGTTGGTGACCGTCACCAGCAGTCCGGCCAGCAGGCTCGCGACCAGCCCGCCGCCCACGGCCACCGTCGCCGCGAGCCGGGGGTTGGACCGGTCGCCCTTGGCGTAGAACTCCCTGCGGCCCACGAGCAGCGCGCCGACGAACGCGGCCGTGAGCCCCAGCGAGATCCAGTTCTGCGCGATCCGCCGGATCTCCGGGAACGCCATGGCGAACGCGAACAGGGCGAGGAAGGCCCCGCTGAGCACGAGGTTGAGGATCCAGGCGGCCCGCTTCCTGCGCCGCATGGTGATGGCGAGGAACGCGGTGAACACACCCGAGGCGAAGCCGGCCGTCAGCAGGTACGGCGTGAAGAAGTCGTCCTGGTTGTGCCGGCGCACGTCCTGGCCGAGCGAGACCCATACCGCGCTGAGGAAGTTGATGAAGGCGACGGTCCGCAGGTACCAGACGGCGAAGGCGGCGGCTCGCCGGGAGGCCCCGGTGGAGCGCCGCCCCTCCTCGTCCGGGCGCCCCGGCTCGACCTGCTGCGGCACGGCAATTCGGGCATCTCCCATGGGGAAGGATCATATGGGCGCTGCCCGGGCCAACCGTACCTTTCCGGTCTCTGTGCCGTGCGTACTCCTTTGCGGCCGACCCGGCCGGACAACCCGTCCGCCACGGAGGCGCTCAGCCGGGGCGGCGGTGTCCGGGAGTGCCGAACCGGCCGAAACCCGACTACTCCTTGGCCTCTTCCGGCTCTTTCCCGGGAAGCTCCGCAGCCAGCGCGGCCGCGGCCCGCACCAAGGGGAGCGCCAGCAATGCGCCCGCACCCTCGCCGACCTTCACCCCCTGCTCCAGCAGCGGCTCCAGCGCCATCCGGTCCAGCGCCTTGGCCTGCCCCGGCTCGCCGCTGTCGTGCCCGGCCAGCCACCAGTCCGGCGCCCGGAAGGCGACCCGCTGGGCGACCAGCGCGCAGGCGGCGGCCACCACCCCGTCGAGGATCACCGGCAGTTTGCGCACGGCGCACTGCAGCAGGAACCCGGTCATCGCCGCGAGGTCCGCGCCGCCCACGGTCGCCAGCAGCTGCATCTGGTCCCCGAGAACCGGCCGCGCCCGCCTGAGCGCGTCCCGGACCGCCGCGCACTTGCGCATCCATGCCAGGTCGTCGATCGCGAGCCCGCCCCGTCCGGTCACCACGGACGCGTCGGTCCCGCACAGCGCGGCGATCAGCACGGCCGCCGCGGTGGTCCCGCCCACGCTGATGTCACCGAGCACCACCAGGTCCGTACCCGAGTCGGCCTCCTCGTCGGCGACCGCGATCCCGGCGCGCAGCGCGGCCTCGGCCTCGTCCGCGGTGAGCGCGTCCTCGATGTCGATACGGCCGCTGCCGCGCCGCACCCGGTGCCGTACGACGTCCTCCGGGAAGGCGTCCGGCGCGCAGTCCAGGGCCATGTCCACGATCCGCACGGGCACTTCCTGCCGCCGTGCGAGCACGGACACCGGGCTCGCCCCCTCCAGCACGGCCCGCACCAGCTGCTGCGCACCGCCCGCGGGACGCGCGGAGACGCCGAGCCCGGCGATGCCGTGGTCACCGGCGAAGAGGACCACCCGCGGCCGCTCCACGGTCCGTACCGGTACGGCGCCCTGCGCGGCGGCCAGCCACTCGCCCAGCTCGTCGAGGCGGCCCAGCGCACCGGGCGGCACGATCCGGCGTTCCCTGAGGGCCTCGGCGTCACGGCGCACGCCCCCGTCCGGGCGCTCGATCAGATCGGTGAAGTCGTCCAGATTAAGCCTGCTCATTCGCCGAACAGTACCGCCAGCGAACGAACGCTTCCGCGCCACATGGCCACCACACCCCCACAGCGTCGTTGCACCCGAGATCGGGATCCCATACGTTCCGGTTTGCCGCGGAATGTCGCTCAGGGAGCCGCCCATGCCGACCTCGCCCGTAACCCCGCAGATCACCCCCGCCCAGGACCCGTTCCAGGAGCCGCGCCGCGAGGACTGCCCCTGGTGCGGCTCGGGGAGCCTGCGCACCCGGCTGCGCGCCCCCGATCCACTGCGGCAGCGGCCCGGCAGGTTCGCCGTCTACACCTGCGGTGACTGCGGCCACACCTTCCAGAACCCCCGGCTGACGGCCGAGGGATTCGCCTTCTTCCACCGGGAGTTCTACGAGATGCGGCTGGCGGAGTTCACCGCCCGGGTCCTGTCGGCCGATGCCGTCCGCCGCCGGCACCGCGCCGCCGCGCTGCGCCTGTCGGGACTGCGCGAACCGGAGAGCTGGCTGGACGTCGGCACGGGCCACGCGCGCTTCCCCGAGGCGGCGAAGGAGTTCTTCCCGTACACCAGCTTCGACGGGCTGGACCCGACGGCCCGCGTGGAGCAGGCGCTCCTGGAGGGCCGCGTGGAGGAGGCGCACCGCGGCTTCCTGACGACGCCGGGCATGGCGAACCGGCTGCGGGGCCGCTACGACGTGGTCACCATGTTCCACCACCTGGAACACACGCCCGACCCGCGCGCCGAACTCCGCGCGGCGCTCACGGTGCTCCGTCCCGGCGGCCACCTGGTCGTCGAAGTACCCGATCCGCGCTGCCTGTTCGCCGCCCTCCTCGGCAGATGGTGGCTGCCGTACGGCCAGCCCCGCCATCTGCACCTGGTGCCCCTGGCCAATCTGCGCGCCGAGTTGGCACGCCTGGGCTGCACGGTCCTCGTGACCGACCGCAAGGACCCGCACGTGCCCTACGACCTGTCGGCGGCGGTCGCTCTGGCCGTGGCCCGCGCCCACCCGGCCGTGCGACTGGCGGCCACCCCGCTCATCAGGGCCGCGGCGGTCCTGGACCACGGGCTCGCCCCCCTCTTCCGCCGCACCCGCTTCTCCAACGCGTACAGAATCGTGGCGCGCCGGGGATGACGGCGCGCGCGGCGCTCAGCCCCGCAGCACCAGCGCCTGCCCCGCCACCACCAGCAGCACCTGCTCGCACTCGCCCGAGAACGCCGCGTTCAGCCGCCCGAGTTCGTCGCGGTAGCGCCGCCCGGAGGCCGTGGCGGGGACGATCCCGGACCCCACCTCGTTGGAGACCGCCACGACGGTCCGCCGAGTCGCCCGCACCGCCTCCGTCAACTCCCGCACCCGCTCCCGCAGGGACTTCTCACCCCCACCGGACCACTCCGCGTCGTCCCACGCCCCCACCGAGTCCATCACGTCCGTCAGCCACAGCGACAGACAGTCGATCAGCATCGGCGGCCCGTCCGCGGAGAGCAGCGGCACCAGGTCCGTCGTCTCCGCCGTACGCCACGACCCGGGCCGCCGCTCCCGGTGCGCGGCCACCCGCTCGGCCCACTCGGAGTCCCCGCCCCGCGTCCCGCCGGTCGCCACGTACAGGACGTCCGGGAAGGACGCAATGCGCCGCTCGGCCTCCACCGACTTGCCCGAGCGCGCCCCGCCCAGCACCAGCGTGCGGCGCGGCACGTCCGGCACGTCCTCGTACGCGCCCACCGCCAGCGTCGTCCCGTCCGGCACCGCCCGCGTCCCGGCCGCCGCCAGCCGGCGCCGCAACTCCGCTCCGGGCGGCACGTCGTGGTCGAGGTGGACGGCGACCACATCGGTGGTCGGGCCGATCGAGCCGACCGCCCGCAGCCGGGCCGGCGCGTCCGGGCGGCCCACCACGTCCGCGAGGACCATGTCGTACGACTCCGCCCGCGCCCGCTCCAGACCGGCCGGCGCACCGCCCGGCGGCACATACAGCAGCCGCCGCCCGTCCGGTCCGGTCACCGCGTACCCGGTGCCGCCCGCGTCCATCGCCACGGCCCGCACCCGATGTCCCGTCAGCAGCACCAGCTCCCGCCCGTCCGGCACCCGGCCGGGCTGCGGCAGCCCGGGCGGCACCTCCACCGCCGGACCGTCGTGCGGATGCGACAACAGCACCTGCCGTACCCCGCCCAGCGAGTGCCCGGCCCGCGCCGCCGCGAACGCCACGCCCGGCGTCAGGTCCAGCAGCAGCGCCCCGTCCACCAGGACGGCGGTGGCCGCACGCGCGTCGGGCCCGAGCGCCCTCGCACAGGCGGCGCAGGGGCAGTCGGGCCGGGGCAGTCCGGCGGGCGCACCGGTACCGAGCAAAGTCACTTCCACGGATCGATTTTCGCCTGTCCGATCACGTCTTGCTCTTCCGGCTAGTCTTCCAGCAGGTGTCGGATCGAGGGAGGCCCACATGACGGCATGGACGTGGCGGTTCGAGAAGGCCGACGGGACGGAGGTCCAGCCCGCGGTGCAGCCCGAGGAGTTCACCACGCAGGGGGATGCCGAGTCCTGGATCGGGGAGCACTGGAAGGCCCTCCTGGAGGGCGGTGCCGACCAGGTGCGGCTGTTCGAGGAGAACACCGAGATCTACGGGCCGATGAGCCTGCACGCCGACGCGGCGTAGCCGGCGCGGAGGGGGTGCGGTCCGGGGCCGCACCCCTCGTCACTGCTCGCCCAGCGTCACCGTCACGGTCTTCCGGTTGCCGTCGCGCTGGTAGGTCACCGACGTCTTCTGGCCCGGCTTGGCGGCCGCCAGTGCCTCCTGGAGCGCGGTGACGGTGGTGACCTGCTGGCCGCCCACCGCGGTGATGGTGTCGCCCGGGCGCAGGCCCGCCTTGTCGGCCGCGCCGCCGTTGCTGACGTCGACCACCGCCACCCCGGCGGGCTGGTAGCTGCCGTTCACGACCGTCCGCGCGGTGATGCCGAGCGCGGCCCGTCCCGAGTCGACGACCTTGCCCTCCTTGACGATCTGCCCGGCGATCGTCTTCACCATCGACGCCGGGATGGCGAACCCGATTCCGGGCGCCGCACTGCTCCCGAGGGAGGGGTCGGCGGCGGCGAGCGTCGGGATGCCGATGACCCGCCCGGCGAGGTCGACCAGCGCGCCGCCGCTGTTGCCGGGGTTGATCGCGGCCGAGGTCTGCACCATGTTCGCGAGAGTCGCGCCTGTGCCCCCGCCTGCCTCGCTGACGGTCCGTCCGGTCGCCGAGACGATGCCCTCGGTCACGCTGGACGACAGCCCGAGCGGCGAGCCCATGGCCAGCACGATCTGGCCGACGTCCACCTTCTCGGAGGCGCCGAACACCGCCGCCTTCAGCCCGGCCGGCACCTTGTCCAGCTTGATCACCGCCAGGTCCTGCTGGGGGTACGCGTACACCAGGTGCGCGCCGACCGGCTGCTCGCTGCTGGCCGTGGTCACCTGGAAGGTCTTCTCCTTCCCGATGACGTGCGCGTTGGTGACGACGTGTCCCGCGCCGTCGTACACCACGCCGGAGCCCAGCTCGCTGCTCGCCTGGATCTGCACGACCGACGGCAGGACCTGCTTGATGACCTTCTGGTACTGGCTCTGCAGATCGACCAGGGCCATCGGCGTGGCCGCCGCGGTGTCCTGCCCGGACGGTGGAGCGTGCGCGGTGCAGCCGGCGGTCGCGCAGCACACGAGCGCTGCCGCGGCGACGGCCCCGCGCAGGGCACGGCTGAGGGAAGCGTCCATGCCTCGAGTCTCACCGCAGGGCGATCATCCGGCCCGCGCTGTTGGCCCGAACGGGCTCAGCCCCGTACGCCGCACAGGTGCAGCAGCGCCGCCACCCGCCGGTAGGGGTCCGTGCGCCCGGCCCGCTCCTCGACCGCGAGCAGGGTCTGGAGGTCGTCCGGGATCTCCGCCTCGTCCGCCGCCGTGTCCGTGAAGACCCGGACGCCGTACCAGGCGTGCAGCGGGGCTGCGATCCCGTCGAGGGTGGCACTGAGGGAGGCCAGCCGGTCGGCACGTACGTCCAGACCGAGGCGGTTGCGGTACTGCGCGGTGCCGAAGGCGGCCAGGGCGCCCGCCCAGTCCCCCGCGAGGCCCGGCCGCATGGCGAGCGCGTCGCCGTTGCGCACGAGCAGGGACAGGAGCCCGCCGGGGGCGAGCATCCGGGCCAGGCCCGCCACCAGCGGGTCGGGCTCCTCGACGTACATCAGCACGCCGTGGCACAGCACCACGTCGAAGCCGCCGGGCAGGAAGTGCACCCCGGTGTCCCGCCCGTCGCCCTGCACCAGGCGGACCCGCTCGCGGATGCCCTCGGGCTGCGCGGCCAGTGCCTCACGTGCCGCCGCGATCATCGTCGCGTCCTGTTCGACCCCGGTCACCTGATGGCCGAGCCGGGCCAGCCGCAGCGCCTGCGTGCCCTGGCCCATGCCCACGTCGAGCACCCGAAGCCGCTGCCCGACGGGGAACCGCCCGGCTATCTGCTCGTCCAGCTGCCGCGCCACCAGCTCCTGGCGCACGACATCACGCAGCTTGCCCAGCCCGCTCAGCCAGGCGCCCGCCGCCCCCCCGGTGAAAGCCTCTGCGCTCAGGGCCGCTCTCCGCGCTTGACCTGCGGCTTCGGCAGCCGGAGCCGGCGCATCTGCAGCGAGCGCATCAGCGCGTAGGCGACCGCGCCCCGGGTGTTCTCGTCCGGGAAGCGCTCCGCGAGGCGCTTCTTCAGCCGGAAACCGCTGAACGCGGCGTCGAGCACGATCAGCACGATCACCACCAGCCACAGCAGCAGCGCGACCGACTGGATCGCCGGCACCCGCACCACGCTCAGCACGAGGATCACCACGGCGAGCGGCAGGAAGAACTCCGCCACGTTGAACCGCGAGTCCACCCAGTTGCGGGCGAACTTGCGGACCGGGCCCTTGTCCCGGGCGGGCAGATAGCGCTCGTCCCCGGTGGCCAGCGCCTGGCGCTGCCGCTCCAGGGCCTGACGCCGATCCTCGCGCTGGCGCTTCGAGGCCTCCTTGCGGCTGGTGGGCGTGTGGGCCACGCTGCGCCGCTGGGACTGGGCCTCACTGCGCTTGGGCGTGGGCCTGCCCTTCGGGGCCTGCGGGTCACGGGGCTGCTTGGAGAGGGTCACCGTCTTGTCGGCGGGAGCCTTCTCGTCCTTGGCACGGCTACGGAACACAAAACCCAAGGGTACGGGCTTCACCGGCATGGACCCCAGCCCGGCGGGGAACGATCCGGCAACACCGGACGTCTGTAGGGGGACAGAGGGGACGTTGCAGGCGCTTCACCCGGCGGTCACCGAAGAGATGGCGGAGGGCCCGGAAGGGCTCACCCGGAGGACCACCTACTCCTCACGCCGGACCGATACCGTCCGCAGTCGTCCTTGGGGATGAGCGCATCACTCCCCGAACAGTGCGGTAATGGAGTCAGGGCCCGTACTGTGGGTCCTGTCGCAGGATCTGTGAGCTGGAGTCCGTCAGAAGGGGGCGCGCGAAGCCCATGAGCGGTGTCATGAAGCGTATGGGGATGATCTTCCGCGCGAAGGCGAACAAGGCCCTTGACCGGGCCGAGGACCCGCGCGAGACCCTCGATTACTCGTACCAGAAGCAGCTGGAGCTGCTGCAGAAGGTCCGCCGCGGCGTCGCCGACGTGGCGACCAGCCGCAAGCGCCTGGAACTGCAGCTGAACCAGTTGCAGCAGCAGTCCTCCAAGCTGGAGGACCAGGGCCGCAAGGCGCTCGCGCTCGGCCGCGAGGACCTGGCCCGTGAGGCACTGTCCCGGCGCGCCGCCCTCCAGCAGCAGGTCACCGACCTCGAGACGCAGCACACCACCCTCCAGGGCGAGGAGGAGAAACTCACCCTGGCGGCCCAGCGCCTGCAGGCCAAGGTGGACGCGTTCCGCACGAAGAAGGAGACCATCAAGGCCACCTACACCGCCGCCCAGGCCCAGACCCGCATCGGCGAGGCCTTCTCCGGTATCTCCGAGGAGATGGGTGACGTCGGCCTCGCCATCCAGCGCGCCGAGGACAAGACGCAGCAGCTGCAGGCCCGCGCCGGCGCCATCGACGAGCTGCTCGCCTCGGGTGCCCTCGACGACCCGTCCGGCATGGCCAAGGACGACATCGCGGCCGAGCTGGACCGGCTCTCCGGTGGTAGTGATGTAGAGCTGGAACTGCAGCGCATGAAGGCCGAGCTGGCCCAAGGCTCCCCGCAGCAGGCGATCGAGGGCGGCACCGGCCAGGCGCAGACCCAGCAGCAGCCGCAGGACACCCCGCGCTTCGACAAGCAGTAGCAGTAGTCCGGCGCCGGAAGCCGAGCCGAGGAGGCCGACGTGATCGTACGGATCATGGGGGAGGGCCAGGTGAAGCTGGACGACTCCCACGTCGTCGAGCTGAACAAGCTGGACGACGAGCTCCTCCGGGAGGTCGAGAGCGGCGACGAGGAGGGCTTCCGCCGCACGCTCGGCGCCCTCCTCGACTCCGTCCGCCGGCTCGGCACGCCGGTGCCGGACGACTCGCTGGAACCCTCGGAGCTGATCCTCCCGTCGCCGGACGCATCGCTGGCGGAGGTCCGGGAGATGCTCAGCGACGACGGGCTGATCCCGGGCTGAACCCCCTCGGCCGGGTCAGCCCAGGGTGAACCAGGTGGTGCGGGACTTCTGCCACTGCGGGTGGGTGAGGTTCTTCGCCTCGGTGCCGTCGCCGTAGAGGTCGGCGGAGCCGTCGTCGGTGATCAGCTGCACCCGGGCGCCGGCGGCGGTCACCTCGGGCACGGCCACGATCGACTCCCAGGCGCCCGCGTCCGCCGTCGGCAGGTCCAGCAGCTTCACCGGCTGGTGCCCGGCGACGCCGTCCCACGAGTACAGGGCGTACGGGTCGCTGTTGTCGTCGGCGGCCCAGGAGCCCGCGAGGACCAGGTACTGACCCGCGTCGTTCCTGCGCAGATCCCGGATGGACAGACCGCCCAGATCCAGCTCGATCGGCGTGCCGAAGGCAGCCCGCGCGCCGCGCGCCACCTGGTCCATGTTCGTCACCGGCACGATCAGCGCCTTCCCGCCGTTCTGCGGCGGCACCAGCGGGGCGCGGAAGCCGACGTAGGCGGTGGTCGTGCTGCCCGGAGCGAACTCCAGCCCCTCGACATTGAAGCCGTCGATCTGCTTCGGGGCCCGGCCGTCCGCCGTGCCGTCCGCGAAGCCGTACCGGTCGCCGTTCGCCTCGTCCCAGGCGACCAGGTCGTCGCGCAGGCGGTGACCGGCGGTGCCGAAGGTGAGCCGGGTGGCGGCGCCCGATCCCGAGACGGCCGTGGTGAACACGGTGTTCCGGTCAGGCTTGTACACGCCGTCCTTGTTGTTGCCCAGCGACCCGGTCCAGTAGATGGTGTCGCCGACCCGTGCGGCGCCCTCGATGTCGACCTCCTTGTCGGCGCCCAGCGCGCTGTCCATGTCCCAGGTCTTCACCGGCGCGCCCGAGGCCGAGCCGTCGTAGAGCCGCAGGGTGTTGTCCTCGTCGTCGCCCACGACGACGTACCCGCCTCCGACGTCCACGGCGGCGGAGGCGTCCGAGGCGCCCGTCAGGTAGCGGGCGTCGGCGGAGTGCTGGACGGCCGGGGAGGCCGCGTAGTGCAGCGTCGTCGTGGCCGTCTTCCCGCCGAGGCCGGTCACCTTCAGGGTGAGGTCGGTACGGCCCTGGGCGTGCGCGGTCACGGCCACCGTACGACTGCCTCCGGTGCCGGTCACGCGGACGTCACCGGTGCCGGCCACGCTGCCGCCGCTCGTCCCGGTGGCGGCCACGGTGAGCGCGGAGGCGTCGGCGCCGCCCTGCGCGACGGCGACGGTGACGACGGGGTCACCGGTGCCGCCGACGGCGCCGGACAGGTAGGAGGCCGACAGCTTGATCGCCGGGGTGCCGTAGGTCACCGCGTGAGCGGAGGTGGTGAGACCGGTGGCTGCGACCAGGCCGAGGGCGGCGCTGGACCAGAGCGAACGAGAGCGCACGGGGTGCCTTTCTCTCCGAGGTTTTCCGGAAGGGTGGGCACGTTCGGCCAACGGCGCTTGACAGTTGACGGACCGTCGGGCGGCTGGGCGCCCAATAGATCGGGGTGCGCCGTGGTTCGGCGGTCGCGGGCCGGCCGCAGCCGATCACGCAGTTCCCCGCGCCCCCTTCAGGGGCGCAGCGGCGCCGCTCGGCGAGCGCGGTCCGACCGCATCCCCGACCGGCACCGGTGCAGGGCACCGCACAGCACCCGTACTGTTCCTCCGTGAGTACCGTTCGTACGCTCGACCGCGCCCGGTGCAGCGTGAAGGCCCACCCCCTCGCGCTGGACGCGTCCATCGCCGCCGGGGTGCTGGCCTGCATGGTCGTCGGCTCCTTCGTCGTGCCCCGCGGAGCGAACGGCGTCACCTGGGGTGTCCGCACCCCCGCCCCCCTCAGCCTTCTGCTCATGGTCCTCGCCGCGGCCACGCTGGTCTTCCGCCGCCGCGCCCCCAAGACCGTCCTCGCCGTCACCGGCGCCCTCTCCGTGATCGAGTGCGTCACCGGCGACCCCCGGGCCCCGGTCGCGATGTCCGCCGTCATCGCCCTGTACACCGTCGCCTCCACCACCGACCGCACCACCACCTGGCGGGTCGGCCTGCTGACCATGACCGTGCTGACCGTCGCCGCCCTGCTCGGCGGCCCGTTGCCCTGGTACGCGCAGGAGAACCTCGGCGTGCTCGCCTGGACCGGCATCGGCGCCACCGCGGGCGACGCCGTACGCAGCCGGCGCGCGGTGGTGCAGGCCATCCGGGAGCGCGCCGAACGCGCCGAACGCACCCGTGAGGAGGAGGCCCGCCGCCGGGTCGCCGAGGAGCGGCTGCGGATCGCCCGCGATCTGCACGATGTCGTCGCCCACCACATCGCGCTGGTGAACGTGCAGGCGGGGGTGGCCGCGCACGTCATGGACAAGCGGCCCGACCAGGCCAAGGAGGCCCTGGCCCACGTCCGCGAGGCCAGCCGCTCCGCACTCGACGAGCTGCGCGCCACCGTCGGCCTGCTGCGCCAGTCCGGCGATCCGGAGGCGCCGACCGAGCCCGCTCCCGGCCTGAACCGTCTGGAGGAGCTCGCCGCCACCTTCCGCAACGCCGGTCTGCCGGTGCAGGTGGCCCGCGCCGACCAGGGCGCCGAACTGCCCGCCGCCGTCGACCTGGCCGCCTACCGGGTCGTCCAGGAGGCCCTCACCAACGTGCAGAAGCATGCCGGGCGTCAGGCCAAGGCCGAGGTCAGCGTCGTACGGGTGGGGACGGACATCGAGGTCACCGTGCTGGACGACGGCGCGGGCGCGGCCGGTGCGCCCGGGGGCGGCGGCGGGCACGGACTGCTCGGCATGCGCGAGCGGGTCACCGCCGTCGGCGGCACCCTCACCACCGGACCCCGCTACGGCGGCGGCTTCCGCGTGCATGCGATCCTGCCCCTCAAGACCCGTACGACGGCCCCGGGGGAGCCCGTATGACGATCCGTGTCCTGCTCGCCGACGACCAGGCCCTGCTGCGCAGCGCGTTCCGGGTGCTGGTCGACTCCGAGCCCGACATGGAGGTGGTCGGGGAGGCCTGCGACGGCGCGGAGGCGGTCCGCCTGGCCAAGGAGCACACCGCCGACGTGGTCCTGATGGACATCCGCATGCCGGGCACGGACGGGCTCGCCGCCACCCGGATGATCAGCGCCGATCCCTCCCTGGCCCAGGTTCGCGTGGTCATCCTGACCACCTTCGAGGTCGACGACTACGTCGTCCAGGCGCTGCGCGCGGGCGCCTCGGGCTTCCTCGGCAAGGGCAGCGAGCCGGAGGAGCTGCTGAACGCCATCCGGGTCGCGGCCGGCGGTGACGCCCTGCTGTCTCCGGTCGCCACCAAGGGGCTGATCGCCCGTTTCCTCGCCCAGGGCGACGGCGACGACGGCCGGGACCCGGCCCTCTCCGAACGGCTCGGCGCGCTCACCGGACGGGAGCGCGAGGTGCTGGTCCAGGTCGCCGGCGGTCACTCCAACGATGAGATCGCCGAACGCCTGACGGTCAGCCCGCTGACGGTGAAGACGCACGTCAACCGGGCCATGGCCAAGCTGGGCGCGCGCGACCGGGCACAGCTCGTGGTGATCGCGTACGAGTCGGGGCTGGTACGTCCGCGGATGGACTGATCTCCACCCGGGCGTACTGCGGGCGGAGTAGGGCCCCGACGAGGAAATGGACTCTGGGCCTACGGTTCGGCCCTCCGTGATGAATCAGGGTGTCGGATAGGCGCTCACCTGCGCCCCCCGCCGCTTCTGCCGCTCCAGAAGAGAGACCCTGATCCATGTCCTGGCTGTCGAGATTCAGCCTCCGGCAACGGGCCCTGATCGGCCTGATGTCGCTCGTCGCGCTCGTCTTCGGGCTGATCGCGATACCCCAGATCAAGCAGCAGCTGCTGCCCACCATCAACCTGCCCGTGGTGTCGGTGATCACGCCGTACCGTGGCGCCTCGCCCGACGTGGTCGAGAAGCAGGTCGTCGAGCCCATCGAGAACAACCTCCAGGGCGTCGACGGTGTCACCTCGGTGACCTCCACCGCCAGTGAGGGCAACGCCGTGATCATGGCGTCCTTCGACTACGGCAACGACACCAAGCGGATCGTCTCCGACGTCCAGCAGGCCGTGAACCGCGCCCGCAACCAGCTTCCGGACGACGTCGACCCGCAGGTCGTCTCCGGCTCCACCGACGACATGCCGACCGTGGTCCTCGCCGCCACCTCCGGCAAGGACCAGCAGGCGCTCGCGGACCAGCTGGACAAGACGGTCGTACCGGCGCTGAAGGACATCGACGGCGTCGGCCGGGTCCAGGTCACCGGCGTCCGCGACCTCCAGGTCGCCGTCACCCCGGACGAGGCGAAGCTCGCGCGGGCCGGCCTCACCTCCGCCGCGCTCGGCCAGGCCTTGCAGGCCGGCGGCGCGACCGTCCCGGCCGGCTCCTTCGACCAGGACGGCATGAGCCGCACCGTCCAGGTCGGCGGCGGCTTCACCTCGCTCGAGCAGATCCAGGACCTGATGGTCACCGGAGAGGGCGGCAGGAAGCCCGTACGCCTCGGTGACGTGGCCGGTGTCAAGGAGCAGCCGGCCCCGGCCGACTCCATCACCCGCACCGACGGCAGGCCCAGCCTCGCCGTCACCGTGACCATGGACCACGACGGCAGCGCGGTCACGATCTCCGACGCGGTCAAGGACAAGCTGCCCGACCTGCGTGGGCAGCTCGGCTCCGGCGCGAAGCTCACGGTCGTCAGCGACCAGGGCCCGGCCGTGTCGAAGTCCATCAAGGGCCTGACCACCGAGGGCGCGCTCGGCCTGCTCTTCGCGGTGCTGGTCATCCTGGTCTTCCTCGCGTCGATCCGCTCGACGCTGGTGACGGCGGTCTCCATCCCGCTGTCGGTGGTGCTGGCCCTGATCGTGCTGTGGACGCGCGGCCTGTCCCTGAACATGCTCACGCTCGGCGCGCTGACCATCGCCATCGGCCGGGTCGTGGACGACTCGATCGTGGTCCTGGAGAACATCAAGCGGCACCTCGGCTATGGCGAGGAGCGCAAGGGCGCGATCCTGGACGCCGTGCGCGAGGTGGCCGGAGCGGTCACCTCCTCCACCCTCACCACGGTCGCCGTGTTCTTGCCGATCGGCCTGGTCGGCGGCATGGTGGGCGCCCTGTTCGGCTCGTTCAGCATCACGGTGACGGCGGCCCTGCTGGCCTCCCTGCTCGTCTCGCTGACGGTCGTCCCCGTTCTGTCGTACTGGTTCCTGCGCGCCCCGAAGGGCACCCCCGAGGACGCGGCGGAGGCGCGCCGGCGGGCCGAGGAGAAGGAGGCGAACAGCCGCCTGCAGCGTGCCTACGTCCCCGTCCTGCGCTTCGCCACGCGCCGCCGCCTCACCAGCGTGCTGATCGCGATCGTGGTCCTCGTCGTCACGTTCGGCATGGGCGGCCTGCTGAAGACGAACTTCTTCGACCAGGGCGAGCAGGAGGTCATCACCGTCAAGCAGGAGCTGAAGCCCGGCACGGGCCTCGCCGAGACGGACGAGCAGGCCAGGCGGGTCGAGAAGCTGCTCGCCTCCACCGAGGGCGTCAAGGACTACCAGGTCACCGTCGGCTCCTCCGGCTTCATGGCGGCCTTCGGCGGCGGCACGGACACCAACCAGGCGTCCTACCAGGTGATGCTCAAGGACTCGAAGTCCTACGACACGGTGCAGAAGCACATCGAGGACGGCCTGAAGCAGCTCAAGGGCATCGGTACGACCACGGTGTCGGCCGGTGCCGGCTTCGGCAACCAGAACCTCAGCGTGGTGGTCAAGGCCGCCGACCCGCAGGCGCTGCGCACGGCGGCGGAGCAGGTCCGTTCAGCGGTCGCCGGCCTGGACGACGTCACGGACGTCACCAGCGACCTGGCGACGAGTGTGCCGCGGATCTCGGTGAAGGCCGACGCCAAGGCGGCGGCGGCCGGGTTCGACGACCAGAGGCTCGGCGCGGCGGTCGCCCAGGCGGTCCGCGGGACGACGGCGGCCAAGGCGATCCTCGACGACACCGAGCGCGACGTCGTGGTGAAGTCGGCGAAGCCCGCGACCACCCTGGAGCAGCTGAAGAACCTGCGCCTCGGCCCGGTGAAGCTGGGTGACATCGCGACGGTGAAGCTGGTCGACGGCCCCGTCTCGCTGACCCGGATCGACGGCCGGCGCGCCGCGACCGTCACCGCCAGGCCGGCCGGTGACAACACCGGTGCGATCAGCGCCGAGCTGCAGTCGAAGATCAAGGCGCTGAAGCTCCCGGCGGGTGCCCAGGCCGAGATCGGCGGCGTCACCTCCGACCAGAGCGACGCGTTCAAGAACCTCGGCCTGGCCATGCTGGCGGCGATCGCGATCGTCTTCATGCTGCTGGTGGCGGCCTTCCGCTCGCTGGTACAGCCGCTGATCCTGCTGGTCTCCATCCCGTTCGCGGCGACGGGCGCGATCGGCCTGCTGGTCGCCACCGGCACCCCGATGGGCGTCCCGGCGATGATCGGCATGCTGATGCTGATCGGCATCGTGGTGACCAACGCGATCGTGCTGATCGACCTGATCAACCAGTACCGCGGGCAGGGCCACGGCGTCGTGGAAGCCGTCATCGAGGGCGGCCGCCACCGGCTCCGCCCGATCCTGATGACGGCCCTGGCGACGATCTTCGCCCTGCTGCCGATGGCCCTGGGTGTCACCGGCGAGGGCGGCTTCATCGCCCAGCCGCTCGCGGTGGTCGTGATCGGCGGCCTGATCACGTCGACTCTGCTGACGCTCCTCCTCGTCCCCACGCTCTACGCCATGCTCGAACTCCGCAAGGAGCGGAGGGCGAAGAAGCGGGCGGCGAAGCGTCAGGCCCCGCAGACGGAGGTGCTGGAACCGGCCGGCGTGTAGGCCAGTACACCGGTTCGCAGGGCCGCTCGCACGGTGTGCGGGCGGTCCTGTGGACGTCAGAGGAAGTCCGAGGTCTCCAGCTCGAACGCGAACGGTTCGGGGAGGGGGAGGGGCTTGCCGAACGGGAGGGTGGAGTGCTGGCGGTAGTCCTCGTCCGCGGGGTCGCTGAACAGCGTGATCGAGGAGGCGTCCCGGTCCACGAGCAGGTGCAGGGGGATGCCCGCGCGGGCGTAGCAGTGGCGCTTGGCCTCGCGGTCCGTCCTGGGCTTGGTGGAGGTCACTTCCAGGACCATGGCGACGCCGTCTCCCGGCATCCAGGGGTCGGCGCCTCGGTAGAGCCGCAGCTCTGCGGCAGCGAACGTGACATCCGGGGTCACGTGGTCCCGGGGGCAGCCGCCGCCCTTCTTCAGTTTCAGCCCCTTGTTACCCGAGAAGTCCATGTCGGTCCGGGACCGCCTGATCACCTGCTTGGTGATCCGGCTGATGCAGTCCTCGTGATCCCCGTCCGGCGGCGGTGTCACAACGATCTCCCCCTCGATCAGCTCGGCCCGGAAACCCTCCGGGGTGTCCAGGGAGAGAAAGCCCTCGAGCAGGACCTCTTCCTGCGTGAGCGGCTCATGGGCCATGGCAGTCATGTCACGCCCCTCCTTCGGTCGCTCGCCAGACTGGGACATCCGAAGATCACCTGTCCAAGAGATCGGGAACCGTTCCCCCGATCGTGGCACGAAAGGGGCGCCCCCCGACACCGGGAGGCGCCCCTGACACGCGCAAAGGCCGCTTACGGCAGCGCCAGCATCCGCTCCAGCGCCAGCTTGGCGAACGCCTCGGTCTCCTGGTCGACCTGGATCCGGTTGACCAGGTTGCCCTCGGCGAGGGACTCCAGGGCCCAGACCAGGTGGGGCAGGTCGATGCGGTTCATGGTCGAGCAGAAGCAGACCGTCTTGTCCAGGAAGACGATCTCCTTGCCCTCGGGAGCGAAACGGTTCGCCAGCCGCCGGACCAGGTTCAGCTCGGTGCCGATGGCCCACTTGGAGCCGGCCGGGGCCGCCTCCAGGGCCTTGATGATGTACTCGGTGGAGCCGACGTAGTCCGCCGCGGCCACGACCTCGTGCTTGCACTCGGGGTGGACCAGGACGTTCACGTCCGGGATGCGCTCACGGACGTCGTTGACCGAGTCCAGGCTGAAGCGGCCGTGCACCGAGCAGTGCCCGCGCCACAGGATCATCTTCGCGGCCCGCAGCTCCTCCGCGGTCAGCCCGCCGTTCGGCCTGTGCGGGTTGTAGACCACGCAGTCGTCCAGGGACATGCCCATGTCCCGTACGGCGGTGTTGCGGCCCAGGTGCTGGTCGGGCAGGAACAGCACCTTCTCGCCCTGCTCGAAGGCCCAGTCCAGGGCGCGCTTGGCGTTCGAGGAGGTGCAGATGGTGCCGCCGTGCTTGCCGGTGAACGCCTTGATGTCCGCGGAGGAGTTCATGTACGAGACCGGCACGACCTGCTCGGCCACGCCCGCCTCGGTCAGGACGTCCCAGCACTCGGCGACCTGCTCGGCCGTCGCCATGTCGGCCATCGAGCAGCCGGCGGCGAGGTCGGGCAGGACGACCTTCTGGTCGTCGGAGGTGAGGATGTCCGCCGACTCGGCCATGAAGTGCACACCGCAGAAGACGATGTACTCGGCCTCCGGGCGCGCGGCCGCGTCCCGGGCCAGCTTGAACGAGTCACCCGTGACGTCGGCGAACTGGATGACCTCGTCGCGCTGGTAGTGGTGGCCGAGCACGAAGACCTTGTCGCCGAGCTTCTCCTTGGCCGCGCGGGCGCGCTCGACCAGGTCCGGGTCGGACGGCGAGGGCAGGTCGCCGGGGCACTCGACGCCCCGCTCGCTCTTCGGGTCGGCCTCGCGGCCGAGCAGCAGCAGGGCGAGCGGAGTCGGCTGCACGTCGAGCTCCGGGGTCTGGGCGGTGGTCACGACACGCACCCTTTCTACTTTTCGTCGAACTGACGCTATCTATCATAGCTGCTTCACGTCAGTTTGACGATGGCCATAGTGTCCATGTGACGTGAATCCCGCCCAAGTCCCTCCACAGGCCGCTGCCGACGCGGTGGGGCATGTGCGAGCATGAAGAAGGAAGCACATACGCGACAACGCGACTGCCCGGCCCGGAATGAATCCGCGGAAGCGCCGGTTGCACTCGTCGGCAAGCAGTCTCCGTACAACCCGGGAGAGATGTAGATGTCCGTATCGGACGAGACCACCACCGTCACCGACGGCATCATCCTGACCGACGCCGCCGCGGCCAAGGTCAAGGCCCTGCTCGACCAGGAAGGCCGCGACGATCTCGCCCTGCGTGTCGCCGTCCAGCCCGGCGGCTGCTCCGGCCTGCGCTACCAGCTCTTCTTCGACGAGCGCTCGCTCGACGGTGACGTGAAGAAGGACTTCGGTGGCGTCAAGGTCGTCACGGACCGCATGAGCGCTCCGTACCTGGGCGGCGCGACCATCGACTTCGTGGACACGATCGAGAAGCAGGGCTTCACGATCGACAACCCGAACGCGACCGGCTCCTGCGCCTGCGGCGACTCCTTCAGCTGAGCCGAGGGGTCTGGGCCTGACGGCCTGACGGAACTGAGAAGGGCGGCGGCCCCCGACCGGGGGCCGCCGCCTTCGTCGTGTCCCGGGAGGCTAACGCGACTGCGCGGACGCGTCCGGGTGCAGCGCGCCCGGCGTGGTCTGCGGAATCCGATCGCCGTCGGCGCCGACCACGGTCCGTCCGTCGAGCGGCGCACCGAGCCGGACGGTCTTCAGGTACTCCTTGGCGATCAGCACGCACACCTTGTCCGGCCAGGGATGCTCGGTGACCGTCACCGCCACCCGCTCGCCACTCTCCTTCGCCGCCACCGTGTAGTCCGCGCACACCCCGCCGTAGAAGCTCACGGTCAGCTCACGGCCCTCGGCCGAGTAGCCGGTGACCTTCACCGTCCGGGCGCTGGGTGCTCCGGAAGCCGGCGGAGCCGAGGGCGTGGCCGCCGGCGCCAGGTACCGGGGATCCACCGCCGGATAGGCCACCGTCGCACCCCGGCTCACCTCGAACAGCCAGGACGGCACCAGCGTCTGCCGCCCCGCGACGGAGTGCGCGGCCAGCCCGAACACCGCCTTCTCCACGGTGACCGTGTCCGCCGGGTCCGTTCCCGCGTCCGCCCCCCGCTTCGGCACCCCCGTGGACGCGCCGCAGGGCTGCTCAAGCCGGTCCTTCAGCGGCATCGGGCTGGCGCAGCCGCCGATGCCCATCCGATGGTCGCTCCTCGGCGCCGCATTCATCCGCTTCAGCGTCTTCGCGGCGCTCAGCACGGGGTACGTGTCGCCCTTCACCGGCGCTCCGAGCAGCCCGTGCCCGCCGACCACCTCGCCCTGCCGGTCCACGGTCAGGCCGGTCGTCCAGCCGTACGTCGGCAGCCCGCCGACGACCGGGTCGGCGTCGACCACCCGCTGGGCGCCCAGGACCTGGCCCGCGTCGACCTTCGCGTCGTCCAGCCCGGCCGCCTTCAGCACCGGCGCGGCGGCCTCGGTCGCCTTCCGCACGCTCACCGGAGCTCCGGCGGGGGCCATCGGATCGTGCGCGCACAGGACGCCCTTGGGGCAGTCGTCGGTGCCCGGCGCATACCGGCTGAAGGTCCAGCTGCCCGGCGCGCCGCGGTTCACCGTCAGACTCGGACCGGAGCCGTCCCTGCCGCCGACCCGCCAGATCCGGCCCTCGGCCACCGGCGTCCCGTCGACGCCCAGCGCCTTGGCCAGCCGGGCCACCGCGTCCTTGCCCACCTCGCCCTTCGGCACGTACACCGGCGCGGAGCCGGGCCCGGCCGGCAGCTCGCCCCGGGCGACGTACGTCGCCCCGTACGGGTCCGGTTCGCCCGGAGCGATGCCGCCCGTGCCGCTCCAGCCGTCCAGCGCGAGCGGCGGGGGAGTGGCGCGGGAACCGGCCGTCCCGGGGCCGCCCGTGGCGCCGCCCGCGCCGTGGGCCGCCACGAGGTAGGCGCCGCCACCGCCGACCAGCAGCACGGCGGCGGCGACGCAGACCACCGCGAGGCGCGACCGCCGCCGGCCGGCCCGTCCGTCCTCCGGGCCGTCGGCGTCACCGGCGACCT
Source organism: Streptomyces sp. NPDC046759 (assembly GCF_040645475.1). NCBI lineage: Bacteria > Bacillati > Actinomycetota > Actinomycetes > Kitasatosporales > Streptomycetaceae > Streptomyces > Streptomyces sp. NPDC046759. Next base: position 4,573 of record NZ_JBEYYJ010000036.1, on the reverse strand, counting down.
CGGGGCTCTCGGCGGCGTCCGCCGCAGCCGCCGCCGGCCCGGGCTTCCCGGAGTCCTCGACGTCCTCCTGGCTCGCCGCGCTCCCGGCGCTCCCTGCGTCCTCGGCACGCTCGAAGCCCTCGGAGTGCTCGCGGTTCTCGGGGTGCTCGGTGTTCACCGCATCGCTCCTCGCTGGTCGTATCCCGCATCCCCCGCGTGGAGGACGGCGATGGGACGCGGGAGGGGAGCGTGCGGTTCCCTGCGGATTGCGCCCCGCGCGTCAGTCGCCGTAGTCCGACATCGCGTCCAGCAGCCGCGCGGACCGTGCCGGCACGGTCACCCCGTGGAGCAGGGACAACGGCACCGGCCGGGCCTTCGGATGCTCGGGCGCCGCCCAGTGCGGAGCCATCCGGGCGCAGTCGCCCCGCAGCGCGGCGAGGTCGCCCTCGAGGTCGGCCGGGGCGGTGGAGCGGAACTTGAGGTTCGTCATGACCGCACGGTAGGCCTGCTCCGTGCCGCGAAGAAAGATCTACTATCGGGTAGTTTCGCCTGCTGCAGCGCGGACGGCCGAACGGGTAGCGTGAACTGTCAACCCAGCCTCCCGCAGGAGAGTCCCCGTCGTGCGCATCGCAGTCACCGGCTCCATCGCCACTGACCACCTCATGACCTTCCCCGGCCGTTTCGCCGACCAGTTCGTCGCGGACCAGCTGCACACGGTTTCGCTCTCCTTCCTCGTCGACAACCTGGACGTGCGCCGCGGCGGCGTCGGCGCGAACATCGCCTTCGGCATGGGCCAGCTCGGCACCAGGCCGGTCCTGGTCGGCTCCGCGGGCTTCGACTTCGACGAGTACCGCTCCTGGCTCGACCGGCACGGTGTGGACACCGACTCGGTCCGGATCTCCGAGACCCTGCACACCGCCCGCTTCGTGTGCACCACCGACGCCGACCACAACCAGATCGGCTCCTTCTACACCGGCGCGATGAGCGAGGCCCGCCTCATCGAGCTGAAGACCGTCGCCGACCGCGTCGGCGGCCTCGACCTGGTCCTGATCGGCGCCGACGACCCCGAGGCGATGCTCCGCCACACGGAGGAGTGCCGCGCCCGCGCGATCCCCTTCGCCGCCGACTTCTCCCAGCAGATCGCCCGGATGGCCGGCGACGAGATCCGGGTGCTGCTGGACGGCGCGACGTACCTGTTCTCCAACGAGTACGAGAAGGGCCTCATCGAGACCAAGACCGGCTGGAGCGACGCCGACATCCTGGACAGGGTCGGCCACCGCGTCACCACGCTCGGCTCGCGCGGCGTGCGCATCGAGCGCGCCGGCGAGGACCCGATCGAGGTCGGCTGCCCCGAGGAGGAGCGCAAGGCGGACCCCACGGGAGTCGGCGACGCCTTCCGCGCGGGGTTCCTGTCCGGACTGGCCTGGGGTGTCTCGCTGGAGCGCGCCGCCCAGGTGGGCTGCATGCTGGCGACGCTGGTCATCGAGACCGTGGGGACGCAGGAGTACCGGCTGTACCGCGGGCACTTCATGGAGCGCTTCACCAAGGCGTACGGGGACGACGCCGCCCAGGAGGTTCGGGCCCACCTCGTCTGAGGCCGGGGGCCGACCGCTCGTCCGCGTCGGATTCGCCGTTCTCGACCGCGGGTGCGTGGGGCTGGTCGCGCAGTCCCCCGCACCCCTTCGGGGGTGCGCTCGGCTCACCCGCCGTACGCCGGGGGCGGGCTCAGCTCACCCGCCGTACGACATACGCCGTACCCCTGGGCGCCGGCTCCTCCCCGACGTACTCCTGCCCCCGCATCTCGCACCACGCCGGGATGTCCAGCCGGGCCGCCTCGTCGTCCGAGAGCACACGCACCGTGCCGCCCACCGGCACCTGCCCGAACACCTTGGCCAGTTCGATGACCGGGACGGGGCAGCGTTTGCCGAGGGAGTCGACGACCAGCTCCTCGGCCCCCACGGCCGTCTCGGGCGCCGGGGCGCCCAGCTTCTCCCGGACCCCCGCGACGGCCACCGGCAGCACCTCCAGGAAGCGCTCCACGTCCGCCTCGGCCGCGCCCCCCGGCAGTGACACCCGTACGTTCCCCTCGCTCAGCACGCCCATGGCCTTCAGCACGTGGCTGGGCGTCAGGGTGCTGCTCGTGCAGGAGGAGCCGGAGGAGACGGAGAATCCCTCCCGGTCCAGCTCGTGCAGCAGCGCCTCGCCGTCGACGTAGAGGCAGGAGAAGGTGACGATGCCGGGCAGCCGCCGCTCGGGGTCGCCGACGACCTCCACGTCCGGCACCAGCTGCGGCACCCGCGCCCGGATCCGCTCCGTCAGCGCCCGCAGCCGTACCGCCTCCTGGGCCGCCTCGGCGCGCACCGCCCGCAGTGAGGCCACGGCCGCCACGACCGCCGGGATGTTCTCGAACCCGGGCGACCGCCCCGACTCCCGCTCGTCGGCGGGGCCTTGAGCGGCGAACCGCACCCCCTTGCGCACGACGAGCAGCCCGACCCCGGACGGGCCGCCCCACTTGTGCGCGCTGGCCGCGAGCAGCGACCAGCCGCCGTCGACGGGCCCCCACCCCAGCGACTGCGCCGCGTCCACCAGCAACGGCACCCCGGCCGCCCGGCACACCTCGGCCACCTCCGCCACCGGCTGTACGGTCCCCACCTCGTGGTTGGCCGACTGGAGCACCGCGAGTGCGGTGTCCGGGCGGAGGGCGCCCGTGTACCCCGACGGGTCCACGGTGCCCGCCCGGTCCACCGGCACCCGGGTCACCGTCCCGCCGTCCGCCTCGAACACCTCCGCCGAATGGAGGACGGAGGAGTGTTCGACCGCTGACACGATCAGGTGGCGTCCGACCCGCCGCCGCCCGGCCAACGCCCCTGCGATCCCGCTGTGTACGGCCCTGGTGCCCGACGAGGTGAACACCACTTCGTCCGCCCGGCAGCCGATCGCCTCGGCAGCCGCCTCCCGGGCGGCGTCGAGCAAGATACGGGCCTTCCGGCCCTCCCGGTAGAGCCGGGCCGGATCGGCCCACCCCTCGTCGAGGGAGGCCAACAGCGCCTGCCGGGCGACGGGGTGGAGGGGAGCGGCGGAAGCAGCGTCGAAGTAGGACACACAGCAACGTTAAATCGCTGGTGGGAGGAAGGGGGCGCGGGGACCGCACGAGATTCGCCGCGCACCCCCACCCGCCCGCCAAACCCCCACAACCCGAGCTATTGGACGCCGATTCCCACCCCAACCGAGTGACAGGCGACGCGTATGCCCCCCTCCCCGCGAGCGCCCGGAGGGCGTCGGCTAGGGTTTGGTCCGCATAAACATCCAAACCCCTGCCCGACGCAGGGCGGCGACCGACCAGCGAGAAGGCCGCAGCCGACCGCGCGGGCGAGACTCTCGGGAAGGCGCTACGTGAGTCCCAACGGCTCCGACCGCTCGCCGCGGCGCCCGATGCGGCGGAAGCTGCTGCAGGCACTGACCGCGGGCCTGGTCCTGGCGACCGCAACCGGTTGCACATACAAGGACTTCCCCCGCCTTGGCATGCCCACCCCGACCACGGAAGAGGCTCCGCGGATCCTCTCGCTGTGGCAGGGCTCCTGGGCTGCCGCGCTCGCCGTCGGCGTGCTGGTGTGGGGCCTGATCCTGTGGAGCGCCATGTTCCACCGGCGCAGCCGCACCAAGGTCGAGGTACCTCCGCAGACCCGGTACAACATGCCGATCGAGGCCCTGTACACGGTGGTCCCGATCATCATCATCTCGGTGCTCTTCTACTTCACGGCCCGGGACGAGACGAAGCTCCTCAGCCTCGACAAGAAGCCCGACGTCACGATCAACGTGGTCGGCTTCCAGTGGAGCTGGGGCTTCAACTACATCGAGAGCGTCCCCGGTGTCTCCGGCGACGCCAAGACCGACGCGAACCTGAACGCCATTCCGGACCGGTTCAAGAAGGACTTCCCGGCGAACGCCGGCGGTGTCTACGACGTCGGTACCCCCGCCACGCGCAACCCGCAGACGGGCAACCCCGGTCCGACGCTCTGGCTCCCCGAGGGCAAGACGGTCCGCTTCGTCCTGACCTCCCGCGACGTCATCCACTCCTTCTGGGTGGTGCCGTTCCTGATGAAGCAGGACGTCATCCCGGGCCACACCAACGCGTTCCAGGTGACCCCCAACCACGAGGGCACCTTCCTCGGCAAGTGTGCTGAGCTCTGCGGCGTCGACCACTCGCGGATGCTGTTCAACGTGAAGGTCGTCTCCCCGGCGGCTTACCAGAAGCATCTCCAGGACCTCGCCAAGAAGGGGCAGACCGGTTACATTCCCGCCGGCATCGCGCAGACGAGCCACGAGAAGAACCGGGAGACGAACAACCTGTGAGCATCCTCAACGAACCCCAGGGTGCCGCGGCAGCTGAAGGCTCGTACGCGGACGAGATGCCGGTCAGGCGCAAGCAACCCGGCAACGCCGTGGTGAAGTGGCTGACGACCACCGACCACAAGACGATCGGGACGATGTACCTCGTGACGTCGTTCGCGTTCTTCCTGATCGGTGGCGTGATGGCGCTGCTCATGCGCGCCGAGCTGGCCCGGCCGGGCCTGCAGATCATGTCGAACGAGCA
>NZ_JBEYYJ010000035.1:0-108431 GCF_040645475.1 Streptomyces sp. NPDC046759 | reverse complement strand
AGCTTCTTGCGGCCCTGAGGGCTCCGCACCTTCCGAATCTCGAAGTCCATCGCATCCCCTGAACTGGGGTGTTGCGACGACCACTAGAACGGAAGCCTTCGGGTACGGGGCCCTTCCGCGTGGCGTTCCGTCAGCCCAGCAGGCCGCCCACCAGGCCCTGCTGGCCCGAGGACGAGGAGCCGCCCGAGCCGCCGGCACCGCCCGAGGAGGAGCTGCCCCCGGTCGACGTACCGCCGGTGCTGGTCGGTCCCGCCGTGGAGCTCGGGACACCGCCCGTCGGGGAGGACTGGCGCGGCGGGACCTGGCCCACGGTGCCCTGGGTCTGGCTGGGGGTCGTGGTCGTGCCGCCGGCGGACCGGGTGGCACCCGGGGTCGTCGCCGCGCCGGACGGGCTCGCGCCGGCCGTGGCGCCGCCCGTGGGCGAGCTGGAGGTGGCCGGGGCCTTCTTGTGCTGCTTGCCCGACTCCTGCGGGAGCGGGGAGCCGGGGAGGTTGTTGCGCGGGGCCTCGCCCGGGCCGGGGACCACCACACGGCTGGAGTCGCGTACGGCACCGCCGAGCAGGGAGCCGAGGAGCAGCGTGACACCGACGGTGACGACCGTGATCAGGGCGCCGCGGCGCAGGACGTAGCGGCGCAGGTCCAAGATGTCGGCGCGCGGGCCGAGGCGGCGCCAGGCACCGGCGGCGAGACGGCCGTCCACGGAGTAGACGGGCGCGCCCGCGATGACCAGGGGCGACCAGGCGGCCATGTAGATGATGTCGGGGGCGTCGTAGGCGGGGACCGTCTTCCAGCTGACGGTGACGATCAGCGCGGCGGAGAGCAGGGCGCCGACGACCGCGGCCACGCGCTGCCAGCAACCGAGGATCGTGAGGACGCCCACGACCACCTGGAGGAAGGCGATGACCAGCCCGGAGCCCACGGGGTGGTGCAGGGCGAACTGGCGCAGCGGCTCGGCGACGTCCCACGGGTGCAGGGTGTTGAGCCACTTGACCATCGAGCCGCGCTTGCCGCCGTCGAAGTAGACGGGGTCGCAGAGCTTGCCCATGCCGGCGTAGATGGAGATGAAGCCGAGGAAGATCCGCAGCGGGAGGAGGACGACGCCGAGGTTCATCCGGCGGCCCGGGTAGTAGGCGTGCCGGGCCGGGTCGTCGCCCTGGTGGCGGCCGGCGCGGGGGGCGCCGGGGGCGGACGGGCCGACACGGTCGTCGTAGTCGTCGTAGTCGTCGTAATCGTCGTCGTCGTACGGCTGGAAGCCGGAGTCCGCGTAGGGGGGGTCGTCATAGGCACCGCCGGCCGTGCGCATGTGCGGCAGCAGCCGGGTGCCGTCGGGGGCGGTGCGCTGGTGGCCCACGACCGGGCTCTCGACGGTCTGGTCCAGGTCTTCGTAGGCGTCGCCGTAACCGGTCCCGACGCGCGGGATGACCCGGGTGGCGCCGGCCTCGGGCTCCTCGGCGTGGCGGACGCTGCTGCCCCGCACGGCCTGGAGGAGCCGGTGGGCGCCGGTGTCGTCGGGCGCGGACCTGCCGCTCCACACGACGGGGCGGCGACGGCCGGCACCGGCGCCCGGCCGGCCCGCCGTGCCGGGCGACCGGGCGGCGTCCTGGGCGGCGCTCAGATGCCGGGCGATCCGCGGCGATTGGGTGCGCCTCGCCGACGCACCCAGCTGCACGCGGAAGCTGGGGTGGTTGACGATGACCTGCGCCGGATCGCTCGGCACCTTCACCATGCTCAGCGCGGGAGCGTCGTCGTATCCCGACGAGCGGTCCCCCGTGGGTGTGCGGGGTGTTCTGGTGTCCACACTCATCTAACCGAGTGACGTGGAGTTAGGACACTGCTTTGACCGGGCGGATGTGTCCGGACCCCGTCAAAGCGGCCTCTAACGGCACATGGGCGCCAGAATTAGCCCGCAAGGGTGAGGCACCGGACGGATGTTCACTCCCGTCGGCGTGCCGCCGTCTCAGCTTCGCCTGCGGGCCGCCTCGTAGAGCACGATGCCCGCCGCCACACCGGCGTTCAACGACTCCGCGCCACCCGGCATCGGGATGCGGACGCGGACGTCGCAGGTTTCGCCGACCAGGCGGGACAGGCCCTTGCCCTCACTGCCGACCACGACGACGACCGGGCCCTCGAGGGCGTCCAGCTCGCCGAGTTCGGACTCGCCCTCGGCCGCCAGGCCGACGACCGTGAGGCCGGCCTTCTTGTAGGACTCCAGCGTGCGGGTGAGGTTGGTGGCGCGGGCGACCGGCGTGCGGGCGGCCGTACCCGCGGAGGTCTTCCAGGCTCCGGCGGTCATGCCGGCCGAGCGGCGCTCGGGCACCACGACGCCGTGACCGCCGAAGGCGCAGACGGAGCGGACGACCGCGCCGAGGTTGCGCGGGTCGGTGACGCCGTCGAGCGCGACGACCAGCGGGTCCTCGCCCTCGTCGGCGGCGGCGTCGAGCAGGTCCTCGGGGTGCGCGTACTCGTACGGCGGGACCTGCAGCACCAGGCCCTGGTGGTTGAGGCCGTTGGTCATGCGGTCCAGCTCGGGGCGCGGGGCCTCCATCAGGTTGATGCCACCGCGCTCGGCGGCGAGCTGGAGGGCCTCACGGACGCGCTCGTCGTTGTCGATGAACTGCTGGACGTAGAGGGTGGAGGCGGGCACGCCCCCGCGCAGGGCTTCGACGACCGGGTTGCGCCCGACGACCAGCTCGGAGCTGGACCTGCCGCCGCCCCGGCGCGGCTGCGTGCGGCCCTGGCCACGGCGGACCTTGGCCGCGGCGGCGCGCTGCTTGGCGTGGCCCTTGCGCATCTCGGCGGGCGGGGTCGGTCCCTTGCCCTCCAGGCCCCGGCGCCGCTTGCCGCCGCTGCCGACCTGCGCGCCCTTCTTGCCGGACATGCGGCGGTTGTTCGCGGCCATGAGTAACTCGTCTCCGTGAGCGTCGTACGTACGTCTTATGCAGTGTGCCGCCCGGGAGGCCGGGCGGCACAGTCGATCAAGCAGGGGTCAGCGCTGACCGAGGGTCCAGCGCGGGCCCTGCGGGCTGTCCTCGATGACGAGGCCGGACTGGTTGAGCTGGTCGCGGATGGTGTCGGCGGTGGCCCAGTCCTTGCGGGCGCGGGCCGACTCGCGCTGGTCCAGGACGAGCCGTACGAGGCTGTCGACCACGCCGTGCAGGTCCTCGCCCTTCTCGGACTCCCCCGCCCACTGGGCGTCCAGCGGGTCCAGGCCGAGGACGCCGAGCATGGCGCGCACCTCGGCGAGGCGGGCGACGGCGGCGTCCTTGTCGTCGGCGGCGAGCGCGCTGTTGCCCTGCCGGACGGTGGTGTGCACCACGGCCAGGGCCTGCGGGACACCCAGGTCGTCGTCCATCGCCTCGGCGAAGGCGGGCGGCACCTGGTCGGCCGGCTCCACGTTCTTGCCGGCCAGCTCGGTGACCCGCTGCACGAAGCCCTCGATCCGCGCGAACGCGGACTCGGCCTCGCGCAGCGACTCCTCGCTGTACTCGATCATCGAGCGGTAGTGCGGGGTGCCGAGGTAGTACCTCAGCACGATGGGCCGCCACTGCTTGACCATCTCGCTCACGAGGACGCTGTTGCCGAGCGACTTGGACATCTTGTCGCCGGCCATGGTCACCCAGGCGTTGTGCACCCAGTACTGGGCGAAGTCGTCGCCGTAGGCCTTGGCCTGCGCGATCTCGTTCTCGTGGTGCGGGAAGATCAGGTCCAGGCCGCCGCCGTGGATGTCGAAGGCGGAGCCCAGGTACTTGTGCGCCATCGCCGAGCACTCCAGGTGCCAGCCGGGGCGGCCTTCTCCCCAGGGGGTCGGCCAGGTCGGCTCGCCGGGCTTGGCGGCCTTCCACATGGCGAAGTCCCGCGGATCCCGCTTGCCGGTCTCGCCCTCTCCGGACGGCTGCAGCAGGTTGTCCAGCTCCTGCCTGGACAGCTGCAGGTAGTGCGGGAAGGAGCGCACGTCGAAGTAGACGTTGCCGTCGACCGCGTAGGCGTGCCCGCGCTCGATCAGGCGCTGCATCATCTCGACCATCTCGGTGACATGGCCGGTCGCGCGCGGTTCGTACGTCGGCGGCAGGCACCCGAGGGCGGTGTAGCCGTCGTTGAACGCCCGCTCGTTCTCGTAGCCGATCGACCACCACGGCCGGCCCTGCTCATGGGCCTTGGTGATGATCTTGTCGTCGATGTCCGTGACGTTCCGGACGAACGTCACCTCGTAGCCGCGGTAGGCGAACCAGCGGCGCATGATGTCGAAGTTCAGGCCCGAGCGGATGTGCCCGATGTGGGGTGCCGCCTGCACCGTGGCGCCACACAGGTAGATCGAGACACAACCCGCCCTGAGGGGGGTGAAGTCACGGATCTGCCGGGCGCTGGTGTCGTACAGGCGAATGGTCACCCCTCCAGGGTAGTGGGCGCGGGAGGGTGCCTCACGCCCCTTACCCACAATGGCGGGCCGCGGGCCGCGTCGTCACCTCATCCCGACGACCTTCTGCGGCGTGATCCGTACGACCACACGCTCGGCGTCCTGAGCGGAGGCGGGGTTGAAGTCGGCGTACTTCTTCCCCGTGTACTTCTGGCTCAGTTCGTCGATGAGGTCCTGGCCGCCGTCCGTCGTCATGTCGGCGGTGCCGCGGATCTCGGCGTACTCGTAGGGCTGGTCGGGGTTCATGACGACCACCGTCACGCGGGCGTCGCGGTCGAGGTTCAGGTACTTGCGGCGGTCGACCGTCGTGGAGAAGAGGACGTGGTCGCCTTCGCGCTTCACCCAGACCGGGGACATCTGCGGGCTGCCGTCTGGCTGCAGCGTGCCGACGACGATGAACACCTTGCCGTCGAGCAGGGACTTGACGCGGTCGGGCAGGGCGGCGGACATGGGTACCTCCGGAAAGCCAGGGTCGGCGGTGACTCGCGGTGACTCTCCGGGTACCCTCGCACGCTCTCAGCTCACCCGCACCACGAGTGCCGTCGCCACCGCCATCAGGCCCTCCTCGCGGCCCGGGAAGCCGAGGCCGTCCGTCGTGGCGCCGGAGACGGAGACGGGAGCGCCCGCCGCCTCCGAGAGGATCTTCTGGGCCTCGTCCCGGCGCTTGCCGATCTTCGGGCGGGGGCCGACCACCTGGACGGCGATGTTGCCGATCGTGAAGCCGGCCGCACGCACGATCCGGGCGGCCTCGGTGAGCAGGGTCACCCCGGAGGCGCCGGACCACTCGGGGCGGCCGGTACCGAAGTGCTGCCCCAGGTCACCGAGTGCGGCGGCGGAGAAGAGGGCGTTGCAGGCGGCGTGGGCGACGACGTCGGCGTCGGAGTGCCCGGCCAGGCCCGGCCCCTCGCCCTCCCACTTCAGACCCGCGCACCACAGCTCGCGGCCCTCGGCGAAGGCGTGGATGTCGGTGCCGATGCCGACCTGGGGAAGGACCACGGGCCGTTCAGAAGCCATCGTTGAGCCTCCTGCGGGTCAGGACCGCCTCGGCGAGGACCAGGTCGAGGGGGCGGGTGACCTTGAAGGCCTCCTCGTGACCGGGGACGGCCACCACCGTCAGACCGAGCTGTTCCACCATGCTCGCGTCGTCGGTGACGTTGTCGGTGACCGTCTCATGGGCGCGGACCAGGGTCGCGCGGTCGAAGCCCTGGGGCGTCTGGACGGCGCGCAGGCGGGCGCGCTCCGGGGTGGCGACCACCGGTTCCGGGTCGCCGGCGACGGCCGCCGGCTCGACTTCCTTCACCGTGTCGGCGAGCGGCAGCGCGGGCACCACGGCGGGGGCGCCGTCGCGTACGGCCTCGATGACCGCGTCCACCGTGTCGACGGGGACGAGCGGGCGCGCCGCGTCGTGGACGAGGACGACCCCGTACTCGGGGGGCAGGGCGCCCAGGCCGAGCCCGACCGATTCCTGGCGGCTCTCCCCTCCGGGCACGACCAGGAAATCGGTCCTCTCGGGCAGCGCGTGCGCGTCGAGCAGGGACTTGACCTCGGCGGCGCCGTCCGGCGGGGCCACGACCACCACCAGTTGGACATGGCGGGACGCGGCGAGCGCGCGCACCGCGTGGATGAGCATGGGCGTGCCGTTCAGCGCGCGGAGCGCCTTGGGAGCGCCCGGACCGAGGCGTACGCCCCGGCCGGCGGCCGGAATCACGGCGGCGACGGGGGTCTGCGCGGGCGAAGGGCGCGATTCGTCAGACATCGGTTCCTGTCAGGTTTGTGTGCTCGACCTAGGTGGGTATGGCCTGGAGGAGTGCCGGGCGCGACGCCTTGACCGGACCCCTTCCGTGACCCTGGTCGAGCCATCTGCCCGGGCCCGGCACATCAAGTATCGGGGGGCTTGCTTCGCGGGGGCTTTCCGAAGAACACCGAAGAGCGGGGCTCTTTCGAGGGATCCGGCGCTCTCGGCACATCCGGCGCCACCGGCACGAGGCCACGGGTACGAACATGCCGCAGCGCCCGGCGACAGGATCAGTGTCATCGGGCACCGCGGCATTTCACTGTGCTGAGCGTGGCGGAGGCGAAGGATCGCCGCCGTGGCGCGTCAGGAGGCGAGCACCTCGTCGAGCAGGGCCTCGGCCTTGTCCTCGTTCGTGTTCTCCGCGAGAGCCAGCTCGCTCACCAGGATCTGGCGAGCCTTGGCGAGCATGCGCTTCTCACCGGCGGAGAGTCCGCGCTCGCGCTCACGACGCCACAGGTCACGCACGACTTCCGCGACCTTGATGACATCGCCCGAGGCGAGCTTCTCCAGGTTTGCCTTGTAGCGACGGGACCAGTTCGTGGGCTCCTCGGCGTACGGCGCCCGCAGCACCTCGAAGACCCGGTCCAGCCCGTCCTGACCGACCACATCACGCACACCCACGAACTCAGCATTGTCCGCTGGCACACGCACCGTCAGGTCACCCTGGGCGACCTTCAGCACCAAGTAGGTCTTGTCCACGCCTTTGATCTGGCGAGTTTCGATGGCCTCGATCAGCGCGGCCCCGTGATGGGGATAGACCACGGTGTCGCCAACCTTGAACGTCATGTGACAGGTACCCCTTCCGTGGCTATCCAGGGTAACACGGATACGGCGTCTTCTGAATGGCGTTTTCGCAGGTCAGGGCATATCTCGGGGCTTGACAACTGCGACCGGAACGTGCTGCGGGGACCCTGCGGAACCGGGAATTCGCAGGTGAGAGGGGCTCTGCGGGCAGGGTGAAAGGCGTACGCTACACACTCCCGGAGCCGTCTCCAAGTGGCTGAACGTCCCGATTTGTCTGCTTCCAAGCGTGCGACTTCCGCTACTCCGTTCGGTGCGCCGGGGGCGATCCGGGCCGATTCCGGAATTGATCAACAGCCGCCCGGAGGGCCCCGAGTGATCGATATCGGGGGTGGTCGCGCATTCCTTCACGGAAATTTTGCGCGCGGTTATCCGAATGGCGGACGAGTGCCTGTCACAAGTGACTGGAGAGTCACTTGTGACCAGAGTGACGACGCGCTCGCAGTACCCCCAGCCGGAGGCAAGCAGGACGCTTGGGGAGGGTCGGGTGCGGCGGCGTGGGAACGGCTCGGTAACCTGGGGCCGCTGACAGACACTTAGGGCGGCTTTATAAGGGGAGCCGCCCCTGCGTTCAAGGAGTTGCCGCCGCCGTGAGCAGCAGCCTTCGACGCGGCGCCCTCGCCGCCTCCGCCATCGTCTTCTCGATCGCCTCGCTCGCCGCCTGTGGTGCCGGCAACGACTCGCAGACCCTGGGGGTCAAGCCGGACAACGCGGCGACCACGGTCGGCAACATCAAGGTCCAGAACGCCACGGTCATCACCCAGCCCGACCTGAACTCGACGGGCCCGGCGGTGGTCTCGGCGACCCTGTACAACGAGGGGGCCGACCCGGAGACCCTGCAGTCGATCGCCATCCCCGGCAGCACCGAGACGGTGAAGCTGACCCCCGCCAAGGGCGGCAGCCTGACCGTCCCGGCACACGGTTCGCTGATCCTCGGCGGCCAGGGCAACGCCTCCGCCGAGATCCCCAACGGCCGCCAGTCCGTCCAGAACGGCAACGCCCAGAAGATCACCTTCACCTTCAGCAAGACCGGTGCCGTGAGCCTGCGCGCCTTCGTGGTGCCGGCCACCAGCTACTTCGACAAGTGGGGCCCGAGCCAGATCCCGTCCGGCGCGCCGACGGCCTCCCCGGCCCCGGGCGCCACCGCCTCCGGCAGCGCCAAGCCTGGCAAGCACGGCAAGGCGTCCCCGTCGGCCACCGCGAGCGACACGGCGGGCACGGGCACGTCCCCCAGCGACTCCGCGTCGCAGTCGGCCGCCGGCCACTGAGCAGCCGTACGGCGAAGGGCGGCACCCCCAACGGGGTGCCGCCCTTCGTCGTACGGCCGGGTGTGTGCACACACGGCGCGTCCGGCCGGTGCGGCCTACGGGTTCGGCTTAGGGGTACGGCCTACGGGTACGGCCTACGGATATGGCCTACGGGTATGGCCTACGGGTATGGCCTACGGGTATGGCCTACGGCTCGAACTTGTAGCCCAGCCCGCGCACCGTCACCAGGTAGCGCGGCGCGCCCGGGTCCGGTTCGATCTTGGCGCGCAGACGCTTGACGTGGACGTCCAGGGTCTTGGTGTCGCCGACGTAGTCCGCGCCCCAGACGCGGTCGATGAGCTGCATGCGGGTCAGGACGCGGCCGGCGTTGCGCAGCAGCATCTCCAGCAGGTCGAACTCCTTGAGCGGGAGGTCGACCTTGGAGCCGCTGACCGTCACCACGTGGCGGTCGACGTCCATGCGGACCGGGCCGGCCTCGAGCGCGGCCGGGGTGACCTCCTCCGGCTCGCCCCGGCGGCGCAGCACGGCACGGATGCGGGCGACCAGCTCACGCGAGGAGAACGGCTTGGTGACGTAGTCGTCGGCTCCTATTTCGAGGCCGACGACCTTGTCGATCTCGCTGTCCTTGGCCGTCACCATGATCACGGGGACGTTGGAGCGGCCGCGCAGCTGGCGGCACACCTCGGTGCCGGGCAGCCCCGGCAGCATCAGGTCGAGGAGGACGAGGTCGGCGCCGTTGCGCTCGAACTCGTCGAGTCCGTCGGGGCCCGTGGCCGCGACGGCGACCTCGAAGCCCTCCTTGCGGAGCATGTACGACAGGGCGTCGGAGAAGGACTCCTCGTCCTCGACGACGAGCACTCGGGTCACGGAAGGACCTCCGGGGCGGGAAGCGGTTCGTACGGGGATGACTCGGTGGTGCCGGCCTCGTCACCGAGGTCGGGGTCGGGGTGCTGCGACGCACGGTCGCGGGCCGCACCCGCCTCCGGCAGCTTGAGGGTGAAGGTGGAGCCCTGGCCTTCGGCGCTCCAGACCGTGACCTCCCCGCCGTGCGAGGCGACCACGTGCTTGACGATCGCGAGACCCAGACCGGTGCCTCCGGTGGCCCGGGAGCGGGCCGGGTCGACGCGGTAGAAGCGCTCGAAGACGCGCTCCTTGTCCTTTTCGGAGATGCCGATCCCCTGGTCCGTCACGGCGAGCTCGATCGTGTCGCCGCCGGGCGCGCTGACCCGGCGGGCGGCTATGCCCACGCGGGTGCGGGCCGGGGAGTAGTTCACGGCGTTCTCGACCAGGTTGCCGAGGGCCGCGGCCAGCTGGCCCCGGTTGCCCCAGACGTGCAGATCGGCCGTTCCACCGGCGGCCATGGTGATCTGCTTGGTGCCGGCCTGGTGGCGGCAGCGGTCCATGGCCTCGGCGACCAGCTCGTCCACGCGGACGGGCTCGGCGTCCTCCAGCGGGTCGTCGTTCTGCACCCGGGAGAGGTCGATCAGTTCCTGGACCAGGTTGGTCAGGCGGGTCGCCTCGATCTGCATGCGGCCCGCGAAGCGCTGCACGGCCTCGGGGTCGTCCGAGGCGTCCATGACCGCCTCGGAGAGGAGGGAGAGCGCGCCGACGGGCGTCTTCAGCTCATGACTGACGTTCGCCACGAAGTCGCGCCGTACGGCCTCGATCCTTCGGGCCTCGGTCAGGTCCTCGACCAGCAGCAGGACCAGGCGGGAGCCGAGCGGGGCCACGCGCGCGGAGACGGCGAGGGCCTCGCCCCGTCCCGTGCCGCGCCGGGGCAGGTCCAGCTCGACCTGCCGTATCTCGCCGTCCCTTCTCGTGTCCCGGGCCATCTGGAGCATGGGTTCCACGGAGAGCTTGCCGCCGCGGACCAGCCCGAGGGCGTAGGCGGCGGAACTGGCCTTGACCACGGTGTCGGCCTCGTCGAGGACGACGGCGGAGGAGCGGAGCACGGACAGTACGGTGTCCACGCCGGGCGGGAGTACGGGATCGGTGTGCAAGGAAGTCCTGGTCGGTCGCTTCTGGTCGCGTTCGCTCCAGCGGAACGCCAGCATGGCGATGACACCGGTGAGCACCCCGGCGATCGCTGCCGCTGCGGCGACCGCCGCGTTCACGTCCATGCCTCCAGGTTAAGCAGGGTGTACGACATGACCACAGCCGTCGAGGTGCGACCTCGGACACTCGTCGCCCAGAGTTCACCTTGGGGCCAGGATTGGTTCATTTGGGGTGGCGGAAACGGACGCGTGCGGGGCAGAACGTGGGAGCGTGGGGACCAAGCACACCTATGAGAGGGAACCCTGATGCGGGACGCGTACCACGAGGAACTTGACTCGATCGGCGACGGTCTGGTGGAGATGGCCCGGCTGGTCGGGTCGGCGATCGGGCGCGCCACGACCGCGATCCTGGACGCCGACCTGAAGCTGGCCGAGAGCGTGATCGAGGCGGACCAGAAGGTCGACGAGCTTCAGCACGACCTGGAGGCGCGGGCCATAGCCCTGCTCGCGCGGCAGCAGCCGGTGGCGACGGACCTCCGTATCGTCGTCACGTCGCTGCGCATGTCCGCCGACCTGGAGCGGTCCGGCGACCTCGCCCAGCACGTGGCGAAGCTGGCCCGGCTGCGCTTCCCCGCGCGCGGGGTGCCGCAGGACCTGCACGCCACGATCCTGGAGATGGGCCAGCTCGCGCAGCGCCTGATGGCGAAGGCGGCCGAGGTGATCATCACCAAGGACGTCGACCTCGCGCTGCAGCTCGAGCAGGACGACGACGAGATGGACCTGCTGCACCGCACGCTGTTCCAGCACCTGATCGACGAGCGCTGGAAGCACGGCATCGAGACCGCGGTGGACGTCACCCTGCTCGGCCGCTACTACGAGCGGTACGCCGACCACGCCGTGGCCGTCGCCAAGCGGGTCGTCTACCTGGTCACGGGCGAGCACGCGGACGAGCTGCAGGCGGACATCCAGCCGGTGACGGGCGTCGAGGGGGCCTGAGACCCGCCTGGGCGGGGTCTGGGCGGCGGGCCGGGCGGACGCTCCGGTCGGCTCCGGGAGCTCCGGGGCGGCGCCGGGGGCGCGTGGGCGCCTCTGTGCGCCGTTGATGCGCCTGGCGATCCGGGCATGGAATGGGCGAGGGCATCCCTGCCCCAGTGTCAAGGAGGGACCCATGGCCGAATCCCCCAGCACCACGCCCGACCCCACGCAGGAGCGCGAGACCGACCAGCCCGCCAAGACCGCAAGCCTTCCGCTGATCGGCGCGTGCGGCTGCGGCTCGGGCTGCGGCTGCGGGTGCCAGTCGGGCGCCCCCTGCCAGTGCGGCTGAGGGGCCGTACGACCCGTACGACCCGGCAGGGCCGGTGTGAATGCCGTTCACACCGGCCCTGCGCCGTGCCCGCCCGCCCTCAGGCCTGCTGTGCCCGGTGGTGCAGTTCTTCCAGGGCGTCCCGGACGGTGGTCGTCCGGTACCAGTCCAGCCACACCCCCGCCTCCCGGGCCACCTGGTCGAGCGCGCCGAGTTCGGCCCCCGTGTAGGCGTGTCCGGGCTGGTCGTGGTGGGTGGAGACCATGCCCTGAGGCCGGCCCGCGGGGCCCGGGATCGGGGTGCACTGCAGCGAGCGGCTGTGGGCGGCGAGCAGCACCGCCCGGGAGGCCTCGTCGAAGTCCGGCGCGGTGGCGACGTCCTCGACGACGACCCGTTCACACTTGCGCGCCGCGTGCCCGCAGGCGGTGGTGGTGTCGTCGATCACGGCGAAGAAGTCCACGAACTCGGTGGGCAGGCCGCAGGAGGACTCAAGCCACAGCGTGTTGTCGCTCGCGTCGATGAGCTGGACGTCGGCCATGCCCGTGCTGGTGATCGCACAGACGGCGTCCCGGAGGCCGTTGAGGAACGCCGCCAGCGACGGCGGGCGGTCCACGGTCGCGCTGACGAACCCGACGGCGGGCGCGGGCAGCCGTACGCGGCCCGGGAACCAGGGCCGGCCGGTGCGTGAGGGCGGCGCCTGGACGAGCGCCGCCGCGAGCCGGACGGTGCCGACTCCGTGTGCGCGGCCGACGCACCTGAGCAGCCCGGCGGCACGGTCGGCGGTGCGCAGGCCGTACCGCTCCGTGAGAACGCCCTGCGCGCGGCCCACCAGGGCGTGCGCGAGCAGCTCGTGGCGCATCTGCACGGCGTGCGGCCGCAGGTGGGGGCCGCCAGGGGTGGCGGCCGCGGCGAGGCAGACGCTCAGGGCGTCGGACACCGTCGGTTGCAGCGCGCACACGGTGCGCCCGGGCGGCCGTGCCCGGGCCAGCGCGGCAGCGACCTCGGCGGGGCAGGAGGCGATGAGGAGCATCCGGCCGTGCGCGGCGGCGACCTCGGCGAACCGGCACAGGGCCTGCGCGGCCGCCGGTGACAGGCGGACCAGGCCGCTCAGATCGAGGACGAGCTGGCTGGGCGCGGGTGCGCGGAGCGCGGACTCCAGCTCCGTGGCGGAGTCGGCGTCACCGTGCAGCGCGAGTACGGTCAGCCGGCCTGTCATCAGACCGGGCACGGCCAAGTCCGCCACGGTCCTGCAGGAGAATTGCTGCATCGCGGGCCCCTGCCCTGCACGCACGGGATCGCCCGGATCCCGCCGCTCGGCCATTTCCAGCCTAGTCCCGCGGGCGGGGCGAGGCAGCCCAGCGCGCGGCGAGCGCGGCGTCCGACAGGGCCGCCCTCGTCCCCGCTTTCGCACCCGTCCTCACCGGCTTAGTCCCTCCGGTCGCCGCTGTCGTCCGCCGTCGGCTCCTTCTGGAAGCGCAGCTTGCGTGCCAGGATCTCGCGGGCCACCTGGCTGACCGTGCGGCCGTCGGCGAACGCGCGGGCCCGCATCCGGTCCAGGGCCTGCTCCGGGTCCAGGTCGAGCTGCACCATCACCATGCCGACCGCCTGGTAGACCTCGGTGTGGTCGGCCTCGGAGGCCACCACCCAGGACGCTGCCTCGTCCTCCGCGTCTGCCCCGGTGCCGTCGGGGCCGGCCGTCTGAAGGCTGATCAGCGCGTAGGTGACCGCGTCCCGCACGCACAGGGCGGTCCGCAGGTCCGGCTCCGCCAGGCCCCCGGCGATCTCGCTGTACAGGTCCAGGGTGCCGATCGCTGCGCCGTTGACGCCTAGCGGCAGCGAGAAGACGGCGCGGACGCCGAGGCCCACGGCCTCGTGCGCGAAGATGGGCCAGCGGCGGGCGTCGGGGCCGTCGGCGAGGTCGGCCGCGATCACGGGGGCGCCCTGGTCCAGAGCGGTCTGGCAGGGTCCGTCCCCCACCGTGTACTGCAGCTCGGCGAGCCGGGCGGCGACCCGGTCACTGGCACACCAGGTGACGCGTACGCCCTTGCCGCCGGAGATCGACACCGACGATCCGCTCACCGGCAGCAGCCGTATGCAGGCCTCGCACAGCACGCCCGGAACCTGCTGCGGGTCGTCGGCGCCCAGGGCGGCGGCCAGCGTCTCGCTGATCCGCAGCCGGATCTCGGCGTCCGGCGCTCCACCGCCGCCGGACGGCTCCTCGGGCGGCTTGGGCACCATCGCCATCACCCCCGTCGCGGCGCTCCGTCAGCAGACATGATCCACACCAGTATCCCGTCCGGCCTTCCCGAACCGACTGTTCCACGCGCCGGGTTCCCACCTGTGGAGAACTCACCTGGTCCGCCCCTCGGGAAATCGCCCGGCGATCGGGCCGGTGCCCCGAGGGGTCTCCGGTTGGGTGAGCCGGGCGGGCGGGGGCGGTGCCGGTCCGGGATGCTGGGATGACCGTGGCCTGCCACCCGGTTGCCCAGCCGGCGTCCACCGGTGGCCGGCCCCTACCACGGGGACCTGGATGAGCCGAGAACCGACGTCCGTGGCGGTCGTCTCCGACTGCCCACTCCTTCTGCACGGCCTGATCAGCGTCGTCGACAGTGCGCCGGAGCTGCAGCGGCAGCTCGGGGTGGGTCACAAGGCCACACCTCCGCACGAGGTCGGCGAGGCGGACGTGGTCCTGCTCAATCTGCGGGTCTCCGTCCAGGAGATCTGCGACCTGGTGGCCCGGCTGCACGAGAAGGGCCGCCGCGTGGTGGTGCTGTCGGCTGGCGCAACGCAGACCGACCTCGTGCTGTTCATCGAGGCCGGAGCCCGGGGGCATGTGAGTCAGTGGGCGGCGGAGGAGGAACTGCTGACCGCGCTGCGTACCGTCGCCTCCGGCCGCAGCTATTTCTCCGCAAGCTTTTTCGGTGACCGTGATGTGCATCAGAACCCACCCCGCATCACCGACCGGGAGCAGGAGATCCTGCGGCTTGTCGCGAACGGTGCCACCGACCGGGAAATCGCCGCTGAATTGAATATCAGCGAGCACACCGTGCATTCCCATCTGGACCGGGTGTGCAGCAAGACCGGTTACCGCCGCCGGGCCGATCTCACGCGGCTCGCGCTGAAGCGGGGGATGGCGACCGTGGAGCCCGCCGAGGAGGGGTAGTTTTCCCCACCCCGTTTGGGTGGTCCTGCCTCTGGAGCTTGCACGGGACGCCAGCGATCCTCGAGTACGTCCCGTGTGTCACGCAACCAGAGTTGGAAAAGAGATGAACAACAAACTCAGGAAAATCTGCGTCGCGGTGACGGCCTCCTCCTGCCTGACGGCCGGCGCCTGGGGCATTTCGGCAGCGAATGCCGGGGCGACGTCGAAGACACCCGCTCGCACACCCACCGCCACGGTCATCAAGTGCTACAAGACGCACAAGGATCCGAAGAGAATCCACTGCTACCGGCAGGCGCGGCGGCACGTGCACCGCAACGGTCGCGACTACATCGTGATCGTCCTGGTGCAGGTCGCCACACCGAAGAATCCCCCAGCGGTCATCGTCGTACCGGCGCTGCCGAGCACGACGACGACATCGGCGGCACCGACATCGCCCACGACCAACTCGACCCCGCCCAAGACCAACTCGACCCCGCCCAAGTCAGGCTCGACCTCACCGACGTCGGGTACGAGCTCGCCGACGTCAGGCACCAACTCGCCCACGTCAGCGACGAAGTCGCCGACCTCAGCCACGAACTCGCCGACCTCAGCCACGAAGTCGCCGACGTCAGCCACGAACTCGCCGACCTCAGCCACGAAGTCGCCGACGTCAGCCACGAACTCGCCGACCTCAGCCACGAACTCGCCCGCCCAGTCGCCGACCGCCACCGCGGCGCCGACCGCCACCGGAGCACCCACCACGCAGGGCACTGGTGGCGCGGCCAACGGAGGCGCGGCCAACGGAGGGCAGCCGGCTGGCTGAACACCTCACAGCCCTGTCCGGGCCTGGCCACGGCGCCGGGTCCGGGCAGCGGTGTACGGGAGGGAGCCGGTCCCGATCCAACCGCCGACGTTGCAGCCGACGCTGACGACATGTCACGGCACACCCCGTCCCAGCAAGCACTCACCGAGCGTCGCCAGGCGGCCCTACGGCGTGGATCCGGCCCGCCGGGACCAGGACCGCGCGACCAACCCGGAAGGCAGGTGCGTCCCATGCGCACGTCGACGCGTATCGCCGGTGCCCTCACCGGCTTGACCCTCACCTTCGGTGGTGCGGTCCTCGCCGCTCCCGCGGTCCGGGCGGACATCCCCGCCTGCACAAAGATGGCCGAACTGGCCGGTGCCACCGCTTCCGACGCCGTCACAGCGGCCTGCAGCCGTGGCGTGGTGGGAGACCTGCAGAGTTGTGTGACCGGGCTGACCGGGGCCGGAGTGGCGGGGGGCGCCGCGACCGGTGCCTGCCGGGCGGCGGCCCACGAACCGCGTTAGAGGACCGCGCGCGACAGCCGCCTGCCGGCACCGGTCGGAGGCAGGTACAGCCCGTCTCCTCCTCGACCCCCGGCCTGCCCGGACACAACGCGGCTCCGGTGGGCAGTCCCGACGCCAAGGACATCGACGTTGCCCCGCTCCTGCCGACGCACGCGGCGTACCGATGCGGCCGGCCGAGGTCGGTGACGTCATGCCTCTCGGGTCCGGGCAGTCACCGCCCGGGCGCGGCGCCCAACCGGCAGACTTCGCCGTCGTAGGGGCGTGAAACGATCTGTCCGCCGGCGGCCGTGCAGTCGTCTCTGGAGACGGGACCACGCAGGCGATCACTTGACCGGTCGGCACACGGCTGGGCAACCAGTCCGGCCGGTGGACCCGGCGCGGTGGGTACCCAGTGACGGCATCCGGTCCACCGTCGGGTGGACCGCCCGCGCCCGTCTCGGCGCCGCGGCACTCGCGTGCGTGGACGCCGGCCGTCTCGAAGCCAAGGCCGTCACTGCTGGGCGACTCGGATTTCCCAGCTGTATCGATCACGAGCGTTGTCGACATTCGGGGTCTTGGCTACGAGACGGCGCCGTAATAGCCCGACCGAGGAGCCGACCGGCACGGTGCACCCGCCGGTCGGCTCCGCCGTGCTCCCCGACGACCCCGGGGACGACTCCGTCGTTCGGCCCATCAAGGGCACCGGCTGCAACGCCGAAAAGGAGCGAGCGGAGTCGCCCCACCCCCGCGTTCCGGTGCGCCTCCGCGCCCCAGGCCGCCCCGATGACGGCGGTCCCGCACCCCGGCCGACAGGCCCGGAGGAGATCCCGCATGCGCGTCTTCCTGCCTCTGACCGCCGTCACCACCGCCGCGCTCCTGCTCGTCACGGTCACCGGCACGACACCCGCCGCAGCAGACCGGAACCCCGACGGCACACCACTGGTCAAGGTGTCCCACGGCGACCCGTACGCGAAGTGCACCATCGGAGCGAGGTCCCCCGACAGCGTCGTCTACCCGGCCACCGAGGTCGAGCCGTACCTGTCCGTCGATCCGCGCGACCCCAAGCGCGTGGTCACCGTGTTCCAGCAGGACCGCTGGAACGACGGCGGGGCCCGTGGCCTGGCGGCCGGCTGGACCACGGACGGCCACACCTTCCACCGGAGCACGCTCCCGTTCAGCCTGTGCGCCCCCGGCGGCGCGGACTTCGAACGGGCCTCCGACCCCTGGGTGAGCACCGGACCGGACGGCACGGTCTACGCCGGCGGGGAGGGCGTCGACTTCACGAAGAGCACGCGCAGCGCCCTCCTGGCAGTGACGTCCCGCGACGGCGGCCGCACGTGGCGGAACCTCACCACCACGCACGTCGACGAGCAGCCGTTCTTCAACGACAAGCCCACCCTCACCGCCGACCCGATCCGCAAGGGCACCGCCTACCAGGTCTGGAACCGCCTCGACAACGACCCACCCGGCCCCAGCTCCCTCGACGGTCCCGGCTACATCTCCCTCACCCGCGACGGCGGCCGCACCTGGAGCAAGGCCCGGCCGTTCGTCGACACCAGCGCCGTGCCCAACACCCAGACCATCGGCCATCTGATCGTCGCCGACCGGCGCACCGGCACCCTGTACGACTTCTTCGACCGGATCACCTACTCCGACGACCTGAGCACCGTCGTCGAAGCCCGCTACGAGGTGGTCACCTCGACCGACGCCGGAGAGACCTGGAGCGCCCCGGTCACCGTGGCCCGGGACACCTCCGTACCGGAGGTCGACCCGAACGACCCCACCAAACTGCTGCGCGCCGCGACCACCCTGCCGAGCCCGGCCGTCGACCCCAGGACGGGCACGCTGTACATGGCCTACGAGGGCTCGGACTTCTCCGGTGGAAAGTTCGACTCCGTCCAGCTTGCGCGGTCCACCGACGGCGGACGCACCTGGGGGACCCCGGAGCTGATCAGCCCCCAGGGCGTTCCGGCCTTCTCACCGTCGATCGCGGTCACCGGGCGGGGCACGGTCGCGCTCACTTACTACGACCTGCGCTTCCTCAAGCCCGGCAACACCACCACCCTGCCCACCGCCTACCAACTGGCCACGCTGCAGCACGGAAATCCGAAGCTCCGGACCGAACGACGGATCTCTCGGGTCTTCGACTGGCTGCAGGCGCCGTTCGCCGGGGGCTACTTCCTCGGCGACTACCAAGGCCTGGTGGCGGACGGCAAGGGAGTACGGGCGGTGCTCGCCGAGACCCACTCCGGCGCACCACGGAACCGTACGGACGCGTACACCAGCAGTCTCCGCACGCTCCCTGACAGCGCGCGCCGATGAGGTCTTTTCACCCGAATGGCGCAACATGACGTGCCACCCACATGGGTGAAGATCAGGCTGGCTAGCGCCCCAATCGAGGCAAGTCGGGCGCAGCGAGCTGCCGAGGTCTGTGCGGCCGCTTCTTCTTGCCCCGGGTCTTGCCGGGGATCTTGGTGAGCTGGGTTCTTGCTGGTCAGGGCCGCGCTCCGGTACGCCCGAGTGGTCGTCATTGGTCGTCATCGGCCACTGCCGAGCGGCCTCGGACGGCCCACAGACGGCCCGCGCTTCACTCAGGATTCACTGCCCCAGACATGATCGTCCAGGGGGTGCGCTCCCCGCCGAGGCGTGTGTCCCGTGCCACTGGATCTTGACCGTGTGCCATCGGACTTTGACGGACGCGAGTTTGTGTCATTGAACTTTGATCACCTCAGGTCGGCGACTCAGCGCACCTTCGGTGCGGGCCGGGGGCGTGGTAAAACCCATGGCGCGCTGGAGGTGCTTCTGTCTGTCCTGACGGCCATCTGCAGGGGTGCAGGCCTGTCGTCACCGTTCCGTCACAAGCGTCGCCGCACGGAACCCTGCCGCTCTCCCGCCCTGTCTGCACTCACGTACTACGACCACGCGTACCGCGGGGCAACAACCGACGACCGAAACCCGCGGACGAGACGACTCAGGGGGACGACAGCATGCGTCACAGCAACGGCATTCGCAGGGCGGCTCTGGCGACGACGGCGGTCACGGCCGTCGCGGCGGCGGTGACCGGCATCCTGCCCGGCACCGCCATGGCTGCGAGCACCACCACCTCCACCCCGCCGCCCGCCTGCCCGGCCTCCGCCCTCCAGGTCAGCGCCTGGCAGGCCGTCCACCGGCCCGTCGGGACCGGGACGGGGGCGGCGGTCGTGCAGTTCACCAACGTCTCCCGGAGGACGTGCGTCCTGAAGGGCCATCCGACGGTCGCGGGCGCCGGCAACGGCTCCCCCGCCCACAACACCCCGCTCAAGGTCACCCCCACCGGCAGGGCGGCCACCGTGACGGTCCGGCCGCACGGCAAGGCGTGGGTGAAGCTGACCTTCGTCCAGGTCCAGGGGGAGGCCGACGGCTACTGCGTGTCAGGTAAGGACCCGGTGACGTATCCGACGATGGTCATCGGTCTGCCGCACTCCGGGAAGCACCAGGTCGCCCTGAACGACGGTGTGTGGGCCGAGTGCGACAACAAGGTGACCGTCACCCCGGTCTCGGCGGTCAAGCCTTCCTGACCCCCCGTCCCCACAAATCGAGCAGCCTGCACGACGATCCCAACGCTCTGACCTGCACGTTTACGAGGCACTGCACATAAGTACAGGTCAGCGGTGATCAAACTCCGATGACACAATCCGTCGCCGCTGCAACTCTGGCGGCGCTCCTCGTCTCGGTACACATGAGGATCACCCGCATCTAAGCGCGACGGCCCCGAGACGGCCCCAGCACAGCAACGAGCCCCCTACGAGCGAGGAAACTGCAGGTAGGGGGCTTGTTCGTGTGGGCTTACTTCTTCTTGCCCTGGTTCTTGACCGCCTCGATCGCCGCCGCGGCCGCCTCGGGGTCGAGGTACGTGCCGCCGGGGTTGATCGGCTTGAAGTCGGCGTCGAGCTCGTAGTGGAGCGGGATGCCGGTCGGGATGTTCAGGCCCGCGATGTCGGCGTCGGAGATGCCGTCGAGGTGCTTGACCAGGGCGCGCAGGCTGTTGCCGTGAGCGGCGACGAGGACCGTGCGGCCGGCCAGGAGGTCGGGGACGATGCCGTCGTACCAGTACGGCAGCATGCGGACGACGACGTCCTTCAGGCACTCCGTGTCCGGGCGCAGCTCCGGCGGGATGGAGGCGTAGCGCGCGTCGTGCGCCTGGGAGAACTCGGAGTCCTCCGGGAGCGGGGGCGGCGGGGTGTCGTAGGAGCGGCGCCAGAGCATGAACTGCTCCTCGCCGAACTCGGCCAGCGTGGCCGCCTTGTCCTTGCCCTGCAGGGCGCCGTAGTGGCGCTCGTTCAGGCGCCAGCTGCGGTGGACGGGGATCCAGTGGCGGTCCGCGGCCTCGAGGGCCAGCTGCGCCGTGCGGATCGCGCGCTTCTGGAGGGACGTGTGCACCACGTCGGGCAGGAGATCGGCGTCCTTCAGGAGCTCGCCACCGCGGACTGCCTCCTTCTCGCCCTTCTCGTTGAGGTTGACGTCCACCCAGCCGGTGAACAGGTTCTTCGCGTTCCACTCGCTCTCGCCGTGGCGGAGGAGGATCAGCTTGTACGGTGCGTCGGCCATGGGAGAGAGCGTAATCCACCGGTTCCCGGCACCGCCCGGGCCGGCCGAGGGGTGGACGGTTGACGGCATCTGTTAATCGAGTGGCTCCCGACGGACGCCATATGTAAGTTGTGCTTACCGCTTGAGCTTCTTACAGCACCCACACGGGGTGCCCGATCCGTGGGGGGTCTAGTCATGTCCACCGCTCGTCTCAGACGTGCCGCCCGGGAGAGCGTCTCCGGGCTCCCCCGCGAGTTCTGGTGGCTGTGGACCAGCACCCTCGTCAACCGGCTCGGCGCGTTCGTGGCCACCTTCATGGCCCTGTACCTCACCCTCGACCGCGGCTACTCCGCCTCGTACGCCGGCCTCGTCGCCTCCCTGCACGGACTCGGCGGAGTCGTCTCCTCACTGGCGGGCGGGGTGATGGCCGACCGGCTCGGCAGGCGGCCGACCCTCCTCGTCGCCCAGTCCGCCACCGCCGGGTCCGTCGCGCTGCTCGGCTTCATGACGCACCCCGTCGCCATCGCCGCCGTCGCCTTCCTCGTCGGCATGGCGTCCAACGCCTCCCGGCCGGCCGTCCAGGCGATGATGGCCGACATCGTCCGGCCCGAGGACCGGGTGCGGGCCTTCTCCCTCAACTACTGGGCCATCAACCTCGGGTTCGCCGTCTCCTCCATGGCCGCCGGGTTCATCGCCGAGTACAGCTATCTCGCCGGCTTCCTGATCGAGTCCGGGATGACCCTCGCCTGCGCGCTCGTCGTCTTCCTCAAGGTGCCCGAGTCCCGGCCCACGGCACACGCGAGGCAGCAGGACGACGCCGTCAGCCTCGGCACCGTGCTGCGCGACGGGCGGTACATGGCCGTCGTCGGGCTGTCCTTCCTGGTCGCACTGGTCTTCCAGCAGGGGTCGGTGGGGCTGCCGGTGGCCATGGGACGGGCCGGGTTCTCGCCGGCGGACTACGGTCTCGCCATCGCCGTCAACGGCATCCTGATCGTCGCCCTGCAGATCCCGGTCACCCGGTTCATCGAGCACCGCGACCCGCGCACCCTGCTGGTCGTCTCCTCGCTCCTCGCCGGCTACGGCTTCGGGCTCACCGCGTTCGCCGGCTCGGTCGGCGTCTTCATGGTCACCGTGTGCGTCTGGACCCTCGCCGAGATCGTCAACGCCCCGACCCAGACCGGACTCGTCGTGCGGCTCTCCCCGGTGCACGGGCGCGGGCGCTACCAGGGCATGTACACGCTGTCGTGGTCCGTGGCCGCGCTGGTCGCCCCGCTGATGTCCGGCGCGGTGATCGACCGGTTCGGCGCGGAGTGGCTGTGGGGGGCGTGCGCCGCCGTGGGGACGGTCGCGGGAGCCGGGTACGCGGTGCTCATGCGGAGGCTGCCCACGCAGCACGCCGCCTCGGCCGACGCGACGGCCGCAGCGGAGGTAGAGGTCAGCGCCGCCTGAGGAGTGGCGCGGGACGCCAGACGGGACGCCGGCGCCGGGGGAAGGCGGAGAGTCCAGCGGGCACGACCGGCCCCCTGCCCGGGACTTCTCCCGGACAGGGGGCTCGGTGCGGTGACCGGACGGATCAGAAGGCGGCGTTGACGCCGATCTGGTGGGGCTGGGCGAGGGCGCCCAGCGCCTCCCCCTGGACGGCGCCGAGCTGGGACAGCAGGTCGGCGCTGCTGAGGGTGGTGGAGTCGAGCGTGACACCGGCCTCGGGGCCGAAGCCGCCGGAGACGGCGTCGAGCGCGGCGTCGGAGATCTCGGCGGTCTGAACCGGGTGAGCGGAGTTCATGGGGAGACTGCCCTTCGCATGGATGGTCCACAGGGGAAAGCGGCCTCGCTGGGGACAGACGGTGGCCGCGGCCGCGGGCGCGCGCCGTCCTGTTCAGGACACCTTGGCGCGATCCCGGCGGTGCGAGCGATCAAATCACGGAGCGCGCCCGGCATCCAGCCAACCGTCCTCCGGTCCGGGGCAGTTGGCGGCACCGCGTGACCCATCCGTGCGCACCCGGTCACGCTTTGGGGGCAGTTCCTCTACAGACCGCGCCGCACTGACCGGCCACGGGTGTTGCCACCGCCGCACCGAGCAGGACAACTCGGCATCAACGGAACACGCATTCGCAGCGGTTGCGCACACACTGTGCAGATTATGTTCCGGAACCGGTCCGGTGGCGCCTACCATTTAATTCCAGTATCCGGTGAATGCAATTTCATGCTCATTCACCGTTACGTCAACCATGTGTGGACAGGTGTCCACAAATCCCCCTTCCGGGTCACCGCCATTCGCCCGAACGCGCCAAACCCCGCCTCCGGTGACCGTCGTTAGGTGACCGTGACGCGATTGGACCGGCACACAGCCGAAGAGCACCCGATGATCACGTTCTGCCGGACGTGCGACACGGATCGCACGTCATGTTCGGACCTGCTCGATGATTTCCTGAAAAGAATCACTTCGATGGAAAATGAATATCGGCGGACGATGGCGAATCTGTACGGAGCTTCCTGAGGCGGGGCACGGAGGTCTACGGATGGACAGGATTCAGCAGGACACCGGTCTTTATGACGACACCTGGAGCGTCCCCGAACCGGACATCGCGCCGAACGAGTGGGACCCCGTCGAGGAACTCGCCCAGATACTGTCCACGCCCACCGGCACGCTCCCCACTGCCACCCGGCTGGACATCCCGTCTCCGCGCAGGAGCAACCGGCGGCGGATGCGGCACGATTCGCATCTGCTGGACGGTGGCCGCAGCGTCACCCACATCACGCTGCTGATCGCGGCGGTCTCCCTGTGCGCGGTCTGCATGCTGAGCTGGTCCGTCTGCTATTCCTACGGGCAGCTGCGCGGGATCGCGTCGTCGGTGCTGCCACCGAGAATGGCGCAGTGCTGGCCCCTGACGGTGTACGGGCCGTGGTTCGTGGCGGCGCTCTCCGTCGTACGGGCCACCGCTCAGCGCAGGAGCGCGCGGCGGTCTTGGTTCATCGTGCTGGCCACCTCCGTGATGGCCGTGGCACTGTGCGTCAGCCACTCGTCCCATGCGCTGCTCTCGTTAGTGATCTTCGGGATCCCGCCCGTCACCGCTCTGGTGTGCTTCTGGGAACTCGTCGGCCAGATCTCGAGCAGGACCCGGCCCCGGCATGCCACACACGCCGAGCCGTCGAAGCTCACCCCGCGCCCGTGAGGGTCCGTGCACGGGCGTCCGAGTGCGCCGCGGGACACGTGGCAACCGAGTCGACGTCATCGTCCGGCAGCCCGCCGGCGACTACCAGCCCGGCATGTTCTCCTGACCGCGACACCTCCGGGACAAAGGCCGGGACACAGACCGGGTCAAAGGCCGGGACAACGCCGGGCAACGCGCCGGGAGGAGGTGCTCAAGGGTGCATCCGCGCGCCCTTGAGCACCTTGTCCACCGCGCTCCGCGGTCCGTACACCGCCAGCCCCACCAGGTCCAGCTCCGCCGTCGGTACGGCGCGCACGGCCGCGCGGTTGTCGCGGTCGTTGCCCGTCGCGAACAGGTCCGAGGTGAAGACGGCACGGGGCAGGGCGCGGCCCAGTGCCCTGCCGTGGGCCGCGTTCAGGGTCTCCTTCGCCCCCTCGAAGACCAGCACCGGCTGGCGGAACATGGGGAGGTAGCCGACGCCGTCCGCGTCCGTGTAGGGCTCGCCGATCACCTCGGGAACCGTCGCACCGAAGCCGCTGACCAGGAACGCGGTGACGTTGAGCCGCTGCCAGGGTTCCAGGTCCTCGCGCAGCAGCACGGCGATCTTCGTGTCGAAGCGGACGGGCTCGTTCTGGATCGGTTCGGTGTTCATGCAATGAGACTGCCGCGCGGCCGGGAGGCGGGTCTTGTACGTTCTTTGCGTGGCCGCCGACCAGCCGGAGATCTCCGCTTGGCGCCCGCGTGTCCCGGGTGTCGTGGAGGTCTTCCACGCCCACTTCACCGAATACGCCTACCCGATGCACGTCCACGACGCCTGGACGCTGCTCATCGTGGACGACGGGGCCGTACGGTACGACCTCGACCGGCACGAGCACGGCACCCCGCACGACACCGTCACGCTGCTGCCGCCGCACGTGCCGCACAACGGCTCCCCCGCCACCCCGGACGGCTTTCGCAAGCGGGTCGTCTACCTGGACAGCAGCCGGCTGGGCGAGGAGCTGATCGGAGCCGCCGTGGACGGACCCGATCTGCGCGATCCCGTGCTGCGGCTGCGCGTCGGCCAGTTGCACTCCGCCCTCGCCCGGCCGGGCGACGAACTGGAG
This sequence comes from Streptomyces sp. NPDC046759, assembly GCF_040645475.1. NCBI lineage: Bacteria > Bacillati > Actinomycetota > Actinomycetes > Kitasatosporales > Streptomycetaceae > Streptomyces > Streptomyces sp. NPDC046759. Next base: position 83,585 of record NZ_JBEYYJ010000035.1, on the reverse strand, counting down.
GCGGAGAGCCGGCTGACCCTCGTCGGGGAGCGGCTGCGGGGCCATCTGCGGCGGCGCGCGGACGCCCCGCCGCACCGCCCGGACCCGGTGCTCGGGCGGCGGCTGCGGGAGCTGCTCGACGCCCGGGTCGTCGACGGTCTCTCCCTGGAGGAGGCCGCCCGGCTGCTGAACGCCCATCCCGCACACCTGGTACGGGCGTTCAGCGGCGCCTACGGCATCGCGCCGCACCAGTACCTGACGTCGCGGCGGGTCGGGCGCGCCCGGCGGCTGCTGCTGGACGGGCTGGCGCCGGGTGAGGTGGCGCCGGCCACCGGGTTCTACGACCAGGCCCATCTCACCCGGCACTTCAAGAAACTGGTCGGCGTGACTCCGGGCCGCTACCGCGGCAGTTCGCGCTGAGCGTCGTACAGGTTGCGCGGGCGTACGGCGTTCGTGGTGCCGTACAGCTCCAGGCGGGAGTGCAGGTCGCCGGTGAAGTCGGGGACGTCGATCTGGTCGAACTCGCTCACCGTGCCGAGGCCGACGGTGGCCGAGTACGGGGCCAGGCCGTCGATCTTCATCAGGCCCGCGCGGCCGTTGGTGACCCTGACGTTCCAGTGGGTGAAGCGGGCGCCGAAGAGCGGGCCCGCGTTGGCGTCGCCGCCGTGCCGGCCGTTGTTGTTGACGGTGATGTCCGTGCGGACGTTCGCGAAGGGCAGGCCTCGATGGCTGTCGAAGGTGCCCATCTGCATCTCGCCGCGGGACCAGACGTTGTGCGAGGACAGGCCCTCGACGTTGATGCCGTGCAGCTGTGTGTTCGGCGGGGCCGGGACCGTGCGCTGCTCGATCGTGAAGTCCTCGATCAGGTTGTCGTGGGAGCCCTCGCGGCAGAAGTAGGGGTGGTGCGAGCCGCGGCCGGCGACCCGGGTGCGGCGCAGGGTACAGGCGGAGGCGGCGACCAGGCCGAAGCCGTTGTCGACGTTCCGGACGGTGACGTCGTCCGCCCAGCAGTCGTAGGCGCACTGCAGGACCACACCGTTGTAGCCCTTGTCCAGCAGGTGCGGGGACTGCGGGGTCTCGGCCACCTGAAGGGTCAGGCCCTCCACGCCCGATCCGGTCAACTCGCCCGCGTGTGTGGTCAGTTGTGGGTTCCACTCGGGGCGCACGTCGAGCGGCAGGGGGCGTTCGAGGGTGATCCGGCGGCCGTGGACGCGGGTGATGCGGACCGGCCACTCGTAGGGGACGTACGACAGCAGTTTCGTCTTGTCGTCCCACTGGTACGACGCCGGGCCCGGGCCGCCGCCGGCCATGTGCTGGAGGAGGGTGTGCGCGGGGTCGTCGGCGAGGCGCAGGAGGACGAGTCGGCCGGGGTGCAGGGCGGAGGCGTCGGCGACGGTGACCGTCCACGAGCCCTGTCCGGCCGGCTCCACCGCCGTCAGCGGCGTCCACTCGTCCCGCTTGTTGCCGGTCCAGCCCTCGAAGGGCCAGGCGCGGGACCGGATCGCGGCCACCAAGGAGTCCCAACGGGCCCTCGGGGCCAGCCAGATGAGTCCGCCCGCCCAGGACCAGGCGGACTTGTCGCCGCCGTAGCGGGAGCCGTAGACGCCGATCAGTTCGGTGAGGCTCCTCGTCGCGTAGAGCGTCGTACGGCCGCTGCCGGCGCCGCGCAGGACGACTCCGCAGTCGCCGATGCGGATGAGGTCGTCGATGCGGAAGGTGCCGGGCGGGATGGTGACCGTGCCACCGCCGGCCTTTCCGGCGGCGGCGATGGCACGGTTGATCGCGGGGGCGCTGTCGGTGGTGCCGTCGGGCACCGCGCCGTAGTCGGTGACGTCGGCGAAGAGGCGGGGGCGGGGGCGGGGGAAGCGGGCGGCTCCGCCGTGCCGGCCCGCGCGGCCGACGTAGGGAATCTGGGGGTGGGTGAACGGCGAGCGGAGGAACTCGCCCCAGACCGGCGGGACTTCGCTCTGCCCGCACGCCGCCTCGGCCGCCGCCGCCTCGGCCGCCGCCTCGACGGTCGTCGTCGCGCCGAGCACCACGGCCGTCGCGGCGGCCAGCAGGGTCCGTCTGGTGAGGTGCGTGCTGCGCATGTCCGCCCGCCCTTCATTCATGAATATGAATGCTGTTCAGGATTGCGTCGGCGGTGAGCATGCCACTTCCCGCGATAGGAGGGAAGGGGTCGTGCGGTCCGTCAGTCGGTGGGGCGCTCGATCAGATGCCTGAACGCGTCCAGGTTGCGCGTCGACTCGCCCCGGGACACCCGCCAGGCGTACTCCTTGCGGATCGAGGAGGCGAAGCCCAGCTCCAGAAGGGTGTTGAAGGCGCCGTCGGCCGCCTCCAGGACCTGGCCGAGGAGGCGGTCGATCTCGTCGGGGGTGACGGAGGCGAGGGGCAGACGGGCGGTGACGTAGATGTCGCCGAGGCGGTCGACGGCGTAACTCACGCCGTACAACTTGAGGTTGCGCTCCAGCAGCCAGCGGTGGACGCCCGCCTCGTTCTCGTCGGGGTGCCGGATGACGAAGGCGTTGAGGGAGAGGGAGTGGCGGCCGACGAGGAAGGAGACCGTCGTGGACAGCTTGCGGGTACCGGGGAGCTTGACCACGTAGTTTCCGGGCTCGGGGCTCTCCCACTCCAGTTCGGCGTCCTTCAGGGCACCTTCCAGGACCTGCCCGGCCTTCTCGACATCACCCATGGTGGGAGCGTACGCGACGGCGGTGCCACTGGGTCGCGGCCGTGTAGACGTCCGCGGTCTCGGCGGCCGCCCGGTCCCAGCCGAAGGACTGCGCGTGCCGGGCGGCGGCCCGGCCCATGCTCGACGGGAGGGACGGGTCGTCGGCGAAACGGCGCAGCACGCGCGCGTAGTCGGCCGGATGGTGGCCGCGCACGAGGAAGCCGGTCACGCCGTCGCGCACGGCCACCGGGAGCCCGCCGACGGAGGCGGCGAGCACCGGCGTGCCGGCCGCCTGCGCCTCTACGGCGACCAGACCGAACGACTCGCTGTAGGACGGCATGACGAGCACGGACGCGGCCCGGAACCAGTCCGCCAGCTGCTCCTGTCCGACCGGCGGGCGGAACCGCACCACATCCGCGATACCGAGGCGGGCGGCGAGCTTCTGCAGCCCCTCCGGCTTGGCGAGGCCGCTGCCGCTCGGGCCGCCGACCACGGGGACGAGGACGCGGGAGCGGAGCTCGGGGCGCTCGTCCAGCAGCACCGCCACCGAGCGCAGCAGGATGTCCGGGGCCTTCAAGGGCTGTATGCGGCCCGCGAACAGCGGGATCAGGGCGTCCTGCGGGAGACCGAGGCGGGCGCGGGCCGCGGCGCGGCCGTCGGCGGGACGGAAGCGGTCGAGGTTCACGCCCGGGTGGACCACGGCGACGTTCGCCCGCTCCGCGGCGTAGTGCCGCACCAGCTCGTCGGCCTCCTCCGCCGTGTTGGCGACGAGCCGGTCGGCGGCGGCCACGATCTGCGTCTCGCCGATGACCCGGGCGGCGGGCTCGGGAGTGTCGCCCTCGGCCAGGTTGGCGTTCTTGACCTTGGCCATGGTGTGCATGGCGTGCACCAGCGGGACACCCCAGCGCTGGGCGGCGAGCCAGCCGACGTGGCCGGAGAGCCAGTAGTGGGAGTGGACGAGGTCGTAGTAGCCGGGGCGGTGACCGGCCCAGGCCTGCATCACGCCGTGCGTGAAGGCGCACAGCTGCGCGGGCAGGTCCTCCTTGGCGAGACCCTCGTAGGGGCCGGCGTCGACGTGCCGGACGAGGACGCCGGGGGCGAGTTCGACCGTGGGCGGCAGGCCGCCCGCCGTGGCCCGAGTGAAGATCTCGACCTCGATGTTGATGGCAGCGAGCCGCTGGGCCAGCTCCACGATGTAGACGTTCATGCCGCCGGCGTCGCCGGTGCCGGGCTGGTGGAGCGGGGAGGTGTGCACGGAGAGCATGGCCACCCGGCGGGGCCGGCGGTGCAGCCGGAGCCGGGACGCGGCCGACGGGGAGCGTCGCCCGAGCCTGCTGACGTACTGGCTCACCTGGCGGTCCTCCTTGCTGCGGGCATGCCGGACGGAGGACCGACCTCTGCCCTCCGAGCAGGTCCAACAGCGAGCGGGTGCACGGCCATTTCCCGCCGAAGCGACTTTATCAAATCATTACCTTTAAACGGTCGCCTGGCGGATCCCCGACCCTCTCTTCGGCGGCCTTCGGCCTGCGGCGATGCAACCTTTGACAGAGCACGCTCAGAAGTTGTAGAGGTGGGCGCCCCCCTTCCACGAACTCCGTCGCACCTAAGGACAAGCGTGTCCCTCACTCGCCACGCCACCAGGGTGGCCCGCGTCGTCGGCATCTCTGCCGCCGCGGCCGCGCTCTCCGTCACCGCCGCCCAGACCGCGCTCGCCTGCAGCATCACCGACTTCTCCGCCGCCCCCGCCTGTGACGGCGCGGGCAAGCCCGTCATCCGCGTCACCGACAAGGACGTCTCCGGCACCCCGGCCACCATCACCCTCAAGGTGGAGCTGAACACGCCGGGCCAGGAGCGGAACATCGACAGCAGGACGATCGACCACCCGACCGCGCAGGGCGTCAGCGTCGACCTGCACCCCCTGGACTGGTACGCCGGGGAGACCTTCGTGGTCCACGTCAAGGCGGCCGACCGGGTCGACGAGGACCTCAAGCCCCCGGTGGTCGTCCCCGACGACTTCACCTGCAAGCCGGCCGGCGGCTCCACCTCCCCCTCGGCCTCGGCCTCGGCCTCCCCGACGCCGTCCGCCCAGCCTTCCTCGGCGCCCTCCGCCACCCCGAGCCCGGCGCGGACCGGCAGCCCGGCCGCCTCGCCCGTGGCGAGCAGCGCCCCGTCGCCCGCGGGCGGCGGCACCCACCTCGCCGAGACCGGCGCCTCCGGCACCACCCCGCTGATCGCCGGTGCGGCGGCGGCGCTGGTCGTGGCGGGCGGGGGCGTCGTCGTCGCGCTGCGCCGCAGGGCGGGGCACGGCTCCCGCTGACCCGGTGCCCGGTCCGGCCGACGCCGTTCGGCCGGGCCGGTGCGTCCGGCGCTCCCGCTTACCCTCGTAGGCATGAGAGCCCGCGCCGCATCCCTCCCCCACTCTCGGCTTCGCTCGAGCGGGAGGACCCCCGTCGTGGGAACGGTGACGCGCGGGACGACCAACCCCAACCGGCTGCGCCGCATGGACCGCTGGATCGCGGCGACGCACGGCTGCGAACTGCGTCGCGCCGAGGACCCGCTGGCCATCGACCTCGGCTACGGCGCCGCCCCCTGGACCGCCGTCGAGCTGCTCGGCCGGCTGCGGACCGTCGCCCCCCGCGCCCGCGTGGCCGGCATCGAGATCGAACCGGAGCGGGTCGCGGCCGCGCGGCCGTACGAACGACCGGGGCTGGTCTTCCGGCACGGCGGCTTCGAGGTCCCCGTGCCCGGACGCCCGATGCTCATCCGGGCCGCCAACGTGCTGCGCCAGTACGACGAGGCCGAGGTCGCCGCCGTCTGGGAGCGGCTGTGCACGCGGCTCGCACCGGCCGGCTGCGGCTCGCGCGGCGGGCTGCTGGTCGAGGGGACGTGCGACGAGATCGGGCGGCGGCACGTGTGGGTGGCGCTCGGCCCGGAAGGGCCCCGCACGGTCACCTTCGCCACCCGCCTGGGCTCCCTGGAGCGCCCCTCCGACCTCGCGGAGCGGCTGCCCAAGGCGCTGATCCACCGGAACGTGGCCGGTGAGCCGGTGCACGCCTTCCTGCGCGACTTCGACCGCGCCTGGGCCGCCGCCGCGCCCTACGCCTCCTACGGCGCCCGTCAGCGCTGGCTGCGCGCGGTGCGGGAGCTGACGACGGACTGGCCGGTGACGGACTCCCCGGCCCGCTGGCGGCAGGGCGAAGTGACGGTGGCGTGGGAGGCGTTGGCGCCGCGCCACTGAGATCACCCGTCCGGGGAGGCCGGAACGGAACGATCTCGGTGCGCCGTTCGTCACACCGGCGGGAGATCGTCGTACCGGGGCGGTTACGGGGGAACACCTGCCTCTGTCACTTTGCGCCGCGACGTGGCACGATCCCCGGGGCACAGTAAGTTACTGACGGTAAATCAGCTTGGGGGCATCTGTGATGGGCTGGGGCAAGCGCAGCATCCTCTCGGCCGCCGTGACCGTGGTCTGCGCGGTCACCGTGCTGGGAGCGCCCGGCACCGCCCTGGCCGACCCGGGGCCCCGTCCGAGCACGACCCCGACTCCCCCGCCGAGCAAGGACCTCGAGAAGGTCCGCGAGAAGCTCGACGCGCTCTATCACGACGCGGCCGTCGCCACCGATGCCTACAACGCGGCCGAGGAGAAGGCGAAGCAGCAGTCCGCCCGGATCGTCGCGCTGGCCAAGAAGATCGACGAGGGGCAGCGGAGGCTCGCCGAGCTCAAGGACCAGGCGGGCGCGGCCGCCCGTGCCCAGTACCGCACCGGCGGCATCCCGCCCACCGCCCAGTTCCTGCTCAGCGACGACCCCGGACAGGTCCTGGACGGGGCCGGACTGGTGCTCCAGGGCCAGCGGGCGACGAGATCGCTGATGAGCGAACTGACCAGCACCCAGAAGCAGTTGCAGGCGTACGCCGACGACGCCGCCGACCAGTGGAAGAAGCTGGACGCCGAGCGCGAGGCCAAGGGCACCGCCAAGAAACGGATCCAGCAGCAGATCTCCGCGGCCGAGAAGCTCCAGGCCGGCCTGGAGAAGCGGGACCGGGAACGGCTCGCCAGGCTGGAGGACGAGGCCGCGCTGAAGGCGCAGACCAAGTGGCTGGACACCGGCATCCTCGAGAAGATCCACGGCAAGGCCTCCGCGCAGGGCGAGAAGGCCGTCGCATTCGCCGCCGCCCAGCTCGGCAAGCCGTACGTGTGGGGTGCCGAGGGCCCTGACTCCTTCGACTGCTCCGGCCTGACCTCCCAGGCCTGGGCGGCGGCCGGGCACCCCATCCCGCGCACCTCGCAGGAGCAGTGGAAACAGCTCCAGCACGTCGACGTGAAGGACATGCGCCCCGGCGACCTCATCATCTACTTCGACGACGCCAGCCATGTCGCCCTCTACATCGGCGACGGCGCGATCATCCAGGCCCCGCGCCCCGGACGGGACGTGACGGTCGCGGGCGCCGGCTCGATGCCGATCCTGGGAGTCGTACGACCGGACGCGTAGGCCTCACGGCCGGGGCACACGGGGCGGTGACGTCCTCTCGGCGTACGTCCCCGTGACGTACGCCATGTGACCCACCGCACCACCGGCTCACGCCCAAACCCCGGCCGGGCGTGAGCTTCGTCATCCCCGGCGCCGGGGCGCCCTGTCCAACTGTCGTACGGAACGCGGCATATGACAGCGACCTGCGCGGGAGCGACGCGGCTCACACCATTCCATCAGAGCGGGCAATGCCGCTATGGTCACCCGTCGGTGGCTTCGAGACCCTCGAGGCCACCGTGCCCTCGGGGGGAGGGAAGGAACCCAAGACGATGCCCGTACCCGTACCGCGGCAGAGAGCGATCCCGGCCGTGGAGAGTGGTCAGGCGAAGGCCGCCTCCGCTGTCGGCGGCCCCCTCAAGGAAGAGGCCCACCGCGACGCCGTGCCCACCACCGGCACCGGCGCCACTCTCACCCTGCTGCTGATCGAGGACGATCCGGCCGGTTCTCCGATCGTGCCCGACCTGCTGGACCCGGCCGGCAAGCCGATCCGCGTCCGCACCGCCCGCAACCTCACCGAGGCCGAGCGGCTGCTCACCGACGACGTCCACTGCATCCTGCTGGACCTGGCGCTTCCGGCGCCGGGCGGCAGCGCCACCGACGGCGAGCTGGCCGTGCTCAAGCACGTGCTCCGGCTCGCCCCCCGGCATGCCGTGCTGGCGCTGACCGCCTCCGGCGACGCCGAGCGCGGCGCCGAGGCCGTGCGCGTCGGCGCACAGGACTACCTCTTCCGGGACGAACTGGACGGCCGGCTGCTCAGTCGCGCCATCCGCTACGCGGTGGAGCGGAAACGCTCCGACTCCGCCGAGCGCCGGCTGGCCGAGGGCCGGCTGCGCGCGCAGGAGAACCGCCGCCTGGAGCGCGGGCTGCTGCCCACGCCCCTGCTGGAGGGATCCTCGCTCCGCTTCGCCGCCCGCTACCGCCCCGGCCGCTCCCGGGCACTGCTCGGCGGCGACTTCTACGACGCCGTCCGCACCCCCGACGGCACCGTGCACGCCATGATCGGCGACGTCTGCGGCCACGGCCCGGACGAGGCCGCGCTCGGCGTGGAGCTGCGCATCGCCTGGCGCGCGCTGACCCTCGCCGGGCTGTGCGGGGACGAGCTGCTGGGCACGCTGCAGGAGGTGCTGGAGCACGAGCGGGCCGACGAGGAGATCTTCGCGACCCTGTGCACGGTGGACATCGCCCCCGACGGCCGCCGCGCGGGCCTGTGCCTGGCCGGACATCCGGCCCCGCTGCTGGCCCGCCCGGGCCGGCCGGCCCAGCTGCTGCCGTACGACAACAACGGCCCCGCCCTCGGCCTGCTGCCCGGCGCCCGCTGGCCGCGGATGCAGGTGGAGCTGGGCGCCGAGTGGAGCCTGATGCTCTACACCGACGGCCTGATCGAGGGCCGGGTCGGTGAGGACGGGGAGCGGCTGGGTCAGGACGGCATGGTGTCGATGATCCGCCGCCAGCTCTCCGAGGGTTTGCGGGGGGAGGAGTTGTTGCGGGCCGCGGTCAGTGAGGTGCGGGAGCTCAATGGTGGGGAGCTGACGGACGACGTGGCCGTGGTGTTGTTGGATCGGACGCCGTGAGTCGGGTCTCGCCGCAGGGGTGCTTTCGCCGTCGCGGAGTGGCGGGTCCGCTGTGGCTGCTCGCGCAGTTCCCCGCGCCCCTTCGGGGCGCTCAGCGGCCGCCGTTCCAAGGGCCGTAAGGGCCGTCGCTGCTGCTTCCCCGGCCGCGGCGGAAGCCTCGGCCGCCCCTGCCGCCCGAGACCTGCTGCAGCGCGGGGCGGACGTCCACGAAGAAGACGATCGTGGCGACCAGGCCCGCGAGCTGCAGGAACAGCATCGGCACGAACAGGTTCACGGCGACCGCGATGCCGAGGATGATCAGCCAGAAGCCCTTGTTCTGCTTGTCCGCGGCGCGGTACGCGTCCTCGCGGAAGATCGCGGCCATCACGAACGCCACGATGGCGAGCGCCAGCATGGCGGTGAAGATCAGCCACATCACTCCGCCGACTGCCGTCATCAGCACAATGCCCACCACCCGAGTCGAGTCGTCCGTACAGCCACCGTACCCGTACAACGGGCCGGACACCCCCAAGGTGCCCGGCCCGCTGTCATCCCGTCGTCGCGCCGGCGCCGGTCACTTGGCCGGCGGCGTCGTCCTCTTGGCGGCGGGGGCCGGCTTGCGGGCGGCCGGGGTCTTCTTCGCCACCGGCTTCCTCTCGGCGGCGAGCTCGGACTCGGCCGGCTTCGGCTCCTCCGCGACCTGAACCGGCTCCGGCTTGCCCTCGACGGCGACCGCGAGGTCCTCGATCTCCTCGGCGGCCTCGCCGCGCCAGTGCTTCACGGCCTGCTCACCGTGCTCGGCGACCTTCTCGTAGGTCTCGCGGGCCTTGACGGCGTACTCGGCGGCGATGCCGACGCCGCGCAGGGCGAGGTCCTGGGCCTGCTCGCCGAACTTCTTCAGGTCGACGTCGATGGTGCCGAGGAGCTCGTTGACCCTGGTCTGCAGGGTCTCCTGCGCTTCCTTGGCCCGGGCGGCGGCCTTCTCCTGCACGGCCTTCGGGTCGGTGTTGCGCACGGCCTCGATCCGGGCCGGGGCCTCGGTGCGCAGCTGCTCGACCAGGGCGGGCACCTTCCTGGCCTGCTGGAAGGCGAGGTCGGCGGTGCCGGCGGCGAAGTAGAGCGGAGTCGGGTCGCTGAGGGTCTTGCGCAGGTCGTCGGTGATGGCCATGGTGATCTGGTCCTCCCGGATTCGCGTTCGGCTGAGGTTGGTGTGGTCCGCGGTGGAAGCCGGCGCCCTGGTCCGGTTACCCGGCCGTCCGCCGCGGGCCTGCAGCGGCATCGTGACCGCCGGCCGTGCCGGTGCCGCGCACGGCGGTGCCGTCGGTGTCCGTGTCCGCGTCCCGCCCCGCGCCCTCGGCTTCCTCGCCCGCCACGGGCTCGCCGACCCCGAATCCGTTCTCTTTGCGGAAGGACTCGTAGATCTGGAGCAGCACCTGCTTCTGCCGCTCGTTGAGCGAGGGATCGGCGAGGATGACGGCGCGCGTCTCCACCTCGTCCCGGTCCCGCTCGGCGTCGAGGATGCCGGCGCGGACGTACAGCGTCTCGGCGGAGATGCGCAGGGCCTTGGCGACCTGCTGGAGCACCTCCGCGCTCGGCTTGCGCAGCCCGCGCTCGATCTGGCTCAGGTAGGGATTGGACACCCCGGCGGCGTCGGCGAGCTGCCGTAGCGACAGCTGGGCGTTCCGCCGCTGCTCGCGCAGGTACTCACCGAGGTTGCCGACGTTCAGCGATGCCATGCCCCCACCTTGCCCCACCATCGCTAACAATTGCAAGCACCCGCTTGCAATTGTGTGTCGGGGCGGAGCGCGCCGGGTCGGGGTGCCGGCGGCACGGAGCCTCGGGCCCGGCCCAGCAGCCGGAGTCGTCAGGATTCGAGAAGCGCCGGCCGGTCCGCCCCGGCTACCGTGACCGCCATGGACGACGCCACCGCAGCGCACGCCGCCGACAGTCACGACCTGATCCGCGTCCACGGGGCGCGGGAGAACAACCTCAAGGACCTCAGTGTCGAGCTCCCCAAGCGCCGGCTGACCGTGTTCACCGGTGTGTCCGGCTCGGGCAAGAGCTCGCTGGTGTTCGACACGATCGCCGCGGAGTCGCAGCGGCTGATCAACGAGACGTACAGCGCGTTCGTGCAGGGCTTCATGCCGACGCTGGCGCGGCCCGAGGTCGATGTGCTCGACGGGCTCACCACCGCGATCATCGTGGACCAGCAGCGGATGGGCGCCGACCCCCGTTCCACCGTCGGCACCGCCACCGACGCCAACGCCGTGCTGCGCATCCTCTTCAGCCGGCTCGGCACGCCGCACATCGGCTCGCCCAAGGCGTTCTCCTTCAACGTCGCCTCGATCAGCGGTGCCGGTGCGGTGACCGTGGAGCGAGGCGGGCAGACGGTGAAGGAGCGGCGCAGCTTCAGCATCACCGGCGGCATGTGCCCGCGCTGCGAGGGCCGGGGCACGGTCTCCGACCTCGACCTCACCCAGCTCTTCGACGACGCCCTGTCCCTCAACGAGGGAGCGCTGGCCGTCCCCGGCTACAAGTCCGGCGGCTGGAACCACCGCCTGTACACCGAGAACGGCCTGTACGACCCGGACAAGCCCATCCGGAAGTTCACCAAGCGGGAGCTGCACGACTTCCTGTACCGCGAGCCGACCCGGATGAAGATCGCCGGCATCAACATGACCTACGAGGGTCTGATCCCGCGGATCCAGAAGTCGATGCTCGCCAAGGACAAGGAGGGCATGCAGCCGCACATCCGGGCCTTCGTGGACCGTGCGGTCACCTTCGCCGTCTGCCCCGAGTGCGAGGGCACCCGGCTCACCGGGGCGGCCCGCTCCTCGAAGATCGACGGGGTGTCCATCGCCGACGCCTGCGCGATGCAGATCAGCGACCTGGCGGAGTGGGTGCGCGGCCTGGCCGAGCCGTCGGTGGCACCGCTGCTCGCGTCGCTGCGGCACACCCTGGACTCGTTCGTGGAGATCGGCCTCGGCTATCTCTCGCTCGACCGGCCGGCGGGCACGCTGTCCGGGGGCGAGGCGCAGCGCGTGAAGATGATCCGCCACCTCGGCTCGTCCCTCACCGACGTCACGTACGTCTTCGACGAGCCCACGATCGGGCTGCACCCGCACGACATCCAGCGCATGAACGAGCTGCTGCTGCGCCTGCGCGACAAGGGCAACACCGTGCTGGTCGTGGAGCACAAGCCGGAGGCGATCGCGATCGCCGACCACGTCGTGGACCTCGGTCCCGGCGCCGGTGCGGCGGGTGGCACCGTCTGCTTCGAGGGCACCGTCGACGGACTGCGCGCCAGCGGCACCCTGACCGGCCGGCACCTCGACGACCGGGCGGCCGTCAAGGACACGGTGCGCAAGCCGACCGGAGCCCTGGAGATCCGGGGCGCGACGACGCACAACCTGCAGGACGTGGACGTCGACATCCCGCTCGGCGTGCTCTGCGTGGTCACCGGCGTCGCCGGCTCCGGCAAGAGCTCGCTCGTGCACGGCTCCATGCCGGCCGGCGCGGACGTCGTGACCGTGGACCAGACCCCGATCCGCGGCTCGCGGCGCAGCAACCCGGCGACGTACACCGGACTGCTGGAGCCCATCCGCAAGGCGTTCGCCAAGGCCAACGGCGTGAAGCCGGCGCTGTTCAGCGCCAACTCCGAAGGCGCCTGCCCCACCTGCAACGGCGCCGGTGTCGTCTACACCGACCTGGCGACGATGGCCGGGGTCGCCACGACGTGCGAGGAGTGCGAGGGCAAGCGGTTCCAGGCGTCGGTGCTGGAGTACACCCTCGGCGGGCGGGACATCGCTCAGGTGCTGGCGATGTCGGTGACCGAGGCCGAGGAGTTCTTCGGCACCGGCGAGGCGCGCGTCCCGACGGCGCACAAGATCCTCCAGCGCATGTCGGACGTCGGCCTCGGCTACCTCACCCTGGGCCAGCCCCTGACCACGCTCTCCGGCGGCGAACGCCAGCGCCTCAAGCTCGCCACGCACATGGCCGACAAGGGCGGCGTCTACGTCCTCGACGAGCCGACGACGGGCCTGCATCTGGCCGACGTGGAACACCTGCTGTCCCTCCTCGACCGCCTGGTCGACTCCGGCAAGTCGGTCGTCGTCGTCGAACACCACCAGGCGGTCATGGCCCACGCCGACTGGATCATCGACCTCGGCCCCGGCGCCGGCCACGACGGCGGCCGCGTCGTGTTCGAGGGCACTCCGGCGGACCTGGTCGAGGCCCGGTCCACGCTCACGGGGAAGCACTTGGCGGCGTACGTCGGCGCGGGGGTCTGACGCGGCCGGGCGGTCGAGCGCCCGCCAGCCACTGCTCGAGTGCCCCGAAATCCCTGTTCGTCAGCCCGTGGCGGTGGTCCACCCGGTGCAGCAGGGCCCGCCCCGGGTGGTGGGCGGCGGTCCAGGCGCGGTCGGTCCCGGTGATCTCGTCGTCGACCCAGACGAAGGGCCGGCCCGCCGCCCAGGCGATCAGCGGGCGGGTCTTCCAGTGCACCGGGCCGGGGGGCTCGTCGTCGTCCGGCCACGCCACGACCGGCAGCGGCGGCAGCCCCAGCCACGGCGCGAGGACGACGTTGGCGTCGTCCATCCAGGTCGTGGCCCACACCAGTTCGCAGCCCAGCGCGGCCAGCCGGGCGCCCAGCGCCGGATCGACCCGGTTCAGCAGCGGGTGCGCACCGACGAGGGCCGGCGGCCCTTCGTACACCGGACAGGCGCGGTCCGCCGCCCCGAACGGGACGAGCGGACCGTCGACATCGAGGAAGAGCAGCATCACCGTCCAGGATCGGACTGAAAGCCCCGTGCGGCCAGGAGCCCGTCGATCCGGGCCCGGTGTGCCTTCTCCCAGTCGTCCAGGGTCTCGCCACGCCCCCGCAGCGCACGGGCAGGTTCAGGGGACGGGCGACCTTCTTGATGCCGCGGGCGAACACCGGGAAGCCCAGGTCGCGAACCTCGCCCAGGTCGCGGATCAGGCCGTCGGCGACGAACGCGGCCACTCCGCGGCGCCGGGCGACCGCGCACACGTTGCCGCCGGCCAGCGCGTGGTCGAGATCGCCGGACTCGACCACCACGACGGAACCGGGCGCGGCCCGGTGGACGGCCGCGTGCAGCATGAGGTTGTCACCGGGCGGGCAGCTGACGGTGAAGGCGGGCCCGGCCACCCGCGGGACCGGCTGCCACAGCGGCCGTATGCCGATGTCCATGACCTGCCCGCGGCCGAGCAGATCGGCGAGGGTGGTGGTGGGAACCGCCTGGAAGGCGGAAAAGGTGTGAGTGTCGTCGGTCATGGCCGCACGCCACCGGTGTCAGAACGGCAGCGGGCGGGCGTGGACGATGTCCAGGCGGGAGACCGCGCGGGTGAGGACCACGTACAGCCGGTGCGCGCCGCGTTCCTCCGCCTCCGCGACGGCGGCCGGTTCCACGACCACGACGTGGTCGTACTCCAGGCCCTTGGCCAGCGTCGCGGGAACGAGGGTGACGCGGGTGCCGAGCGTGTCCGGGCCGGCCGGGTCGAGGCCGGCCGCCGTGAGGGCCCCCCGCACGGCGTCCACGTCCGCGTCCGCCGCCACGACGCCCACCGAGCCCTCCCGCGCCAGCGCCTCGCGCACCGCGGTGACGGTCGTGCCCGCTACGTCGTCGGTCGGACGCATCCTCACCTCACCGTCCTCGCGCAGGGAGTCGGCCGGGGGGACGGACACGTCCAGGCGGGGCAGCAGGCGGTTGGCCAGCGCGACGACGGCCGCCGGCACCCGGAACCCGGTGGTCAGCGGCACCGTGGCCGCGTCCGGCCGGCCGAGGTGGCGCAGCTGGACGGACCAGTCGCGGGCGGCCCACGCGGTGGTGCCCTGGGCGAGGTCACCGAGGACGGTCAGCGAGCCGAAGACCGCCCGGCGGGCGATCGCCCGGCACTCCATCGGCGAGAGGTCCTGCGCCTCGTCCACGACGATGTGCCCGTACCCCTCGGGGTGCTCGATCAGCCCGGAGAGCTCGTCCAGGAGGACCAGGTCGGCGGCCGACCAGCGGGCCGACTTGTACGAGCGCGGCGGCCGGGGCCACCGGAGCGCGGCCTGCTCGCCGGGGTCCAGCAGGCCGTTCGCGGCCCGCTCCAACGCCGCGGCGTCACCGAGGAGTTGGGCCAGCACCTCCTCGGGGCGGACCTTCGGCCAGACCAGCTCGAGGTGCTCGGTGAGCGGCCGGGCCCGTTCGACGCGGCGCACCCAGGAGGCGGGCAGCACCCCGGAGCGCCGTTCGGCCCGCTCGCGCAGCCGCCGTACCACCCGGGTGCGCACCCGTTCGCGGCCGACGGCGTACGGCGGCTCCTCGGTGCGCACCGCCTCGACGACGGCGGCCAGTTCGCCGGCGGGCACCCGCCACCTGCTGGAGCCGTCCTTCACCGCGAGGTCGCTCACGCCGTCGGTGGTGACCCTGCCGTACAGCGCCCGGCGCAGCACCTCGGCCATACGGGGGTCGTGCTTGAGCGCTGCCGTGTCCGCCGGGTCGGTGCCGGTGACGGGGTGCCGGGCGATCTCCTCCAGCAGGGTGGACTGCCGTACGCCGGTCTCGCCGAGCGCGGGCAGCACCTCGGCGATGTAGTGCAGGAAGGTGCGGTTGGGGCCGAGGATCAGCAGCCCGGCGCGCTGGAGCCGCCTGGGGTGGGTGTACAGGAGGTACGCGGCGCGATGCAGGCCCACCGCCGTCTTGCCGGTGCCGGGGGCGCCCTGTACGCACACCGAGTCGGCGAGGGCGGCACGGACGAGGTCGTCCTGCTCGGGCTGGATGGTGGCGGCGATGTCCCGCATGGGCCCGACCCGGGGCCGCTCGGTCTCGCGGGCCACGATGGCGCTCGCGCGTGACTCGCCCCGGCCCAGGTGTTCGTCCTCCAGGCCGGTGAGGTCGGCGGAGTCGCCCGTGCCGCCCGGCGCCCAGCCGAAACGGCGCCGTACCGCGACGCCGCGCGGGTCACGGGCGCTCGCCTGGTAGAAGGCGCGGGAGACGGGGGCCCGCCAGTCGACGACGAGGGGCGGGGCGGCCGGATCCTCGGTGATCCGGAGCCGGCCGAGGTGGTAGGTCTGCCCGCCGTGCCCGGGATCGCCGGCGGCGAAGTCCAGGCGGCCGAAGAACAGCGGACCCGGCGGGAGTTCGCGCATGGCCTTGGCCTGGCTGCGCAGCTCACGGCCGAGGACTTCGGCGTCGGCCCCGGAGGCGGAGACGTCCGTGCCGATGACGACCTGTTCGGCGGCGCCCTCGACCATCGCGGCGAGGGCACCGCGGCAGGCGTCGTGGTAGGTGCGCTCGGCGTGCAGGGCGTCCGTGAGGGCGGGGTCGAGTGACGTCATGAGAGCCAGGGTACCGGCAAACGTTACCGAGTTACATTTTTAACCCAGTCTCATTCTGCCCTTCAGGTCCGGCAGCCCCTCCGCCAGCCGCCGGAACGCCCGCTCGGCCGCCCGTACGGCATCCGGCTCCACCTCCTCGATCCGCTCCCCCGCCGCGACCCGCCGCCAGTTCTCCTGCGCGAGGATCCGCTGGACGGCGACGATCTGCCCGGCCGCCAGCCGCGCGTCGAGCCCGCCCCCGAGCGCCCCGGCGAGCGCCGTCTCCGACCGCTCCAGATGGGCGTACGCCCGCGCCACCAGGGCCGGCGTGCCGTACAGCAGCGTGTGGAAGGCGAGCACCTCCGGGTTGTCGTTCAGCCCGGTGACCGGATCCCGACGCTCCAGCCCGGCGAGGAAGTGCCGGCGCAGCGCGTCCACCGGGTCACCGGCACCGGCGACCACCCGCGCGGCCTCCGCCTCGTGATCCGCGATCCGGTGCAGGACCAGGTCCTCCTTGGCCGGGAAGTACCGGAAGAGCGTCGGCTTGGAGATCCCGGCCGCCGCCGCGACCTCGGCCACGGACACCGCGTCGAAGCCCCGCTCCAGGAACAGCCGTACGGCGATGTCCGACACGTCCTGGTACATCCGCTGCTTCTTGCGCGCACGCAGCCCCATCTCACCCATGGGGGGAGCCTACGCAGCGTGGCCGGGGGCGGGCAGCCGACGCGGCACCGCCCTGCCCTGCAGTCAGGCCCGGACGCCGGCCGGTCCGCGACCGGGGGCCCGCCGGGAGGGCAGGCCGAGGGAGGCGGTCGCCGCGGCCAGGGTCATGGGGTAGGAGTCCAGCGCGCTGCGCACGTCGGGGGTGTCCGGGTTGCCGCCGGCGACGATGAGGTCGAGGTCCGCGTACGCCGAGCGCACGATCTCGAACCAGCGGTACACCCGCCAGTCCTCCTGCCAGTTGCGGGTGAACCGCCCGGGCAGCAGCGCCTCCCACCGGCGGAACATGCGGTCGCGGATCTCCGCGCGCGTAGGGGTGAGGTGCATGTGGCGGACCAGGTCGTACAGGGGGTCGCCGACCATGGCCCGGTCCCAGTCGACGATGCTCAGACCGGGCGGGTCGTCCCGGCGCACGAGGCTCCAGGGGCTCAGGTCGCCGTGCAGCAGAGCGGCCGCGCGATCGGTGACGCGGTGCCGCGCGAGGATCTCACGCAGCCGGGACGCCTCAGGCAGCCCGAGAAGCAGGGCTGCCTGGTGGGTCTCCCTGGGCAGTTGGGCGACCAGGGCCACGAGTTGGTCGCTGAGCCAGCCGTAGAAGCAGGCGGAGCCCGCCAGCGGGTCGATCGCGGCGCAGTCGACCTCGGTGAGCGCGGCCAGCTGATCGACGAGCCGGTCCGCCTCGTAGGGAAGCAGCCCGTGGACCGGATGGTCGAGCGCGCGGCCGAGATCACTCGGCCCCTCGTAGGTGTGGATGGCGAACCCGTCCCCGCGGTACCGGTCGGCCAGGTCCGTCGCGTGGCTCTCGCCCAGTGCCAGCACCCGCGGCGCGGCCACCGGTGCCCCCGACCGCTCGATCACGTACAGCACCGCGTGCTCGCTCAGGAAGCCACGCCCGCGCCGCCGTGCGGCGGTCACCTCCCGGCGGACGACGACAGGGAACGAGGTTCCGGGCACCCAGAGAACGGAGTTGAGGTGCCCGCTGCTCCGGTACACCTGGCCGCCCGGAACCACGCCCTCCATGAGGAGCGCCTGGGCGACGGCGGAGTGGGGGAAGTCGGGACGTTCCGGAGCACGCCGGTCCGGCGTCCAGGCGATCGCCCGGGTGGCGGGACCGCGTCGGCGTACGCCCCCGTACTCCGTTCCGGCCTCCCCGCGCTTGGACGCGGCCCAGCGGCACAGAATGCGCTCGACGTCCCGCCGCTCCGGCACGTGCCTCAACCGCAGCGGTTCCGCCCCCAGGACCAGGGCGCTGCGCACCCATGCCGTCGCCTCCTCCAGCCTCTGCCGGTCGAAGGACTCCCAGAGCGACATCGCGGCACGCATGACGTCGGGGTAGACCGACTGGGCTCGCTCGAAGGCGATGTAGTGGCGCAGGTCCCTGGTCATGCCCGCGACGGCCGCCGGCCGGATCTCGTGCATGGCACGCGCCCACGCCTCGACGACCTCGTCCCACTGGCGGTCCGGGTACCGCATCCGGACCAGGTGGACCGCGAGGTCGTGCAGTGGATCGCCATACGTGGCGAGCTCCCAGTCGACCCGGATCAGTGGCTCGGCACCGCCGTACGACACGATCACGTTGTCGCGGTGCAGGTCGCCATGGAGCATGCCGTAGGGGCGGCGGGTCATGGCGGGGACCCGTTCGGCCAGCCGGACGAGGGCGTCCTCGGGAATGCCGAGGGCGAAGAACAAGCCTCCGAAATCACGCCAGTTGGGCTGCCGGATCTGCAGGTCGGCCATGCGGACCAAGGTGCGCAGAAAGCCCTGGCTGTCGGTGTGGTTCCGGGGCCAGAAGACCGGCAGAGGCGGCAGCAGCGCCCTGTTGCGCACGTTCGCCGTCTGGGCGAGCAGACAGGCCAGTTCGAATACCAGCCGACCGTCCACCGGTTTCCCGGGGCCGCACAGGTCGGAGAGCGGCACTCCCTCCACATAGCTGTGGATGGCGAACCCGTCTCCCACGGCCAGGCACTCGGGCACATGGGGCAGGACTCCCTGGAGGGACCGCAGGATCGCCGCCTCGTCCTGCCATGTCCGGATCACCACCGGGAGGGCCTTTCGCCGCCGCACGCGCACGATCACCGGCGTCCCCGGCTCCCGGCCGAGCAGCCGGGCCATCGGCGCGGAAAGCGGCAGCAGATGGTTGTCGTTGTGGAAACCGCTGGTGGAGCAGCCGCGCAGGGCCGCGTCGCGGAGAAAGGCCTCGACGACCCCTTGCGGCGCAAGTCGCGGCCGTGGAACAGCAGATGCGCGCACTGGCCGCTCCCGGGAGTCAGGCGGTGGACATCGCAACCCACCATAAGGCCGACGCCACGGCTCCCGCAGGACAGAGGGCGGTCATCGGGCCCGGTGCGCGCGGCACCAGCGTGTCAGCGCCGCCGCGATCCGGTCGGTGCCGGGCACCGGGTCCAGACCCAGCGGTGCGACGGCCTGGCCGAGGACTCCGTGCAGCTTGAGCGCCGCGGAGTGGAGCCGGTGCCGGCCGACGTCCGGTTCGGCACCCAGCATCAGGGCGTGGCGGATCACGTCGGTGATGACGGACTGGGCCCGCTTGTAGCCGAGCAGGAGCGGCAGATCGTGCCGCCAGCCGTTGGTGCCGCCGGGCCGGACCTCCTCCACGGTGGTGTGCCACAGCTCGGCCAGCCTGCGCGCCTGGCCTGCGGGATAGCGCATCAGATGGAGGTGGGTCGCCAGGTCGTAGAGCGGATCACCGACCATGGCCAGTTCCCAGTCGATGGTCCACAGGCGCTGTTCGGCGTCCACGATGAAGTTCTCGCGGTGCAGGTCGGCGTGGAGCAGGCAGAACGGCCGCCGGGTGAGACCGGAGACGTGCGCGCGCAGGTGGCCGAACGCCTCGTGACCCACGCCCAGTTCGTGGAACAGGCCCTCGAATCGCTGGAGGTTGTGCCGGTAGACCCGGTGTTCGGTGAAGTGGACCAGCCGCCGGAGAAAGCCCTCGGTGTCACCGTCGTCCGGACGGTCCTCCCGGTCGCATCGTCGTGCGGCCCCCAGACTGGCGGGCGCCACAGCGGCCAGTTGCCGGAAGAGCCCGATGATCTGACGGTGGTAGACGTCCGGAACGGGCGTGCCGGAGGCGTGCAGGGAGCCGAGCGTGCGGCCCTCGATGAAACGCATCAGGCTGATGCCGCCGACCTCGGCGATCTCGGGAATGCCGTGGATCCGCCCCTGGAGGTCGCGCAGCAGCTGTTCCTCCGAGGCGAAGCAGCGCCGGTCGAACCACAGCAGATCGGGTCGCGGCTCGCGGCACTTCCACCGCCCCGGCCGCACCCGGCCGGCCTCGCCGAGCAGCGGGAACACATACGTCTCGTGGTGGTACCCGTGGAGCGGACCCTCGACCAGACTCTCGTCGCCGCTCACCTCGACCGCGTGCAGCCGAGCAATGGAAGCTGACTGGGGGGACATGGCCCGTTTCTCTCGCAGTGGCACCGATGCAGGGTGCGGAAGTGGCAGCACGCTACTCCTTCCGCGGGCGTGGATCTTGCCAGACGCCGTCGCCTTATCGAACCCGGTAGCCCCGGACGGCTACGGGACGCACACTTGTGCCCCGCACGTCGTCTCACGCCCGCGCCGTGGCATGACCTGCGGTGCTGGCAGCGTGGGCGTGCGTGGTCCACACTGGCCGAGGTGACGGGAGGAGACCGATGGGCGGCCCACTCGACGAAAGCGTGGCTCTGCGGCGGCTGATCCGCCGCGCACGAGCCGTGCTGCTGGACTTCGACGGACCCGTCACCGACCTGTTCGGCGACGAGCCCACCGCACCCGTCGCGGACGAGATCAAGGATGTGGTCCGCGGGATCTGGGGGGACCTCGACCGCGATGTCGAGGAGTGCGACGACTCCCACGGCATCCTCCGGCACCTCAGGAACATGTTCGACCGGCCGGCCGCCACACCCCGTGACCCGCGCGCGCTGTCCGAGGCGGAGGCCATCGTCACCCGGCACGAGTACACGGCGGTCAAGAGGGCCGAGCCGGCACCGGGCGCCGTGGAGCTCGTGGAAGCGCTGGCCGGCATCGGCCTGCGGCTGGTGATCGTCAGCAACAACTCCGACGGACCCGTGCGGGAGTTCCTGGAGAACAACGGCCTCCAGTCGCGCTTCGAGGCCGTGGTCGGCCGGGATCCGTACGAGCTGCGGCACATGAAACCCGACCCGTACCCGGTGCACCGGGCCCTGGCGATCCTGGACCTGCCGGCGGCACAGACCCTGCTGATCGGCGACCAGCTCACCGACCTGCGGGCCGCCCGGGCCGCGGGTACCGCCTTCCTCGGCCACACCCCGTCGGCGGAAGGGGCCCGGCAGATGGGGAACCAGGGCGCGCAGGCCGTCGTGCGCACGCACGCCCCGCTCATCGCCGCCGCCAGGTCCCTGACGGCCACGCCCGTCAACTGACCCTCGTCACCGCGCCGTGGGTGTGCGGTCGAGGTGGGCTGGGCATCATCACCCTCCCGTATCCGACGGCGCACACGGGGGTACGTGTGTCATCTCGCAGTCCGGGCGACAGCGGCCCGAGCCGGCTCGAACGACTCCGCGGGACACTCGGGGAGTGGAAGCCGCGCATGGTCCGCTGGCTGCTCGCCTCGGTCGCCCTGCTGGGCGTCGCCGCCGAGCTGATCGAACCACTGGGGAACGCGCTCAAGGGCCAGCAGCTCCTGGGCGGTTCGTTCGCCGCGCTGATCGCCCTCATCCTCTTCGACGCCATCAGCGAGTCGGAGCCGAAGGAGGTGTCCGGCGTCCATGTCTTCGCCGACCGGGACGAACTGCACTCCGCGTTCCGGGAGGCCTTCCAGGCCCGGCTGGTGCGTGTCGACTTCTCCGGTTTCACGATGCAGACACTGCTGGACGCGCTGCGCGTGCCGCTGGAGAAGATGGCCGACCACGAAGTGCGCACGGTCGAGCTGAAACTGTGCGTCATCATCGCCCACCTCAACCTGCCGATGGGACTGCCCGGCGGGCTCGTACCGGCCCCCCGCAGCGGTGAGTCCGACGCGGAGCGGTTCTACTTCCGGGACTCCCCGGAGAACCGGCAGCGGATGCGGGACGACTTCACCAAGCACAACTGGATCACCCTGAAGAACCTGCTGGAGCGGGTGCACCAGAGAAACCCGGGGATCGTCATATCCTGCGAGATCCGGGAGTCGCCGCAGATACCCGAGCGCAAGCTGTACATCCTGAACCAGGAGACGGTGTTCACCACGCCGTACGGCATCGAGCGCAGGGACGTGACCTGGCACGAGAACACCTACCGGATCCTCGACACCGAGGGCTTCGGGCCGCTCTACGGCCAGGCCCGCTACATCGGCTGGGACCGCCGCTCGAAGTCCCGTACGACCGCGCAGATAGCGGAGCACTACATGGAGTGCCACCGCAACCTCTGGGACAAGCTGGCCGACATCAAGCCCGAGCGCCCGGTCATCCCCGACCCGGTGTGGGCCCCGCCTCGTCGGTGAGCAGGTCCCACGTGGCGTCGAACCACGACGCCATGCTGTCCACGAAGGTCGACTCCGGTGAGTCGGGACGCCCGTCGCGGACATGGTGGGTGAGGGTCGCGCCGAGGCCCAGGACGTCCAGCGCCAGGACCTCCTCGCCGTCGTCGAACATCACCGGGCGGACCAGCGGGATGTAGGGGCCGTGGAGGATCTCGCAGCGGTTGATGAGGTAGAGCTTGAACGTCGGCGCGAAGGGGGCGTGCCGGAACTCGTACTCCACCTCCGGGACGAGATGCTCGGCGCTCAGCTCGTCGAGGACCTTCCGGAGCGAGGCGGTGCTCGTCTCGGTGATCCCCCGCAGCCGCTCCCGCAACCGTGCGTCGTACTTCCCGTCGTACTTCCTGTCCAGGCGCCGCGGGTGGGGCAGGATGTCGACCGAGGACGGGAGGATCAGGCGCACGGCGATGCGCCGGGGAGCGACGGCCTTGGAACGGATCCGCTCCGCCTGCACGCGGAAGTGGGCGTCCAGGCTCTCGGACGTCAACGTGTGGACATCGAGGGTGACTTCGTCCTGCTCGAACGCCTCGGCGATCAGCGGGCCCAGGGTCAGCCGGCGCTGTGACCTGCTCGCCCGGGGCGTCGTGGACTGGACGCGCTGGTTTCGCACCACCCGCGAGCCCTTGCCCTGCCGGGACTCGATCCAGCCCTCGCCGCGCAGGAGGCGCAGCGCCCGCTGGACCGTGTCCCGGGACGTCCCGAACTCCTTCGCCAGCTCGGTCTGGGAGGGCAGGCGGGTGTCCACGGGGTAGAAGCCGTCGGCCATCCGGGCTCGCAGTTCCGCCGCGACCCGGAGGAACTCGTGGCCGCCGGCCGCGTCCTTCCGCTCCACCGTCACAGGCGGTACGTACCTTCCGCGCGCCGACGGCAAACACCGCCGGTCGGGCCACCGGCCAAGTCACCCGCACGGTTACCGGACCAGGTCGACCGGGCATGCTGCCGCAAGCAGCCGGATCGGTCGGCCGACCCCCGTCAGACGAGGGGCGACGGGGATGCGCAGACGGGTGCGGCGCCGCCGTGGGGCCTTTGTCACCAGCCCCGCAGCATCCTCAGCAACGGCTCCAGCGAGGCGACCACACGCCCGGCTCCGGCCTCCCGCAGAAGCTTCGCTTTCCGTTCGTTACGCGCGTAGCCGACAAACGGTACGCCGGCGTGGTTCGCGGCGGCGAGGTCGGAGGGGGAGTCACCGATCATGAGGGCCGCCGAGGGCGCCGAGCCCGTCGCGGCCAGGGCGCGGTTGAGGCAGTGCGGGTCGGGCTTGAGGAGGTGCAGGTCGGTCGTGCGGCCGTAGATGTGGGGGGCGAAGCAGGCCGTGAGGCCGCGGCCCTCCAGGTAGGCGCGGACGACCTTCGGGGAGTTGTTGGTGGTGATGGCCAGGCGGGAGCCGACCGCGGTCCAGGTGCGTATCAGGGGGTCGGCGTAGGCGGTGGGCAGCGCGGAGCCGGCGGCCCGAAGCTCCTCCTGCGTCAGCCGCTCCTCCAGCTCGGCCACCAGGTCGCTGCCGGGGCGCCGCAGGTCCACGGCGCGCAGTACCTCGTGCGGGTCCAGCGAGTCGCGCTCGGAGTCGCTGAGCAGGTTCGGCAGCCCACGCCCCTCCAGCCAGTCCACCAGCTCGGCCGCCACCCGTTCCGCCCTGTGCCGTGCGAACAGGCGGCAGATCGGTCCGTCGAAGTCCCACAGGACCACCCGGGCACCTTCGACAAGAATCCGGAGCTTCTCGGTCTCGTTCGCGGTCTGTTCGGTCTGCGTCGTCTCAGACTGCGTCGCATCAGAAGTCACTAGGAGAGTGTCAGGTCCGTGGTGATGGTTTCCCAGAGGGCGTCGAACCACTTCTGTGATTGCTCCACGAACGCCGCGTCCCGCTCTCCGGCCCGCTGCTCGAAGGAGAACAGCAGGGACTCCGAGCCGAGGGTGTCGTACATCTCCAGCGTCCCGCGCTCGGTGGGCTCGGCGCGGCGCGTGACCATGTAGTGCCCGAACAGCGCCTCCACACCGTTGAGCAGGTACAGCTTGACCGGCGGGGTGAAGGGCAGGGCCCGGAAGGTGACCTGGACGTCGATGTCGTGGGTGCCGCGCAGTGCCTGGAGGTTGTACTGCAGGACCTGGCCCTGGGCGTTGCGCATCGCCAGCCAGCGCCGGTGCACGGCGTCGTCCTCCTCGCTCCCGGCGTCGACCGAGACCGGGAAGGCGAGGTTGATGTCGCGGGACGGCAGCAGGATGCGGGCGTCGATGCGTTCGGGCCGCAGCCGGCCCTCGTGGACCAGGCGCAGCGGCTCGCCGAGCGCGGGGATCAGGCTCTGCGCGGTCAGGCAGACGGCGTCGATCCGCACGTGCGGCGCCGAGAACGCCTCGGTCAGCCGGGGCGCGAGGGCCACCATGGTCGGCTGGGGTTCGCCCCGCGCGGGCTGCGGCTCGGCGACCCGCGGCGGGCTGCCCTTGCTGACGTCGGCGAGCAGCCCGTCCCCCTGGAGCACACGCAGCGCCTGGCGTACGGCACCCCGCTCGACGCCGAACTCCCCGGCCAGCACGGCCTGGGTGGGCAGCCGCTCGCCGGGCCGCAGCACACCGGTGCGGATGCGTTCGCGCAGCGTGTCGGCGATCTCCTGAGGCGTGAGCCTCCTGCTGCCGTTCACTGCCACATGCTCCTGGGTCACGACCAAACGCTACAACTTTGATCCATCTATGGGGAGTTGCCTGAAAGTTGTTTATGAACTACAGCCAAGTGGGGACAACTTAGTTGAAGTTGGTTGCCAACTTATGGAAGTTGGTCGATCTCTGCCGGCTTGAAGGGGGAATCGCCGTGCCTGCTCTCGCTCTTCTCTCCGCCCTGTTCGTCGTCGGCTTCGAGCAGCTCGTGCAGTGGAAGTACGGTGCCGCCGGCGTCGTCGGCATGCTCCTGCTGTCGATCGGCATCAAAGCCAAGAGCCCGGCGGTCAGCTCCGCCGGTGCCGTCCTGCTGGCCGTGCTCCTGGCGGGCCCGGCGCTGTGACCCCTCGCGGGAGTCACCCTAGGAACTGAGCACCAGATCCGAACTGATCGTCTCCCACAGCGCTTCGAACCACAGCCGCGACTGTTCCACGAACGCGGCGTCCCGCCGCCCGGCCCGCCGCTCGAAGGCGAACAGCATCGAGCGGGTGCCGTCGGCATCGTACAGCTCCAGATGCTCGTGCTCGATCTCCCGCTCGCGGCGCAGCAGCGTGTAGTACGCGAACAGCGCCTCGGACCCGTTGAGCAGGTACAGCTTGACCGGCGGGGTGAAGGGCAGGGCGCGGAAAGAGATCCTCACGTCGACGCCGTGCGTGGTGCACAGGGCCAGCAGGTTCTGGCGCAGCACCATGCCCTGGGCGTTGCGCTGGGCCAGCCAGCGGCGGTGCAGCAGACCGTGATCGTCGGCGGCCACCGCCGCCGGGAAGGCCAGGTCGATGTCACGGCTGGGCAGCAGTACCCGGACGTCGATCTTGGCCGGTTCCAGCCGTCCCGCGTGGATCTGGCGGAGCGGCTCACCGATCGCCAGCGTGAGCGAGACGGCGGTCAGGCAGAGCGCGTCGATCCGCACGTGCGGGGCGGCGAAGGCCTCCGCGATCCGGGGGGCCAGACCGACCATGGTGGGCTGCGGCGGCGCCGCCGGGCCGGCGGGCGGCCGCACCGGGCCCGGCGCCGCCGCCACGGTGGCCGGGCTGCCCTTGGAAACGTCGGTGAGCAGATGCTCCGACTGCAGAATGCGCAAGGCCTGCCGCACGGCCCCGCGCTCGACTCCGAACTCGTCGGCCAGCGCGGCCTGCGTCGGCATGCGTTGACCCGGCCGCAGCACACCGGTCCTGATCCGGCTGCGCAGTTCGTCGGCGATGGCGCGATGGGACGTGTGAGGCCGCTGTGACCTCGTCCGCCCACTGGCCAAGGCGTGCTCCGGGTCCACGGACAAACACTACAACTTCCCGCCAAGTTCCGGCAGTTCCGCGGCGGCTGGTTATGAGTCGCTCCCCAACGGAGATAAGTACAGTGAAGTTGGCTGCCAACTTGTACGACATGGTCAAGCTTCCCAGTGGTTGGCCGACCGGGCCCCCTTCCGGAGGGGAGCCGGGAGTCCGGACAGGGGACGGCCACCGAAGCGCACAGCCACAACTGAACACGACATGGCACAGCCACAACTGAACACCGCACAGCACAGCCACAACAGAACAGCTCGCTACGGATGCACAGTCACGGCCACCGGGAGAAGAGGAGTCCTCAGAACATGTCCGGGCACCAGGGACGCCCGGGCGAGCGGAACAGGGCGTCGGCCTTCCGGGCGGCGCCCTCTCGTTCTTCCCGGACCCGGCCGAGGGCCGCGAGCCGCAGCAACGACTCCCCGCCGAGCCACACCGAGGCCAAGTCCCTTATGTGCAGGGTCAGATCGGCGTCCTTCCTACGCGTCGATGCGCAGGAAGCGCCCTCCGGCGAGCCCTCCAGCCGGAACCGCCCCCCGGCCATCCCGCTCTCGTCGACGACCTCCAGAACGAGGGTCCCCGCCCCGTCGTACGTCCGTGCCTCCAGGGCCCGTACGACGTCCAGGATCCGCACCCACAGCCAGTCGCCCTGCCCGGTGACCCGGGCCGCGCGCGGGTCCGGCAGGTACAGCGGGAGCAGGTCGTCGGGGCCGCGGTCGCCGCTCTCGACCTTCGTGATCCAGTCGATGGAACACAGGAAGTGCCACAGGGCGCGCTCGGCCGCCGGGGTGGTCGCGACGAGCCCCAGCACGGTGGCCGTCTGGTCGGGCTGCTTGCCCTGCCAGGTCTCGTCGCACTTGTACGCCACCAAGCCCTCGACCTCGCCGGAGGCGGAGCGGTAGGCGGCGTAGAACGGCTCGGTCCATTCGGCGTGCACGGGGACCAGGCCGGTGTTCACCTCCCACCACAGCTCGTCCCGGCTGATCGCGCCGGGCTGGGCGCGGCGGAACCGCTCGAACACCTCCGGCCCCAGTTTGCGCACGTCCTCGCCGTCGACCAGGTCGATCCGGCCGCCGTCGTCGGGCCCGGACCAGCGCGGATCGAGGCCGGCCCGGGGCACGTCGACCGTCCACTGCGTCGACCAGGTGGCCGGGCCGAAGCCGAAGCGCCCGTAGATCGGGTATTCGGCGGCGATCAGCGTGGCGACGACGTCACCGCGCTCCTTCGCCGCCGCCAGGTCCTGCCCCATCATCCGGCTGAGCAGCCCACGGCGGCGGTGCGTGGGGGACACCGTGACGCCGGAGACGGCGTCGGCGGGCACCAGGGCGCCGCCCACCACGGTCAGCTCCTGCGGGAAGGAACGGAAGGTGGCCACCCACCGGTCGCCGTCGACGGCACCCAGCCAGCGCCCCGGCCGGAACAGCCGTCTGCGGGCGTCCAGTTGCTCGCGCGCCAGGACGGGCGGACGGGTGAACCCGGTGGCCAGCGCGCGCTGCCAGTCCTCGAAGTCGGCCTCGGTGGCGATACGGACGTCGGTCATGGGGTCACGGTAGGCAGACCGGCCGCCCCCTGTCGTCCTGATTTCCGCGCCCGCACGGGGCGCGGGCTCACGTCAGCAGATCGTCGACCTGCGCCTCACCCACCCGGTACCGCCGCGCGATCTCCCCGCTGCAGTCGTCGGTCGTGCGCTGCAGCCGCTGGCGGCGCCGGGAGACCTCCTGCTCGTACCGGACCAGGCGCCCCATGGCCGCAGTCAGTTCCAGGTCCGTCCGCGCCTGGAGATCGGACAGCTCGACCTCGCCGAGCATCTCGGCGGCCAGCTGCCGGTACTCCTCGTTGTGCGGGGTGCCGAGCGTGACGTGGCGGGCCGAGGAACGGTGCCGGGCCGGGGCGTCCTTGAGGATCTCCGGGAGCCGGTCGACCACGGAACCGTCCGCGGGCGCCGGCACGGACGTCCGGCCGCGCCGGCACAGCTCCGCGCGCAGGATGTCGATCCGGCCCTGCAGCAGCCGCCGCACATAACTGAGGTCCGCCTCGTCGCGCTGGGCGTCGCGGCGCAGCGTGCGCAGCTCGGGCAGGCTCAGCAGGGCCAGATCCGGCGGATAGGGGTCCCCCCGGCTCGGAGGGTCCGGGGAAGGCTCCGTGGGCAGCGCCGGACCCACCGGAGTGTCGGCGCGCTGGGCGGGCGGCCGGTACGCGTTCTGCGCCTCCAGCCGCCCGCTCGTACTCGGTGTGCTCATGTGCTTGTGACCGTCCCCTCGACCGGCGTGTGGGAGCATCGTGCCACCCCAACTGGCCACTATGTGACCGAGTGCCCCCGAACGGCCCCAGATGGGGGGTAAGGGATCTATATTGGACCCCCTGTGACCACGTACCGGGCACCCGGCATGATGGTCCGCATGCGTGCGGTGGTGCAGAGAGTGGACGGCGCGAGCGTCGTCGTGGACGGCGAGACGGTCGGCGCGATCGAGGGCGAGGGGCTGTGCGTGCTCGTCGGGGTGACCCACGAGGACACCAAGGAGAAGGCGGCACAGCTGGCCCGCAAGCTCTGGTCGATCCGCATGCTGCAGGACGAGAGGTCGTGCAGCGACATCGACGCCCCGCTGCTGGTCATCAGCCAGTTCACCCTGTACGGCGACGCCCGCAAGGGCCGTCGGCCCACCTGGAACGCGGCGGCCCCCGGTGACGCCGCCGAGCCCCTGGTCGACGAGGTGGTGGCTCAGCTGCGCGGTTTGGGGGCGACGGTCGCCACCGGGCGGTTCGGCGCGCAGATGAGGGTGTCGCTGACGAACGACGGGCCGTTCACGGTGCTGCTGGAGATCTAGGCGCCGTGCTGCTGCTGGAGATCCAGGTGCCGTGCGCGGGAGCGCCCGAAGGGGCGGGGCTGGGTTCGACATGCGGCTCCGCCGGACCTGCGCCGCACGGGCGCGACCGGGGCCCCGGCGCCCACAGTCGTGCCCGCAGCCGTCCGGCTACGGCTCGACCACGACTTCCTGTGCCGCCGCGGTCTCTCCGGCCAGGAGCCTCGCGGAGACGGGCACGTTCCGCTTGACCAGGGCCAGCGCCACCGGGCCCAGCTCGTGATGCCGTGCGGACGTCGTCACGAAACCGATCTTGCGGCCCTCCGGGCCCTCGTCCGCGACCCGGACCTCCGTGCCCGGCACCGGCAGGTGGACCTCGCTGCCGTCGAGGTGCAGGAAGACCAGGCGACGCGGCGGCTTGCCCAGGTTCTGGACGCGCGCGACCGTCTCCTGACCCCGGTAGCATCCCTTCTGCAGATGCACCGCCGTGCCGATCCAGCCCAGCTCGTGCGGGATGGTCCGGTGGTCGGTCTCGAAGCCCAGCCGGGGCTGGTGGTGTTCGACGCGCAGCGCCTCGTGCGCGAGCAGGCCGGCCGGCGGGCCGAACTTCGCGGCGCAGGACTCCAGGTCGCCGCGCGGAAGGAAGAGATCACGGCCGTACGCCGTCTCGCGTACGACGACGCCGTCCGGCGCCTCGGCGATGGACCCGGCGGGCAGGTGGACGACCGCGAAGTCGGCCGTCCGGTCGGCGACCTCCACGCGGTAGAAGAACTTCATCGACTCCAGGTACGCGATCAGCGCGTCCTGCGTACCGGGCTCCACGTGCGCCCAGACGGTGCTGCCGTCGTCCACCAGGTACAGCGCGTGCTCGATGTGCCCGTGCGCGGACAGGATCAGCGCCTCGGTCGCCTCGCCCACGGGCAGCTCGCTGACGTGCTGGGTGAGCAGCAGGTGCAGCCAGCTCAGCCGGTCCTCACCGGAGACGGTGACGACTCCGCGGTGCGAGAGGTCGACGAATCCGGTGCCGTCGGCGAGGGCGCGCTGCTCGCGGAACAGGTCGCCGTAGTGGCCGGCGACACCTTCGTCCACACCCTCCGCGGGGACGGCGCCGGGCAGGGACAGCAGGGGGCTTTTCATACCGCCAGCCTACGACGTGGTAGTTGAACTCTTCAGGGAACAGTCCTTGCACCGGCCGAAGATCGCGAAGTGCTTCATGTCGGTGTCGAAGCCGAACTGCTGCCGCAGCTTGGCGGTGAACTCGGCGGCCACGGCCACGTCGGCCTCGATCACCCGCTCGCAGTCCCGGCACACCAGGTGCAGATGGTGATGGCGGTCGGCGAGGTGGTAGGTCGGCGCACCGTGGCCGAGGTGGGCGTGGCTGACCAGCCCCAGCTCCTCCAGCAGCTCCAGCGTCCGGTAGACGGTGGAAATGTTGACCCCCGACGCCGTCTTCCTCACTTCCACGAGGATGTCGTCGGGGGTCGCGTGCTCAAGGGTGTCCACGGCTTCCAGGACAAGCTGCCGCTGCGGCGTCAGTCGGTAGCCGCGCTGCCTGAGGTCGCTCTTCCAGTCGGTGCTCACCACACCGAAGAGTCTAGGACCAGTCGGTGCGGGGCCCACGTGAATGCGGCGCCCACTTGGGCGCGGGGCCTACTTGAAGAAGGCGATGCCGTCGTCCGGGAGGTCGTCCGGCAGGGCCTTCGCCCAGCGCTCGACGTCCTCGGGGGTGACGACCTTCTTCAGGTGCGCCGACATGTAGGGACGCAGCTCGACCTCGGGCGTCTGCTTCTCGCCGACCCACATCAGGTCGCTCTTGACGTAGCCGTACAGCCGCTTGCCACCGCTGTACGGCTGCGAGGCCGCGGTGCGGGCGACGGCATCGGTCACCAGGTCGATCTGCGGCTTCTTGTCGGCCATCTCGCCGTACCAGATCTCGATGACGCCGTCGTCGCGGGTCATCGTCACCTCGACCTTGCGGTCGGCGTCGATCCGCCAGAAGCCGGACTCCGACTCCAGCGGGCGGACCTTGTTGCCGTCCTGGTCGAGCACCCAGGTGTGCGAGCGGTACTCCAGGAAGTCCCGGCCGTCGTGGGTGAAGCTGACCTCCTGCCCGAAGTTGCACTTCTGCGAGCCGGGGAAGTCGTGCACGCCGGCTCCGGCCCAGTTGCCGAGCAGGAAGGCGAGCGGGACGAGGTCCTTGTGCAGGTCGGACGGGATCTCGATCATGAGGGAAGCTTTCCTGGATGTGGGTTCAGCGCTGGCCCTGGTACAGCTTCTTCACGGTCAGACCGGCGAAGGCGAGCACGCCGACGCAGACCAGGACCAGCAGGGTTTCGAAGAAGATCTCCACGGGTGCTCCTTGAGCGAGGGTGGGCATACGACAGAGCCGGGGCCCAGCTTACGCGGCCGGGCGCCGGCTCTCTTGACGAGGTGGGCCGTCAGGGATCGCACCCCTGCCGGTCCGGGCAGCGCTCAGTCGAACGGCTCCGTCCGCACCACCGCCCGCTGGAACGGGGTCTCCTGCGCGCCGGTCGCCGTCGCTCCCGGACACCGATCCAGCGTTCGCCACGCTGATCGTGACCACCGTCGTCCCGGTTACGCTTCCGGCATGACCAAGAAGCTCGTGATCAAGGTGACGGCCGGGGCCGATGCCCCCGAGCGCTGCTCGCAGGCGTTCACCGTGGCGGCGGTGGCCGTGGCCAGCGGGGTCGAGGTGTCCGTGTGGCTGACCGGGGAGTCGTCCTGGTTCGCGCTGCCGGGGCGGGCCGCCGAGTTCGAACTGCCGCACGCCGCTCCCCTGCCGGACCTGATCGACTCGATCCTGGCCGCCGGACGCCTGACGCTCTGCACGCAGTGCGCGGCCCGGCGCGAGATCACCGAGAAGGACGTCATCGAGGGCGTACGGATCGCCGGTGCGCAGGTCTTCGTGCAGGAGGCCCTCGCCGACGACACCCAGGCGCTCGTCTACTGAGCGGCCGCTAACGACGGGGCGGGCGCTTCTTGCCGTCCAGCTCGTCCCACCACTCGTCGGACTGCGGGTCGCCGGAGGGGTCGTCCCACCAGCGGTCCTCGGGGCCGCGCCGGTTGGCGATCATCGCCGCGACAGGCGGGATGACCATGGCCACCACGCACATGCCGACCGCCGCCGGCACGGACCAGATGCGTACGACTCCCCAGGCCAGGACGAAGAGGCCGATGCAGGCCCCCATCATGGCGAAGTACACGTGACGTCGCCGTGCGTACATAAGTACAGGGTAGGCCGGGGCGGCCCTGTCACAACTGATCGACAATCGCCGTCGGGACGCCGCCGGCAGGGTTACCGTGGCGTAGCCACACATCTGCCGTCGAATCGGGGGACACCTACATGCGCGCCCTGCGAATACTCCTGATCATCGTCGTGATCCTGGGCGGGCTGTTCGTGATCGCGGACCGGATCGCCGTGCACTTCGCGGAGGGGGAGGCCGCCGACAAGCTGCAGTCGAGGGAGAACCTGGCCTCGACGCCGGACGTGAACATCAAGGGGTTCCCCTTCCTCACCCAGGTCGCGGGCGGTTCGCTCGACGACGTCGAGGTCGGGATCAAGAACTACGAGGCCGCCACCGGCACCGCCGGGAAGACGATCCGGATCGACGACCTCAAGGCCGACATGAAGAGCGTCTCGTTCTCCGGCGACTACAGCTCCGCCACGGCCGCCACCGCCACCGGCACCGCGACCATCTCCTACGCCGAGCTGCTGAAGGCCGCCGCGTCCCAGCCCACCGAGGTCGCCCCCGGGGTCACCGCGCGGATCGTCGGGCTGTCCGACGGCGGCAACGGCAAGATCAAGGTCATGGTGGAGGGCACCGTCTCGTCGCTCGGGATCAAGCGGACCGTGCCCGTGCTGAGCTCGGTGACCGTCCGCAACGACAAGGTGCAGGTCCACGCCGACTCGCTGCCCAGGCTCGGCGCCGCAGTGATCGCCGAGAACCGCATCCGCGAGATCACCGACTTCCAGCAGGCCGTCGACCAGCTGCCCGGCGGGATCAAACTGGACGAGGTGCAGGCCGCCCAGGACGGCGTGCGGATCACGGTGAAGGGTTCCGACGTCAGGCTGGCGGGGTAGGACCACCACCGGCGGACGACAGTCGTCCGACTGGCGAGACGGTGCCGTCCGTAACGTAGATGCGGAGACCGGCGCGAGCGCCCGGGAGGCCCACGGGGGGCCGCCGGGCGCTTTCTCGTCCCGCCATACGGACGATCGTGTCTCGTCATATGACACACCGGTGACATGCGCGCCCGGACGTCCCTACGATCGAGCCCATGAAGCGACAGGCGGATCTCACGAAGCGGCGGGCAGTGGACCTGTGCCGCGTTGCCGCCATGCTCTGTCGCCCCTTCTGAGCGAAAGTCCCCGACTTCCGCATCTCACCCCCGCCCTGCTGGAAGGGCACCCGTGCGCCGCCGAGCGCCGCTCGAGCGCGCACCCCTCTGCACTCGCACGCCCCGCCGCAACTGCCCCGGAGGAGAAAGAGCATGAGCCGCACCGACGTCCTGGTCGACGCCGACTGGCTGCAGGAGCACCTGGACGACCCGGCCATCGCCGTCGTCGAGGTGGACGAGGACACGTCCGCCTACGACAAGAACCACATCAGGAACGCGATCCGCATCGACTGGACCAAGGACCTCCAGGACCCGGTCCGCCGCGACTTCGTCGACCAGGAGGGCTTCGAGAAGCTCCTGTCGGACAAGGGCATCGCCAACGACCACACGGTGGTCCTCTACGGCGGCAACAACAACTGGTTCGCGTCGTACGCCTACTGGTACTTCAAGCTGTACGGCCACGAGAACGTCAAGCTGCTCGACGGCGGCCGCAAGAAGTGGGAGCTGGACGCCCGCGAGCTGGTCGCCGGCGACGAGGTCCCCGAGCGCCCGAAGACGGACTACAAGGCCAAGCCGCAGGACACCTCGATCCGCGCCTTCCGCGACGACGTGGTGGCGGCCATCGGCTCGCAGAACCTGGTCGACGTCCGTTCGCCCGACGAGTTCTCCGGCAAGCTGCTCGCCCCGGCGCATCTGCCGCAGGAGCAGTCGCAGCGTCCGGGTCACGTCCCGACCGCCAGGAACATCCCCTGGTCGAAGAACGCCAACGACGACGGCACCTTCAAGTCGGACGACGACCTGAAGGCCCTGTACGCCGAGGAGAACGTGGACCTCGCCACGGACACGATCGCCTACTGCCGCATCGGTGAGCGCTCGGCCCTGACCTGGTTCGTGCTGCACGAGCTGCTCGGCGTCGAGAACGTCAAGAACTACGACGGTTCCTGGACCGAGTACGGCTCCCTCGTCGGCGTGCCGATCGGGCTCGGCGCCAACAAGTAATCCACCTCCCAGCCCCCATCCCGACCGACCTCTGGTCAGACCCCTCTTTACGGAGAAACAGCATGTGCGGAGCGAAGGCCGGCGGCCCGGACGCCTCGACGATCAAGCCCGGTGAGACCACGATCCAGGGTCAGGTGACCCGCGACGGCGAGCCGGTGACGGGCTACGTCCGTCTGCTCGACTCGACCGGCGAGTTCACCGCGGAGGTTCCCACCTCGGCGACCGGTCAGTTCCGGTTCTACGCGGCCGAGGGCACGTGGACCCTCCGGGCGCTGGTGCCGGGCGCCACGGCCGACCGTACGGTCGTCGTGGCGGAGAAGGGCGCACTGGCCGAGGTCGCCATCGCGGTCTGAGCGGGTCCAGTGACGGCGGAGGGCCGTACCCCTGGGTTGGACACCGGCGGGGTACGGCCCTTCGGCATGTGCGGGGCGCGCCTGATGAGGAGTCACGCCCGGTGCGGCCGTCATTAGCGCGACTCGGCCCGTTCTCCCGGCAACGACACGCTTGCCGCCAGTGTGGCCGATGGTCATCAGATCACCTAAAAGGCCTAGCGCCGCGTCAATTCCCCTTTTTCTGGGGCTACTTGAGAAGCTCTCAGTGAGCGGGGGGCCGCGATCGAGCACGATAATTCCCCCGATTGGCCCTCTTCTACCCAGTCTTCCGGCATTCCCGACATGCAGGCCGTGAGGAGCGTTTATACGTTCCTTCTCGACCGGCCATTGAGCCGGAGTCTCAGAGACTGGAGAGAAGCACCATGCAGATCACGCGTTCAACCGTTGTCACCGCCGCCGTGGCGGGCGCCGCGGCCCTGGCCGCCACCGGCGTCACGTTCGCCTCGGCCGCCTCCGCTCCTGAGGCGGCGGCTCCGGCCGCCGCCCCCGCCGCCGCAGCTGCAGCACCTCTCGGCGGCGGGCCGAGCACCACCAACAACAACGGCAACAACAACGGCAACTTCGGTAAGGGCAACGAAGGCGGCGGCCCTGGCGGCCCCGGCGGCCCCGGCGGTCCCGGCTGGGGCTGGGACGGCGGCCGCGTCCTGATCAACGAGCGGTCCTACTCCGCTTGGCCCGGCGACTGCATCACCGTCATCAGCGGCCTGGGCGCCCGGAGCATCAACGTCCGCAACGAGAGCGACAGGGGCGTCGAGGTGTTCCGTGGGGCTGTGTGCGACAACGGCGCTCCCATCGCCACCGTCGGCCCGCACAGCTCCGCCAACGGCGTCCGCGTCCGCACCCCGGACGGCGTCCGCGTCAGGCACGGCGTGCTCGCCAGCTTCCGCGTGGTCGGTCGCGGCCACGACGGTGGCTGGGGCGGCTGGGGCGGCTGGGGCGGCGACGGCGGCGGAAAGTAATCCGAAAGTCACCGCATGACATGGAGCCCCGGCCCGCCGGAATCGGGCCGGGGCTCCAGGCTTGACCATTGTCCGACAAGACAGGCGCCACACGCCCCGGCACACCTGGCCACAGGAGACCACGTGTCCGCCCGCCCGGCGGATCCGCCGGGTGACTCCCGCGCCGGCACTCCCGGTTGGCGCCCGGGGGCTCGCCCTCCCGGCGGAATCTCACCGGCCCGGGAACACCGCCGAACGAGTGAGAGCGCAGGGCCACCCGAGTGCGGTCGCTCCGCCCGCGCGGCCCCGGCAGACCTTTCCGGTCACAGCACTAGCCGAGCGCCCGTCCCAGCACCCACACCACCGGCGCCGCAGCCGACAACGGCAGCGCCACCCCGGCCGTGAAGTGCACGAAGCGCGACGGGTAGTCGTAGCCGGCCACGCGATGACCGATCAGCGCGCACGCCCCGGCGGCCGCACCCAGCAGCGCGCCCTTCGCACCCAGGCCCGTCATCCCGCCGACCGCGATCCCGGCGCCCGCAGCCGCCAGCAGCGACACCACGAGCGACGCAGGGCCCGGCAGGGGCAGGGCGCGGGCCAGGACGGCCACCGCCACCGCCACCGCGCCCACGGACACCGCGTGTGTGTCGGCCCCCAGGTAGCCGGTGGCCAGGACCGCCAGGGCCGCCGAGACCACCGTCGCCATCAGGCCGTACAGCCGCTCGTCCGGCGAGGCGTGCGAGCGCAGCTGCAGGACCAGGGCCAGCAGGACCCAGACGCCCAGCGGGCCGAGGATCGCGGCGGGCGCGTGGTCGCGTCCCGCGGCCAGGACGGCGACGTCGGCGGTCAGCCCGCCGGCGAAGGCCAGCGCGATGCCCTGCCGGGCCGGCCACATGCCGTTCAGCCGGAACCAGCCCGCCGCCGTCAGGCCCTGGAGCACCACGAGCGGGACGATCAGCACGTAGGAGGCGATGGGGGCGGTGGCCGCCAGCAGCAGGCCCAGCAATGCGGTCAGCAGCGCCGGCTGCATACCGGGGTCGATGATCGGTGAGCGGCCCTCCAGACGCGCCCGCTGGGCATCCGTGATCCGGGCGTTCCCGGCGAGCGTGGCCGGGCCGTAGGCCGGCTCGCCCACCGGTCCGGCGGCTTCCGGCGCCGGTTCGGGCCGGGTCCGCGGCCGGGGCTGAGCGTGAGGCCGCTGCGGCTGGGCCTGCTGCGATTGGGCCTGCTGCTGGGCCTGGTGCTGCGGCTGGGCCTGCTGCTGGGGAGCGGCCGTGTACGGATCCATGTACTGC
This sequence comes from Streptomyces sp. NPDC046759, assembly GCF_040645475.1. Classification (NCBI taxonomy): domain Bacteria; kingdom Bacillati; phylum Actinomycetota; class Actinomycetes; order Kitasatosporales; family Streptomycetaceae; genus Streptomyces; species Streptomyces sp. NPDC046759. Next base: position 46,608 of record NZ_JBEYYJ010000035.1, on the reverse strand, counting down.
TGCTGGTCGTACTCGTGCTGGGCGTACTGGGACTGCCCGTACCGCTGCTGTGCGGGGTGCTGCTGTGCGTCCTGCTGCTGATACTGGCCCTCGAACCCCTGCGCGGCCGGCGGGTAGCCGGTCTCGGGGCCCTGCGCGGGCGCCCGCACCGACCCGTGCGTCTGCGTCTCCCAGGTCTGCCCCTGCCACTGCTGGGTCGACTGGGGGTCGTAGCCGGGCTGCTGCTGGTCGTACCCGGGCCACTGCTGCCGGTACGGGTCGTAGCCGTCGTGCCCCTCGTGCGGATTGCCCGGATACGGCTGCCCGCCCTGATGCGGCTGGTTGCTCATCTCACCCTCCTGCGAACGGCGGGAGCACCTCGACCGTGCCGCCCTCGGCCAGCCGTACCGTCTCATGCCCGCGGGTCCCGACGGGGTCACCGTCGACGAGGAAGGAGCATCGCTGCAGCACGCGTGTGAGTTCACCGGGGTGTCGCGCGCACACGGCGGCCAGCGCGCCGGCCAGCGTGTCCGCGTCGTACGGCTCCTCGGCGACGCCGGCCGCGGCCTTGGCGGCGGCCCAGTAGCGCACCGTGACCTTGGGCATCTGGTTCCTCAATCGACGGCAAGAAAGAAATAAGAGTGGTGTCAGGCTAGCCCGCCGCGGCAACCGCCCATTCCCCGATCCGGGCCAGCAGCGCCTCGTCCGCCGCGTGCTCGGCATGCCCCATGCCCGGCTCCACCCAGAGTTCACCGTGGTCACCGGCCGCTTCGGCGAGCATCCGGGGGTGGTCCAGGGGGAAGTAGCCGTCGCGGTCGCCGTGCACGATCAGCAGCGGGGCCGGGGCGATCCCGGGGACCGACTCCACCGGGGACAGGGGCACGGGGTCCCAGTCGCGGTGGTGGATGCGGGTGCGCAGTCCGTAGCGGCCGACCAGACGGCCCTCGGGGCGGGTGACCAGCCAGTGCAGCCGGCGCATCGGGGCGGTGCCCCGGTAGTACCAGCGGGCCGGGGCGCTGACCGAGACCACCGCACGGACCGTGCCGGGGTTCAGGGCGGCGTGCCGCAGGACGACCGAGCCGCCCATGGAGAAGCCGACGGTCGCCACACGCGTGTGCCCGAGACTGCGGGCCCACGCGACCGCGGCGGCGAGGTCCAGGACCTCCTTGTCGCCGACCGTCGACCGGCCGCCGGAGCGTCCGTGGCCGCGGAAGGAGAAGGTGACGACGGCGCCGTGACCGCGCAGGACGCCCGCAACCCGTCGTACGTGCGGGCGGTCCACGTCCCCGGTGAACCCGTGGGCGACGACGAACACCAGGTCACGGGCGGCCGAACGGCCGGCGTCGGGGACGGAACCCGGGGTTTCGTATACGGCGGCGCCCGGATCGTATACGGAATCGATCGGAACTCCGTCGGCGGTGCACAGAAACGTCCGGATAGGGCCCTGTCTGCCTGTCTCGGGATTCGGACGAACGGTGGAACGTGCCACATGACCTGCCGGACCGTTGCTCATGTGGGCTATTCTGCTGGGCAGAGGACTCGGGCAGCGCAGCCCCCGGGTCCTTTTGTGCTTTCGGAAGCGTTGTATACGAAGTGGGAAACCTCCGGTGAAGGCGCCGGGGCGACCTCCGGTGTACGGAGCCTTCGGGATCGCAGAGCAGTACCCGTCCGCACTGTCCTCGCAAGGACCGAGGAGGAACCGACGTATGAGTTCTCTGCTGCTCCTGACCAACGCCCTCCAGCCGTCGGCGGAGGTGCTCCCCGCTCTCGGCCTGCTGCTGCACAACGTGCGGGTGGCCCCCGCGGAGGGCCCCGCCCTGGTCGACACCCCCGGTGCCGACGTCATCCTCGTCGACGGCCGCCGTGACCTGCCCCAGGTGCGCAGCCTGTGCCAGCTGCTGCGCTCCACCGGCCCCGGCTGTCCGCTGATCCTCGTCGTCACCGAGGGCGGTCTCGCCGCCGTCACCGCCGACTGGGGCATCGACGACGTACTCCTCGACACCGCCGGCCCCGCCGAGGTGGAGGCACGGCTGCGGCTGGCCATGGGCCGACAGCAGTTCGGGGGCGAGGACTCTCCGATGGAGATCCGCAACGGCGATCTCTCGGTGGACGAGGCGACGTACAGCGCGAAGCTCAAGGGACGGGTCCTGGACCTGACCTTCAAGGAGTTCGAGCTGCTGAAGTACCTCGCCCAGCACCCGGGCCGCGTCTTCACCCGCGCCCAGCTGCTGCAGGAGGTGTGGGGCTACGACTACTTCGGCGGCACCCGGACCGTCGACGTCCACGTACGGCGGCTGCGCGCCAAGCTCGGCCCCGAGCACGAGTCACTGATCGGCACTGTCCGGAACGTCGGTTATCGATTCGTTACGCCCGAGAAGGGCGACCGGTCCGGCGAGGAGGCGAAGGTCAGGTCGGACAGGGCAAAGGCGGAGGAGGCGGACACATCCCCCGCGCGGGGCGGCGCCGAGGTCCGCGCGGAGGCGTAGATCCCGCCGTCCGGGCCCGGAAACCTGCTGACTGCGGCATTGCTCCGGCACATCCAAGGACCGGTACGCCCTGCCCAGAGCGGGTCAATCCGCGTAGACTCCGCGCGTGGCCAAGGTGACTCGGGATGACGTGGCACGGCTGGCTGGAACCTCCACCGCCGTCGTCAGTTATGTCATCAACAACGGACCCCGGCCGGTCGCCCCGGCCACGCGCGAGCGTGTCCTCGCTGCGATCAAGGAACTGGGGTACCGCCCCGACCGGGTGGCCCAGGCGATGGCCTCCCGGCGCACCGATCTCATAGGACTGATCATCCCGGACGCCCGCCAGCCGTTCTTCGGCGAGATGGCGCACGCGGTGGAGCAGGCCGCCTCCGAGCGCGGAAAGATGGTCCTGGTCGGCAACACCGATTACATCGGTGAACGCGAGGTCCACTATCTGCGCGCCTTCCTCGGCATGCGCGTCTCCGGTCTGATCCTCGTCTCCCACGCGCTGAACGACCTGGCCGCCGCCGAGATCGACGCCTGGGACGCCCGGGTGGTCCTGCTGCACGAGCGCCCCGAGGCCATCGACGACGTCGCCGTGGTCACGGACGACCTGGGCGGCGCCCAGCTCGCCGTCCGCCACCTGCTGGAGCACGGGTACGAGTACGTCGCGTGCATGGGCGGTACGGCCGAGACGCCGGCCGTCGGCGACCCGGTCTCCGACCACGTCGAGGGCTGGAAGCGGGCCATGGCCGAGGCGGGACTCTCCACCGAGGGCCGGCTCTTCGAGGCGCCGTACAACCGCTACGACGCCTACCGCGTGGCGCTGGAGGTGCTCTCCGGCCCGCATCGCCCGCCGGCGGTCTTCTGCTCCACCGACGACCAGGCGATCGGCCTGCTGCGGGCCGCGCGCGAGCTGCGCATCGACGTGCCCGGCGAGCTGGCGGTGGCGGGCTTCGACGACATCAAGGAGGCGGCGCTGGCCGACCCGCCGCTGACCACGGTCGCCTCGGACCGCTCGGCGATGGCCCGGTCGGCGGTCGACCTGGTGCTGGACGACGGGCTGCGGGTGGCGGGGTCGCGGCGGGAGCGGCTGAGGACGTTTCCGTCCCGGCTGGTGGTGCGCACCAGCTGCGGGTGCGGGGACTGAGCGCTTTCCGAACGCCGGGTGAGAGCCTGGCCGTGGCGCCGGGAAGCGTCTTTATATCGGGCAAACGAGGTTCTGCCGGGCTTCTCAGCGAGCACTCAGGAAGCTCTCATGGTGGCGGGGGACCCTTCTTGCATGACCGAGAGCATCCGCCGCAGCGGCGAGGACGAGTACGGAACCCGGCAGGGCGCGTACGACAGCCCCCAGGGTGCGTACCCCCAGCAGCCCAGCTACTCCGCTCCCGTGAACCCCGAGTGGCCGCCTCCGCCGCCCTACGAGCCCGCGACGGCGACGGACGTCCTGCCCCCGGCTCCCGAGCCGCGCGGGAAGCGCAACCTGGGTGCCGTCGGGCTCCTCGCGGCCGTCGCGATCGTCGCGGCCGCGGTCGGCGGCGCCACGGCGTACGGCTTCCAGGAGCTGACCGGCAAGGACACGGTCGCCTCCGCCGGCACGGCCACCCATGTGGTGCCCTCCGGCAAGAAGGGTGACGTCGCCGCGATCGCGGCCGCGGTCAGCCCGAGCGTGGTCGAGATAAACGCGGCCCTGGGCAACGGCTCCTCCACCGGCTCCGGCGTGATCATCTCGTCGAACGGGGAGATCGTCACCAACAACCACGTCATCTCCGGCGCGCAGTCGATCAAAGTGCGCACCAGCGACGGCAGGAGCTACACCGCCGACGTCGTCGGCACCGACAGCTCCAAGGACCTCGCGCTGATCAAGCTGCGCGGCGCCTCCGGTCTGAAGACCGCCTCGCTCGGCAACTCCTCGAGCGTCCAGGTCGGCGACTCGGTCGTCGCGATCGGCTCCCCCGAGGGTCTGACCGGCACCGTCACCAGCGGTATCGTCTCCGCCCTCGACCGGGACGTGACCGTCTCCACCGACGAGAACCAGGGCCAGGGCGGCGACGGCCAGTGGCCGTTCCAGTTCGGCGGCCGTCAGTTCAACGGCGACACCGGCTCGTCCACCACGACCTACAAGGCCCTCCAGACCGACGCCTCGCTCAACCCCGGCAACTCCGGCGGCGCGCTGATCGACGCGAACGGCAACGTCATCGGCATCAACTCGGCGATGTACTCGTCGAGCCAGCAGTCCTCGTCGTCCTCGGACGCGGGCAGCATCGGCCTCGGCTTCGCGATCCCCGTCAACACCGTCAAGTCCGACCTGGCCAAGCTGCGGGCGGGCCACGACAGCTGACACTGCCCCGTCAGCCCCCCCACGGTCAGCAGGGAGTACGTCATGATGAAGAAGGTTTCGCACCAGATCCCCGCCCACGGTCCCACCGACCTCACCCTGGCCCTCGCGGTCTTCCGCGACCTGCACCTGCCCATCCCGGCGCCCCGCGCGCCCGAACCGGCGACCCGCGCACCCGAGGTGTCCGTCACGCCGGTCCCGGAGCTGATGGGCCTGCGCACCGCCCCCGTCCGCACGCACCGCCGCAAGGTGCCGCTGAACCGGCTGGACGCGGTCCGTGCCTGACCCGGGCGGTGACCCCTCGCAGTGTGCCCACCGGCGGTGCCGCTCCCGGCCCGCCGGTCGTGGCACGCTGAGAGACACCGTCCGTCCACCCACCGCACCCCGAGGAACCGCGAGCGATGAGCCCCGCCGAAGGCGACCGTGACCCCCAGCGCATCCTGATCGTCGACGACGAGCCGGCCGTACGCGAAGCGCTGCAGCGCAGCCTCGCCTTCGACGGGTACGACACGGAGGTGGCCGTCGACGGCGCGGACGCGCTGGAGAAGGCCATCGCCTACAAGCCCGACCTGGTCGTCCTCGACATCCAGATGCCGCGCATGGACGGCCTGACGGCGGCCCGCCGCATCCGCGGGGCCGGCGACACCACCCCGATCCTCATGCTCACGGCCCGCGACACGGTCGGCGACCGGGTGACCGGCCTGGACGCGGGAGCCGACGACTACCTGGTCAAGCCCTTCGAGCTGGACGAGCTCTTCGCCCGGATCCGCGCCCTGCTGCGCCGCAGCTCGTACGCGGCCGCGGTGTCGGCCCAGGCCCAGGAGGACGAGGCGCTGACCTTCGCCGACCTGCGCATGGACCTCGCGACGCGGGAGGTCACGCGCGGCGGCCGGCAGGTGGAACTGACCCGCACGGAGTTCACCCTCCTGGAGATGTTCATGGCGCACCCGCGCCAGGTCCTCACCCGCGAGCAGATCCTCAAGGCGGTCTGGGGCTTCGATTTCGAGCCCTCCTCCAACTCCCTGGACGTCTACGTCATGTACCTGCGCCGCAAGACCGAGGCCGGCGGCGAGCCCCGCCTGGTGCACACCGTGCGGGGCGTGGGGTACGTCCTGCGGCAGGGCGGCGCCGAGTGAAGAGGCTGGTGCGGCACTACCGGTCGCTGCCGATCAGGGCCCGGCTCGCGATGCTGGTCGCGGCGGCGGTGGCGTTCGCGGTGGCGGCGGTTTCGGTCACCTGCTGGTTCATCGTGCAGGGGAGGCTGTACCAGCAGGTCGACGAGGACCTGCAGAAGGCGATGGGCGGGCCCGGACAGATCCAGCAGGCCAAGATCGCCCTCAACGACTGCGTCGACACCCCGCAGATGACGACCCCCGGCTACCAGTTCCAGGACAGGTACTCACAGGTCGTCACGGACGCGGGCACGATCTGCCTCGTGGGCAACTCCCCGGACAAGATCAAGGTCACCCGGGCGGACATGGCCGAGATCAAGGCCGGGAACATCCGGCGGCTCTACTTCCGCAACGGCACCGACAGCAAGGGCAGCGACCTGCGGGTGGTGACCCGGCCGCTCGGCCCCACCACCAACCAGACCACGGGACAGCCCGGTCCCAACGTCGGCCTGGTCGTCGCCGTCAACCTCAAAGGCACCCACGAAACCCTCGACGAACTGGCCCTCATCCTCCTCCTCGTCTCCGGCATAGGAGTCCTCGGTGCCGGTGCCGCGGGCCTCGCCGTCGCCCGGGCCGGCCTGCGCCCCGTCGACAAGCTCACCGAGGCCGTGGAGCACGTGGCGCGGACGGAGGACCTGACGATCCGCATCCCGGTGGAGGAGGACAGCGACGACGAGATCGCCCGCCTCTCCCGCTCCTTCAACTCGATGACGGTGTCCCTGGCCAGCTCCCGCGACCTCCAGCAGCAGCTGATCGCCGACGCCGGGCACGAACTCCGTACGCCCCTGACGTCGTTGCGCACGAACATCGAACTCCTCACCCGCAGCGAGGAGACCGGCCGGCCGCTGCCGCCGGAGGACCGCAAGGCGCTGCTCGCCTCGGTGAAGGCCCAGATGACGGAACTGGCCGCGCTGATCGGCGACCTGCAGGAGCTGTCCCGCTCGGAGGGGCAGCACGGCGAGCGGGTCCAGGTCGTGTCGTTCCAGGACACGGTCGAGGCGGCGCTGCGCCGCGCCCGCCTGCGCGGGCCGGAGCTGACGATCACCGCCGACCTGGAGCCCTGGTACGTCCGGGCGGAGCCCTCGACACTGGAGCGTGCGGTCGTCAACATCCTCGACAACGCGGTCAAGTTCAGCCCCGAGAACGGCACGGTCGAGGTGCGGCTGACCAGCGGCGTCCTGACCGTCCGCGACCACGGCCCCGGTGTCCCCGAGGACGAACTCCCGCATGTCTTCGACCGGTTCTGGCGCTCTCCCAGTGCCCGCGCCCTGCCCGGCTCGGGCCTCGGCCTGTCCATCGTGGCCCGCACGGTCCAGCAGGCGGGCGGCGAGGTCACCCTGTCACCGGCCCCGGGCGGCGGCACGGTGGCGGCGGTACGGCTGCCGGGGGCACCGACACCGCCGCCGGAGGCACCGGAGGCATCGGAGGAACCGGCCCGCTGAACGGGGCCGGTGCGGCCGACCGGCGGCTCAGCCGGCCTTGGGCATGGCGCGCAGGCGCTGGATCTGGGCGCGACTGAGGTCGTTCGCGCGGCGCATGTGGCGGGTGATCGCCCGCAGTTCGTCCTCGCTGTGGTCGTCGAGCAGCGCCTGCCAGGCCCCGCCCAGCTCGTCCCACACCGCGGTGACGCGGGCGACGCGCTCCGGCACCGGGGTGACCAGGACGCGCCGGCGGTCCCGTGCGTCGGGGGTGCGGCGCACATAGCCGCCGCGCTCGAGCCGGTCCACCAGGCGGGTGGCGGAGCCCGTGGTGAGCCCGGTCAGGTCGGCGATCCGCCGGACGGTGAGGGGCTCCGGCTCGACCGTCAGCAGGCTCAGGGCCTGCACATCGGTGGGGTGCAGGCCGAGGTGGTCGGCCACGGCCTGGTTGAACAGCACGTACGACGCGAGATGGCGGCGCGACTCCGTCGACAGCTCCTCGTACAGCCGGGCCCGGCGCGGCTCCGTCACCTGACTCACCTCCAAGACAACTGCGCGGCGCAGCGAGATCCGCGAGCTCTCCTGCGTCGCGCAGCTAATGCGCCACGCAGCTACTCGCGGTCATCCTATCCACCGGTGGACCATCGTGCCCACCGTCGCCGTCAGCGGCGCCACCGGCGTCTCGACGGCCGTCACCGGGCCGAGCGGAACCGACCGCCGACCCCCTCCGCACCGCCCCCGACACGAGGTCTAGCCTCTCCTCGGTCGCGCACCTCTCCGGTGCGCCGGGGAGGGGAACTTCCATGGACGAGGCCGGGCCGGCACGGGTGTACCGCAGACAGCGAAGACGGCCCCTCCAGGCCGCGCTGCTGCCGCTGATCCTCGTGGGCAACGCCGCGCTGCAGACCATCCGCACCCACCACACCCTGCCGATCTGGTGGGCCCCCGCCGCGTTCGCCGCTCTCCTGGCGATCGGCATCTGGGGCGCCCTGCTGGAGTGGCGGGCGCACACCGTGGTGACGCCGCGGGGAATCACCCGGCAGGGCCCTCTGCGGACGCGCACCTGGGCGTGGTCCGCCGTGTACGACATCCGCGTCGAGAACACCGGCAGCCGGCCCATGAACGGCCAACCCCGGTGGCCGGCCTTTCTGTACGACTCCGAGGGCCACCGGTTCCTGCTCCCCCACATCAACGAGTGGCAACTGGACGACCCCTGTGCCGAGGTCGCGGCCCTGCGCGCGGCCGCCTGGCACTACGGCATGCCCTACGGGCAGCGGGCCGAGATCGAGGAACGGATCCTGCGGCACGCCGGGCGGCGCCGGGGATGGCAGTGGGCGAGCGTCGCGGCCGTCGTGGTGTTCGCCGTCATGATCCTGGTCGCGCTGGCGGAGGACATCGCCGGGAGGCCGGCCAACCTCGTCCTGCTGCTCGTGGTCGTACCGCTGGCCGCCCTCGGCCTGCTCGGGCCCCTGCTCGGCCGGTACTGCGCCGCCCGCGCCCTGCGGCTGCCGCGCTAGTGTGTGACCCACGGGGCGCTTGAGCTCGTGCTTCTCCGGGGCGGGGCCGGGATTCCGGAGCCGGGAAGGACGGGGGGCTGCCGGTACCCTCTACCCATGAGCAGCGACGACACCGTACGTGCCTTCCCCGCCCGCTCCATCGAGACCCGGTCCGCGCTCTCCCCCGACCAGGCCGAGGCCGTGCGGGCCCTGCTCGCCGAGGCCGCCGGGGTCGACGGGCAGCAGCCGGTGTCCGAGCAGGGCCGGCTGCGGCTGCGCGGGGACGCCCGTGAAGGCGTCTCACATCTGCTGCTGACCGTCGACGGCGAACTCGTCGGCTACGCCCAGCTGGAGGACACCGACCCGGTGGAGGCGCCGGCCGCCGAACTCGTCGTCCACCCCGTGCACCGCGGCCACGGGCACGGCCGGGCGCTCGGCTCGGCGCTGCTCGCCGCCTCCGGCAAGCGGCTGCGGGTGTGGGCGCACGGCGGGCATCCCGCCGCCCGGCATCTCGCCCAGGTCCTCGGTCTGACCCTGTTCCGCGAACTGCGGCAGATGCGGCGGCCGTTGAGCGGCCTGACGCTGCCCGACCCGGTGCTGCCGGAAGGCGTGAGCGTGCGTGCCTTCGTGCCCGGCAAGGACGACGCGGCCTGGCTCTCGGTCAACGCCGCCGCCTTCGCGCACCACCCCGAGCAGGGCTCGCTGACCCAGCGGGACCTCGACGACCGCAAGGCCGAGCCGTGGTTCGACCCGGCCGGGTTCTTCCTCGCCGAGCGGCGCGGGGAGCTGATCGGCTTCCACTGGACCAAGGTGCACGCCGAGGAGGGACTCGGCGAGGTCTACGTCCTCGGCGTGCGTCCCGGCGAACAGGGCGGCGGACTCGGCAAGGCCCTCACCACGATCGGCCTGCGCCACCTGGCCCGCCAGCAGCTGCCGACCGCGATGCTCTACGTCGACGCCGACAACCAGGCGGCGGTGTCGGTGTACGAGCGGCTGGGGTTCACCACCTACGAGACGGACCTGATGTACCGCACGGAGACCTGAGCGAGGCCGACCCGAGCACCGGCCGCCGCGACCGCGGCTCCCGCAGCGACACCGCTCCCGCCACCGCCGCTGCCGCCAGCACCCACGCCCACCGCTCGTGCCCCGCGGCCCACCTCGGGTCGGCGGGCGTCACGAACAGCGCCCAGCGGGCGGGCAGCAGCAGCGGCGCGACAACGGCGGCGGTGAGCAGGGCGACGGCGACGGCCCGCCCGGGTTCCGGGGTGTCCGTGTGCCGCACGGCGGCCGTGGCCCCGGCGGCGGCGAGGAGGAAGGCGGTGCCGGCCTCCAGGGTGATGTCCCCGGCCGGAGGCCGGGCCGGTCCCGGCACCAGCAGCAGGACGGCCGTCCACCACAGTGCCGCGACGGGCGTCACCAGGGCGGCCCGCAGCGCGGTGCGCACCGGACGGCGGACGGGTACGGGAGCCGTGGTGTGCCGGGCCGGGTCGTCCAGGAGGAAGGCGAGCCCCAGCGAGAAGGCGAGCACGGCGGCCCGCAGCAGGGTCACCGACTCCAGGGGGCCCGGTGGCGGGCCGGGCAGCCGGGTGAGCGCGGCGGGCAGCAGGCCCACCGCACCGGCCACACCCAGCGCCCGCCAGGGCAGGGTGCGCCAGACCGGGACCACCAGTGCGACCGGCGTCCGGATGGCCGGCGTCACCGTCAGCCGGTGCATCGGTCCGCCCCCACGTCGATGTGCAGGCCCAGCAGTTCGGCGGCCCGGGCCGTCGTGACCTTGGGGGTGGTCAGCTCGGTCCAGTGCGCCTTCACCCGGGCGGCGACGCCGTCGAACGGCCGGCGGAACAGGGCGCGGACGACCTTCGTCTGGCCGGCCGTCATGGTGAGGGGCTCGGTGCGGGAGAGGACGATCGCGGAGCCGGTGAGGCTGTCGTCGAGGCGGACGTGCCGCAGCACGGACTCGGGGTCGCGCTGCCAGGCGAGGGACAGCCACATCACCGTGACCATCCGGCCGTCGCACAGTCCGGCGGCGTTCTTCTCGTTGTCCGCGACCAGCACCCCGGCCACGGCGGTGGAGAACTCCGGCACCCGGTTGCCTCCCCAGGAGGTGCCGACGGTCACCTGTCCGGGGCGGGTGGACGGGGCGATCGCGGCGTCACCGAGGTCGTAGCGGGCCTCCACCCGCTGCCGTACGAGCAGCGGCCGCTCGTGCGCGCCGCCGCCGGCGAGGGCCTGCACCCGGTCCGCGACCCGCGCCCAGTCGTCGACGCGCGGCGTCCACTCGGGGAAGGCGCAGTAGTGGGACGGGCCGCGCCTCGTGCACGTCTGGACCTTCTCCGGGGTGAGCGAGTCACGGGTCCGGGCCGCCGCCGTCGCCGCGGTGACCCCGCCCGTCTGCACGACCCCGCCCAGCACGGCCAGGGCCAGCGCCCCGGCGAGGGCCGCCTGCACGGTCCGGGTGCGGCCGCCCGAGACCAGCACGGCGAGCAGGGCCGCGGTCAGGGCGAGACCGGCGAGATAGAGCGCGTGCCAGGCGGCGGGGCGGCCCAGCAGGTCGGAGGGGAAGGGACGGACGCCGGAGGTGGTGACCACCGGCGTCAGCCACACCGCGCCGGTCTCCCGCCCGGCGAACGGGAGCGCGCCGCCGACGAACAGCATCAGGAACACCACGACGAGCAGCGGGCCGGCCACGGCCACAGGGCACAACCGGGCGAGCAGCACCCCGATCGTCCCGAACAGCAGCACGATCAGCGGTCCGGTCAGCAGCTCGGCCACCGAACCCCGGCCGACCGCACCGGGTTTGAGGGTCTCCCAGGTGAACTGGGCGGTCACGGCCGCGGCAGTGAGCAGCGCCGGCACGACGACGGACAGCATGTGGGCGGCCGTACGGCGCCAGGGGGCGAGCGACAGCACCACGAAGTGGCGTTCGGTGTCCCGGCGCCGGGAGCGCAGGGCGGCCTGGTTCGCGCACAGCAGCACCGCCAGGCCGACGAGCAGCGGGCCACCCTGGGTGGCGCGGTCGGCGTCCTGGAGGACGGGGAAGTCGTCCGAGGAGCGCGAGGTGTGCCAGACGATCCAGGTGACGTGGAGGACGAAGGCGATCAGGACCGGGAGGCGCAGCAGCAGCCGGCGGGCCTCGAAACGGGCCAGGGCGACCACGGCCGCCCAGGAGCCCCCGGCCCCGGTGCGTACGGCGGTGGGGGCGGCGTTCTGCGTGAGGGTCGCGGTCATGCCGTCACCTCCGCGCGGTCGTCGTCGAGGGTGAGCAGATAGCCGTCCTCCAGGGTGGGTTCGAGCAGATCGGCGCCCTCGGGCGGGTCGCCGACATTGCGGAAGACGCCCGTGCCGGTACGCCAGCCCGCCCGCGCGCCGGGATCGCGTGCGGTACTGCTCCACACCCGGCCGGCGGCCTGTGCGGCCAGCTCGGTGGGGGTGCCGTCGAACCGGATGCGGCCGTCGGCCATGACCAGCACCCGGTGGCAGAGCATCGCCACGTCCTCGGTCTGGTGGGTGGACAGCAGCACCGTGCGGCCCTCGCCGGCCTGGGCGATCAACTCCCGGAAGCGCATGCGCTGTTCGGGGTCGAGGCCCACCGTCGGCTCGTCCAGCACCAGGAATCCCGGGTCGCCGACGAGGGCGGCCGCCAGTGCGACCCGCTGCCGCATCCCGCCGGACAGCTTCTTGACGCGCTTGCCGCGCACCTCGGCGAGGCCGACCTCGTCCAGCACGCGCCGCACCTCCCGGTGCCGTGCGGCGCGGTCGGTCAGCTCCTTGAGGATCGCCACGTAGTCCACGAACTCGAACGGCGTGAAGTCGGGGTGGAAGCCGGGCGTCTGCGGCAGGTAGCCCAGCACGCGCCGGACCTCCTGGCGGCCGCGTGCGGTGGCCGGGTCGTGCCCGAGGACCGTGAAGGCACCGGCATCGGCGGGCACGGCGGTGGCGAGCACCCGCAACAGGGTCGTCTTTCCCGCGCCGTTGGGCCCGAGCAGCCCGGTGACACCCGGGCTCAGCCGCAGGGACACCTCGTCCAGGGCGCGGGTGGCGCCGTAGCGCAGCGCCAGCCCGGAGGCGGAGACGGTGACGGTGACGGTCATGCGGTACCTCCGTGGCAAGGCGTGGAAACAGCAGCGGTCGCGGTCACACGGCACCCCCGTGGTGCTGGTCGAACGTGGTCATACGGCGCCCCCGCGGGACTGGTCGAAACGGTCACGGACGGTGAAGAGCAGGCCGGCGGCGAGGACGGCGACCCCCGCCGCCACCGCCTGGCCGGCCGCGGTGAACGGGACGAGCTCCCCCGCGCCCCCCTGGTGGGCCTGGGCCGCCAGCAGCAGCGCGGCCCAGGCCCCGCCGACCGCCGACGGTGCCAGGACCGGGCCGAGCCGGGGCGTCAGCGCGAGCCCGGTCGCGGTGAGCGCGAGCCCGGGCAGCAGCCAGCCGAGCGCGCCGAGGCCGACCCCGGGCAGCGCGAGGGTCGCCAGGCCGGACAGGCCGAGCGCGGCGGCGAGCACGGCGGTGGTGCGGATCATCAGCAGACGGAAGCCGTGCACGGGCGAGACGACCGCCATCTCGTACGTCGGGTCGAGCGCGGGCCCGTACGACAGGGCGACGCCGGCGAGCGGCAGCATCGGGGCCAGGGCGAGGAAGAGCTTGTCCGAGTGGCTGCCGTGGGCCGTCAGCACCGACATCACCAGCAACAGCGTCACCGCCGTCAGCCAGGAGCGGCGCAGCAGGGGTGTGGCGGCCAGCAGCCGTGCGGTGTGGTCCGCCACACCGAGCCGTACCAGCAGCCGTTCGCACAGGCCCGGGCGGGGCGCGTCCAGCTCGGCGTCCAGCCGCTCCCAGGCCGCGTCCAGCGCGCCGGTGTCCCAGCCCTCGGCCAGCACCGCCCGGCAGCGTGCGCAGGCGGCCAGGTGGGTGTCGGCGGACCACAGCAGCGGGGGCGCCAGGTCCCCGCGCGCGTAGGCCCGCAGGTCGTCCTCGGCGACATGCCAGGTCATGTCAGTGCCTCCCGCAGTTGCTTCCGGGCCCGCATCGCGCGGGTCTTGACCGTGCCCGGCGGAATGCCGAGCAGGACGGCCGCCTCACGGGTGGTCAGGCCGTCGACGACCGTCGCCTGGAGCACCGCCCGCAGCTCGGGTGAGAGCCGGACCAGCGCGCCGGCGAGGTCCCCGTGCTCCACCCCCGCGAGCACGCGGTCCTCGGCGGACGCCTCGTCCCGGTGCCGCAGCCGGGCCAGTGCCTGCCGCAGCCGCCCGCGCGCCCCGTCACCGCGCAGCGCGTCGACCAGCCGGCGCGACCCGATCCGCCACAGCCACCCGGCGGCGTCCACGCGGTCGCCCTCGTCGCGATGGCGGGCCTTGCCGCGCCAGATCGCCAGGAAGGTCTCCTGCACGACGTCGTCGACGACCCCGGCGTCGGCGCACCGGCCGCGCAGGCGCGCGGTCAGCCAGGGCGCGTACCGCCGGTACAGCTCCTCGAAGGCGCGCCGGTCCCGGTCCGCCGCGATGGCCCGCAGCAGCTCCCCGTCGCTTCTCTTCTCGCTCACGTCTCCTCATCGGACCGGGGCCCTCGATCGGTTCACGGAACCTCGCTTCACTTTTGGATCACCGTTACACCCTGGACGTGCTGCCCCTCCACGCCCCGGGAAGCCACCGCATGACCGCACCCGCTGCCGCGCGCCCCACCTCCCGCCGCACCCTGCTGCGGCTGCACCGCCCGGCGCCGCTCGTGGAGAGCGCGTTCCTGCTCCTCGCCGTCGGTGAACTGCTCTGGCTCACCACTCGGCGGCGCCCCCGGCCCGGGCCTGCGAGGCGTCCGGGGGCTGGTGCACGTAGCCGCGCGGCCCCCGCTGCCCGCGCTGCCCGCGCTCGTGCTGTTCGCGCCGGCCGCGGGTGGCCCGGCCGGGCTCGCGGGCGCACCCTGCCCGCGCTCGCCGCGGCGCCGGGCGTCACCCCGGTGGCCTGGCTGTACCTGCGTGAGCTGCGGAAACCCCTGCGCGACGCGCTGCCCGGCCTCTGGTCCCCGAACCCGGCGGCCTGCGGGACGGTGCTCTCGCGGACCGCTCGCCGCGGCGGCGGCGTGTGGGACACTGCGGCGGCTGTCCGCCTGAACGCTGCGGGGCCGTCGTGGGGTGCGGGCCTGGGCTGCCCGGGGGCGCGGGAACCGTGCGATCAGCCACGACGGCCCGCGGACGACCGACGGCCCCACCAAGGCACGCCGCACACGGCAGTCCCGGGGGAGCGAACGCGTCGTTTTCGCGACTGCGACGCCCGGGAGCCGCCCCCCGCTATCCCGCACGTCATGTCTCCGTAACCATCGATTCAGCCAGACTTGCGAAGCTCGGCCAATGAAGCCCGCCGTGCCAGAGCCTTCGCCGCCCCCCGAGGGGCCCGCGCAGAACGGGACCGTGACACTCCCGCCCGCACGTTCCGACGCGCCCGTCAGCCCCATGGCGCGGAAGAATGGACTCATGAGTCAGCAAGACGCCCAGGCACCGGTCCAGCACGCACAGCCTCCCGTGGGCTCCATAGCCGCCCACCGCCCGCACACCGTCGCCGCCACGGTCTCCGACCTGGAACCCGACATCGACGCGGACCTCGATGCCTACGAGGACGCGCAGGGCGGCGGCACCCCCCTGCCACAGGGGCGTTTCCTGGACCGTGAGCGCAGCTGGCTCGCCTTCAACGAGCGCGTCCTGGAGCTGGCCGAGGACCCGAACACGCCGCTGCTGGAGCGAGCGAACTTCCTCGCGATCTTCGCGAGCAACCTGGACGAGTTCTTCATGGTCCGCGTGGCCGGTCTCAAGCGCCGTATCGCCACCGGCGTCGCCACCCGCTCCGCGTCCGGGCTGCAGCCGCGCGAGGTGCTGGAGATGATCTGGGCCCGCTCGCGGGAGCTGATGGCCCGGCACGCCGCCTGCTACCACGAGGACGTCGCCCCCACGCTCGCCGAGGAGGGCATCCACCTGGTCCGCTGGAACGAGCTGACCGACAAGGAGCAGGCCCGCCTGTTCACGCTGTTCCGGCACCAGATCTTCCCGGTCCTGACCCCGCTGGCCGTCGACCCCGCGCACCCGTTCCCGTACATCTCCGGTCTCTCCCTGAACCTGGCCGTCGTCGTACGCAATCCCGTCAGCGGCCACAAGCACTTCGCGCGCGTGAAGGTGCCGCCGCTGCTGTCCCGCTTCCTGGAGAGCAGTCCGGGCCGCTACGTCCCCATCGAGGACGTCATCGCCGCGCACCTGGAGGAGCTGTTCCCGGGCATGGAGGTGCTGGAGCACCACGCCTTCCGGCTGACCCGCAACGAGGACCTGGAGGTCGAGGAGGACGACGCCGAGAACCTGCTCCAGGCCCTGGAGAAGGAGCTCATGCGGCGCCGCTTCGGCCCGCCGGTGCGGCTGGAGGTCGAGGAGTCCATCGACCGCGAGGTGCTGGACCTGCTGGTGCGCGAACTGAAGATCGGCGAGGCGGAGGTGTACCCGTTGCCGGGTCCGCTGGACCTCACCGGCCTCTTCCGCATCCACCGCCTGGACCGGCCCGAGCTGAAGTACCCGGCGTTCGTCGCCGGCACCCACCGCGACCTCGCCGAGGTGGAGTCGGCGTCCGCGCCGGACATCTTCGCGGCCCTGCGCACCCGGGACGTGCTGCTGCACCACCCGTACGACAGCTTCTCCACGTCCGTGCAGGCCTTCCTGGAGCAGGCGGCCGCCGACCCGGACGTCCTCGCGATCAAGCAGACCCTGTACCGCACCTCCGGCGACTCCCCGATAGTCGACGCGCTCATCGACGCCGCCGAGTCCGGCAAGCAGGTCCTCGTCCTGGTCGAGATCAAGGCCCGGTTCGACGAGCACGCCAACATCAAGTGGGCGCGCAAGCTCGAGGAGGCCGGCTGCCACGTCGTCTACGGTCTGGTCGGCCTGAAGACGCACTGCAAGCTGTCCCTGGTGGTCCGCCAGGAAGGTGAGACCCTGCGCCGCTACAGCCACGTCGGCACGGGCAACTACCACCCGAAGACGGCGCGCCTGTACGAGGACCTGGGCCTGCTCACGGCCGACCCGCAGGTCGGCGCGGACCTCTCCGACCTGTTCAACCGCCTGTCCGGCTACTCGCGCCGGGAGACCTACCGCCGCCTGCTGGTGGCTCCCAAGTCCCTGCGCGACGGCCTGATCTCGCGAATAGACAAGGAAGTCCAGCACCACCGCGCGGGCCGTCCTGCCTTCGTCCGCATCAAGGTCAACTCGATCGTCGACGAGGCCGTCATCGACGCCCTCTACCGCGCGTCCCAGGCGGGCGTGCCGGTGGACGTGTGGGTGCGCGGCATCTGCGCGATCCGTCCCGGCGTCACCGGCCTGTCCGAGAACATCAGGGTCCGCTCGATCCTCGGCCGCTTCCTCGAGCACTCCCGCGTGTTCGCCTTCGGCAACGGCGGCGAGCCCGAGGTGTGGATCGGCAGCGCCGACATGATGCACCGCAACCTCGACCGCCGGATAGAGGCCCTGGTCCGCGTCGTCGACCCGGCCCACCGCGCAGCCCTCAACCGGCTGCTGGACACCGGCATGTCCGACACCACGGCCTCCTGGCACCTCGGCCCGGACGGCGAGTGGACGCGACACGCGACCGACGCGGACGGCCAACCCCTGCGCAACGTCCAGGAGATGCTCATAGACGCCCGGAGGCGCCGGCGTGGCACAGCAACACCTTGACCCGACGGACCCCACGGCCGAGGTGGTGAACGGGGATGCCCTGGCGGCGTACCTGTGCGCCCAGGCCACAGAGTTCCTCCGCGCCCTGCGCCTGCACCGGGAGACCGGCGGCACCACGGCGGGCGGCGCGGAGGAGTCCGTCGACGCGGCACGCCTGCTGCGCCGCTCGGCCCGCCGCATCAGCGGCAGCCTGCACACCTTCCGCCCGCTCCTCGACCCCGACTGGTCCGAGGAGATGCGCCCCGAACTGGCCTGGCTGTCCGGGACATTGGGCCTGGAGCACGCGTACGAGGCCCGTCTGGAGCGCCTGTTGCTGGCGTTGCACCGGCTGTCGGGGGCGACGGTGGTGCCCGCCCAGGCAGTGGACGTCGTCCCCGCGGGCGGCCGTGCCGCCGGAGCGGCACGGGTGGGCGCGGCAGCCCTCGGCGCCGCTGGCCCGGCGAGCCCCGCTCCGGAGCGCGGCAACCTGACGGTGGGCGCGGCCAAAGCAGGCGCCCTGCTCGAACGCCAGCTCACCCTCGCCCGGACACGGGCCCACTCGACGGCCCTGCAGGCGCTCGGGTCCAGCCGGTTCCACGCCGTAGCGGACAAGGTCGCCGTACTGGCCAGCGAGGTCCCCCTCACCCCCACCGCCCCCACCACCGACCTGCGTCCCCTGGCAGCCGCTGCGGAGGAACGGCTGACAGACGCGATCGGTGCGCTCCCCCTGGTCACCGCGGGCCACCCGTACAACGCGGAGGCCCTCGTCCACGGCCTGTCCCCGGACCCGTCCCCCCACCCCCAGGACGGTCCCTGGCACCAGGTCCGGCTGCTGCTGCGCCTGCACCGGTACGCCCAGGAGGTGCTGCGCGGCGGCAGCACGCCGGTCGACGTGGGCCTGCTGGCGGCCGGACAGGCCCTGAACCGGCACCGGGACGCCTCGGAGGCGGCAGCGGCGGCGGCCCAGGCCGCCCGCACGCCCCGGATCGCCCCGGCGACGGCGTACGCGCTCGGCGTGCTCCACGCCGATCAGCGGCACGAGGTGGAGGCCGCCAGGTTCGCCTTCCAGCAGGCCTGGCAGAAGCAGACCGTCAGCGCACCCTGAGTTCCCCTGAGGAGGCGGTGTGAGCGACATCCTGGTGCGGGCGGCCGGCTGCGTGCTGTGGCGCCGCTCGCCGGTCGCCGGTGACCTGGAGATCTGCCTGGTCCACCGGCCGAAGTACGACGACTGGTCGCATCCGAAGGGCAAGCTCAAGCGCGGCGAGGAGGCGCTCGCCGGTGCCCTCCGGGAGGCCGCGGAGGAGACCGGGTACACGGCCGAGCCCGGCGAGGAGCTGCCGACCCTGCGGTATCTCGCGAACGGCCGCCCGAAGCAGGTGCGTTACTGGGCGGCCGAGGCCGTCTCCGGTCGTTTCGTCCCGAACGCCGAGGTGGACCGGATCCTGTGGCTCTCCCCCGCCGCGGCCCGCGGCCGGCTCACCCAGCCCCGCGACCGGGACCTGGTGGACGCCCTCGTGCGGCCGTTCGAGCACCGGTAGCGAAGGATGTCACCGGCCCGCCAGGTGGCCGTCCGCGTCCGTGCGGGCCTGACTGCGGGCTCTGCGGGCGGGGCCGCGCCAGCCGCACGTGCAGTTGGCTACACAGAAGCGGCCCTGTTCGGACGTGCCGACGAGGTGTTCCTGCCCGGTCCGGGCGGGCTCCGGCCCGTCCTGCTGCGCCGAGGTGACTGCCACACCGACAACGTTACCCACCCCACGGTAAAGGGCTGGTACGCCTGCCACGCCACCCCCGGCGGCGCGTGACGGCGCCCCCTACCCGTCGTTAACCGGACGACAGGGGGCCCGTGACGGACGTACCGGCTGGGGGTAGGCAGGCGATGGATCGGCGGCAGCACAGAGCGGGCAGGACGGTCGTCGCGGTCGGCATCATGCTCGGCCTCGGGGCGGGTGCCACGGGCTGTTCCGGCAGCGGGGCCGCCGCCGAGGACGTCAAGGGCGGGGGCGACCCGCTCGCCGTCCTGCGCCGGGCCGCCGACACACTGCGCGGCGCGGGCAGCTCCAGGGCCACCACCTCCATGGAGATGGCGACGGGCGGCACCCGGGTCACCATCCGCGGCCAGGGCGCCTACGACTACCGGCACCGGTTCGGCCGGCTCACCGTCGTCCTGCCCGAGGACCCCGCGGGCACCTCCGAGCACCGGCCGATCACCGAACTCCTCGCTCCCGGCGCCCTGTTCATGAAGAACCGGGGCGCCGGCGTGCCCGCCGACAAGTGGGTGCGGGTGGACACCACCACGCTGTCCGACGGCAACCTGGTCACCGGCGGCGCGACCGACCCGTACGCGGCGGCCGAGGTGCTGCGCGGGACGCGGGAGGCGACCTACCTCGGCCGGACCGCGGTCGGCGGCACCGCCGTACGGCACTACCGGGGCACGGCGGACCTGAACAGCGCCTCCCGCCTTGCCTCCGCCGAGAACAGGCAGGCGCTGGCCGCGGCGGCGAAAGGCTTCGCCACGGCCGAAGTCCCGTTCGACGCGTATCTCGACGACCAGGGCCGTATCCGCAAGCTCAGGCAGCGCTTCAGTTTCGTCAACGGCCGGCAGCAGACCCCCGTGGCGGTCGCCTCGACGACCCTGCTCTACGACTTCGGCGCCCCCGCCGACGTACGGCTGCCGCGCTCGGCGGACATCTACGCGGGCCGCATCGCCGAAGACGGGCGCCGGCCCGGGCACTAGTCAGGGGTACCACCCCGTAAGTAGCCCGTCCGTGCCATGCGCGGTGAGTAGAGCGCTGCCTACTCTAGGAAGTCGGTGACTGCAGGGAAGAGGTGAGGCGGGTGGCTCCGGTCGGCGGTACGGCGGTGCAGGACCATGTGGCCCTCGCCGAGATCGAGCTGTGCGGAGAACTGATCATCGCGGCGTCCGCGGCCGAGGACCGGCTCAGCCTGGAGAGCATCGACGAGGTGCTGCGGGTGTCCGAGGAGCGGGAGTCCGGGCGGTCCTGGGAGTCCTGAGGGGTCAGGACCGCAGGAGGCGGCCGATCGCCTTCGTCGCCTCGTCCACCTTGGTGTCGATCTCGTCACCGCCCTTGAGGGCGGCGTCGGCCACGCAGTGCCGCAGGTGCTCCTCCAGCAGTTGCAGCGCGAAGGACTGCAGCGCCTTGGTGGAGGCCGAGACCTGGGTCAGTATGTCGATGCAGTACGTGTCCTCGTCGACCATCCGCTGCAGCCCGCGGATCTGCCCCTCGATCCGGCGCAGCCGCTTGAGGTGCTCGTCCTTCTGCTTGTGGTAGCCGTGCGTCGCGTGCGAAGTGTGCGCGGCCTCACTCGCGGCCTCGGAGGGAGCCGTGGCGCCGGCCTCGGTCGTCGTCATCGCGGGCCTCCATCTCGGGACGAGCTGCGAGCACAATCGGGGATACATACCCCTACTGGGTATATGGTAACCAACTTTCCGGGGTAGGGAGCCCTTGGTGCGCCCCCGTGCTGATCACTTTGCCCGATGGGCGACACTGGGATGCGGCCCGATAGCCGTGGCCGGATGATGCGCCTAGCATCAGCCTGACCGAAACCGAAGCACCCCGAGGACCCCACGTGCGCTTTCGTCTGACCCCCAGGGAGACGAGCTTCTACGACATGTTCTCCGCATCCGCGGACAACATCGTCACCGGCTCGAAACTCCTGATGGAACTGCTCGGGGCGGACGCACCTGCCCGAGCCGAGATCGCAGAGCGTATGCGGGCCGCGGAACACGCGGGTGACGACGCCACGCACGCGATCTTCCACCAGCTGAACTCCTCGTTCATCACGCCGTTCGACCGCGAGGACATCTACGCCCTCGCCGGGTCCCTGGACGACATCATGGACTTCATGGAGGAGGCCGTCGACCTGGTCGTCCTCTACAACGTCGAGGAGCTGCCGAAGGGCGTCGAGCAGCAGATCGAGGTGCTGGCCAGGGCCGCCGAGCTGACGGCGGAGGCCATGCCGAACCTCCGCACGATGGACAACCTCACCGAGTACTGGATCGAGGTGAACCGCCTGGAGAACCAGGCGGACCAGATCCACCGCAAGCTGCTCGCCCACCTCTTCAACGGCAAGTACGACGCGATCGAGGTGCTCAAGCTCAAGCAGATCGTGGACGTCCTGGAGGAAGCGGCGGACGCGTTCGAGCACGTGGCGAACACGGTGGAGACCATCGCCGTCAAGGAGTCCTGAGGCGTCGATGGACACCTTCGCCCTGGTCGTGACCATCGCGGTCGCGCTCTTCTTCACGTACACCAACGGCTTTCACGACTCGGCCAACGCGATCGCGACGTCCGTGTCGACCCGCGCCCTGACGCCCCGGGCGGCCCTCGCGATGGCGGCGGTGATGAACCTCGCCGGTGCCTTCCTGGGCTCGGGTGTCGCCAAAACGGTCAGCGAAGGCCTGATCGCCACCCCCTCCGGCGCCGCGGGCATGGGCATCCTCTTCGCCGCGCTCGTCGGCGCCATCACCTGGAACCTGACCACCTGGTACTTCGGCCTGCCCTCGTCCTCCTCCCACGCGCTGTTCGGCGGCCTGGTGGGCGCGGCGCTGGCGGGCGGTACGGCGGTCCACTGGAACGGGGTGGTGAACAAGGTCATCGTGCCGATGATCCTGTCCCCGGTGGTCGGCCTGATCGTCGGCTACGCGCTGATGCTGGCGATCATGTGGCTGTTCCGCCGGGCCAATCCGCACAAGGCCAAGCGGGGCTTCCGCATAGCGCAGACGGTCTCCGCGGCCGGCATGGCCCTCGGCCACGGCCTCCAGGACGCCCAGAAGACGATGGGTGTCGTCGTGATGGCACTGGTGATTTCCGGCCATGAGACGTTCGGCGACCCGATCCCCGTCTGGGTCAAGGTGGTCTCGGCCGTGATGATGTCCCTCGGCACCTACGCGGGTGGCTGGCGCATCATGCG
This sequence comes from Streptomyces sp. NPDC046759, assembly GCF_040645475.1. Lineage (NCBI taxonomy): Bacteria > Bacillati > Actinomycetota > Actinomycetes > Kitasatosporales > Streptomycetaceae > Streptomyces > Streptomyces sp. NPDC046759. The sequence continues at coordinate 24,128 of NZ_JBEYYJ010000035.1, read as the reverse complement.
CACGATGGGCAGGAAGATCATCGAGCTGGACCCGCCCCAGGGCTTCGCCGCGGAGGCGACCGGCGCGTCGATCATGTTCGGTACGGCGTACCTGTTCAAGGCGCCGATCTCCACCACCCATGTCATCACCTCGGCGATCATGGGCGTCGGCGCGACCAAGCGGGTCAACGCCGTCCGCTGGGGCGTGGCCAAGAACATCGTCATGGGCTGGTTCATCACGATGCCCGCCGCCGCGCTGGTCGCTGCGCTGGCCTTCGGAGTGGTGGACCTGGCGGTGCTGTAGCGCCCTTCCCCCTCTCCCACCCGCCCACCCCTCGGTCGACCGCAAGGCCGACCGAGGGGTGGGCTTTTCGCTGCAAGGCGAGAGCCGGGGGCTGGGCGGCGGACCGGCTCCCCGCCGCGAACCCATCAGCCAACCGATCCCCCGCCCCCACCCCGGCCCTCTCAGCCGACCGACACCCCGCCCGAGCCCCACCCCGGCCCCCGAGCCAACGGTTCCCCCGCCCCGGCCGACCAAGTCGGGTGGGTGGGTGGGTGAGGGGGGTCGAGGGCGGAGACCCGTAGACGGAGAGCCGGGGGGCGGGGGGGGACCCGGTGGGGTCGTAGACGGAGAGCCGGGGCCGGGGGTGGCGACCAGGGGCGAAGCCCGCCGGGGTCAGGGGCGAAGCCCCAGCGCAGTCAGGGGCGGAGCCCCGGCGGGATCGAGGGCGCAGACCCCGGAACAGCCGCCGGAGGCGAACGCAGTGGGCCCGCCCCCGGGAGCCAGGGGCGGGCCCTCTTGCGTCCTCGCGGTGGCACCGCCATGCAGCACCGCGAGGGGTCCTATGACACCGGCGTCCGTGACACCGGCACCGGCCGGCCTAGCCGAAGCGGCCGGAGATGTAGTCCTCCGTCGCCTGGACGGACGGGTTGGAGAAGATCCGCTCGGTGTCGTCGATCTCGATCAGCCGACCGGGCTGGCCCACCGCCGCCAGGTTGAAGAACGCCGTACGGTCCGAGACACGCGCGGCCTGCTGCATGTTGTGCGTCACGATGACGATCGTGAAGCGCTCCTTCAGCTCACCGATCAGGTCCTCGATGGCGAGGGTGGAGATCGGGTCCAGCGCGGAGCAGGGCTCGTCCATGAGCAGCACCTTCGGCTCCACCGCGATCGCCCGCGCGATGCACAGGCGCTGCTGCTGGCCGCCCGACAGCCCCGAGCCGGGCTTGCTCAGGCGGTCCTTGACCTCGTTCCAGAGGTTCGCGCCCCTGAGCGACCTCTCGACGATGTCGTTCAGCTCGTTCTTGCGGTACTTGCCGTTCAGGCGCAGACCCGCCGCCACGTTGTCGAAGATCGACATCGTCGGGAAGGGGTTCGGGCGCTGGAAGACCATGCCGACCTCGCGCCGCACCGACACCGGGTCGATCCCGGGGCCGTACAGGTCCTCGTCGTCGAGCAGCACCTTGCCCTCGACGCGGCCACCGGGGGTGACCTCGTGCATACGGTTCAGCGTGCGCAGGAACGTCGACTTGCCGCAGCCGGAGGGGCCGATGAACGCCGTCACCGAACGCGGCTCGACGGTCATCGAGATGTCCTCGATCGCCTTGTGGGAGCCGTAGTAGGCGGTCAGACCGCTTACGTCGATTCGCTTGGCCATGTCTACTTCACTTCCAGATAAGTCTTGTCAGTCGCCGAGTTTGGCCGCGACTCAGCGACCGGTCTTCGGGGCCTTCCAGCGGGCGATTCCGCGGGCCACCAGGTTGAGGATCATCACGAAGGCGATCAGCGTGAGGGACGCCGCCCAGGCGCGGTCGTAGGCCGCGCTCGAACCCGCGCTGTTCGCGTACTGCTGGTAGATGTACAGCGGCAGCGCCTGCTGGGCACCCGAGAACGGGTTGTTGTTGATGAAGGAGTTGCCCCACACCAGCAGCAGGATCGGCGCGGTCTCGCCCGCGATACGGGCGACTGCCAGCATGATGCCCGTGGTGATGCCGCCGATGGAGGTCGGCAGGACCACCTTCAGGATGGTGCGCCACTTCGGCACGCCGAGTGCCAGGGACGCCTCGCGCAGCTCGTTCGGGACGAGCTTGAGCATCTCCTCGGTGGAGCGGACGACCACCGGCATCATCAGGATGGCCAGGGCGAGGGAGCCGGCGAAGCCGAAGGGCTGCATGTCGGCCATCAGCATGAGGCTGAGGATGAACAGACCCGCGACGATCGAGGGGATGCCGGTCATCACGTCGACGAAGAAGGTGACCGCGCGGGAGAGCTTGCCGCGCCCGTACTCCACCAGGTAGATCGCCGTGAGGACACCGATCGGGGCGCCGATCAGGGTGGCGAGGCCGACCTGCTCCAGGCTGCCGATGATGGCGTGGTAGATGCCGCCGCCGGGCTCGGAGTCGGCGACGACGCCCATCGAGTGGGTGAGGAAGTAGACGTCGAGGACCTTCACGCCGCGCTTGGCGGTGGTCCAGATCAGAGAGACCAGCGGGATGACCGCGAGCAGGAACGCGACCCAGACGAGGGAGGTGGCGACCCGGTCCTTGGCCTGCCGGCGGCCCTCGACGCGGGCGGCGATGCCGTAGGTCCCGAGGATGAAGAGGATCGCGGCGATCAGGCCCCACTCGGCCTTGCTGTTCAGCCCGCCGATCAGGCCGATGGCGACGGCCAGGACGACCGAGCCGGCGGCGATGGCCCACGGGCACCACTTCGGAAGGCTGGCGCCGCGCAGCGTGCTGGGGCGCTTGTGGGTGACGGCTGCGGTGCTCATGCGTTGGCCCCCGAGTACTCCTTGCGGCGGGCGATGATCATGCGGGCCGCGCCGTTGACCAGCAGGGTGATGACGAACAGGACGAGACCGGACGCGATCAGCGCGTCACGGCCCTGCTCGGTGGCCTCACCGAACTTGCTGGCGATGTTCTGTGCGAAGGTACCGCCACCCGGGTTGAGCAGGCTGGCGTGGATGTCGAAGTCCGGGGAGAGCACGGTGGCGACGGCCATGGTCTCGCCGAGGGCGCGGCCGAGGCCGAGCATGGAGGCGGAGATCACGCCGGAGCGTCCGAAGGGCAGCACGGCCATGCGGATCACCTCCCAGCGCGTGGCGCCGAGGGCGAGGGCCGCTTCCTCGTGCATCTGCGGGACCTGGCGGAAGACCTCGCGGCTCACGTTGGTGACGATCGGCAGGATCATGATCGCGAGCAGGATGCCGACGGTGAGCATCGAGCGGGGCGCGCCGCCGTCCCAGGAGAAGATGCCGGTCCAGCCGAAGTAGTCGTTCAGCCAGCCGAAGAGGCCGTCCATGTGCGGTACGAGGATCAGGGCGCCCCACAGGCCGTAGACGATGGACGGCACGGCGGCGAGGAGGTCGATCACGTACGCGATGGGGCCGCTCATCCGGCGCGGGGCGTAGTGCGTGAGGAACAGGGCGATGGCCACCGCTACCGGCACCGCGAGAACCATGGCGATGACCGAGGAGACCACCGTGCCGAACACCAGGACCGCGATGCCGAACACCGGCGGGTTGAGGTTGGTGTTCCACTCGAAGCTGGTCAGGAAGTTCCCGTGGTCGTCGCTGATCGCGAGGGAGGCACGGTAGGCCAGGAAGACCGCGATCGCGGCCATGATGACCAGCAGCAGGATGCCCGATCCGCGGGAGAGGCCCAGGAAGATGCGGTCACCGGGGCGGCTCACGCCGCGAGCGTTCCGCTTCAGTTCCGCCGCGTTCGGTTGGGGTGTGGGGGGAGGTGCGTCGGTTGTCTTCGTCGATATGTCCATCAGGGTTCTCCGGTCTGCGGAGCCGCTCGCCGATGGCGGGCGGCTCGTGGCGGCGGTGCACCGGACGGTGCGGCCCGGCCCTGTCGGGCGGGCCGCACTCTCGGATCAGGTCAGCTCAGGCCGTTGATGGTGGTGCGGACCTTGGCGATGATCTCGTCGGGGATCGGGGCGTAGGAGAGGCTCGGCAGGATCTTCTGGCCGTCCTCGGAGGCGATGTAGTTCAGGAACGGCTTCACGTTCGCCAGCTGGTCGGACTTGGTGCCCTTGTCACACGTGATCTCGTACGTGACGAGGACCATCGGGTAGGCACCGTCGGCCTTGGTGTTGTAGTTCAGCTTGAGCGAGAGGTCCTTGCCCGTGCCGATGACCTTGGCGTCGGAGATGGCCTTGGTGGCGGCGTCGGTGCTGGGCGCGACCGGGGCGCTGGCACCGGTGTCGATGCTGACGGCCTTCATGCCGTCGGAGACGTAGGACAGCTCGAAGTAGCCGATGGCGCCGTTGGTCTGCTTCACCTGCTGGGCCACGCCGGAGGACTGCGCGGCGGACTGGCCGCCCTTGGCCTGCCAGGTCTTGCCGCCGGAGTACTTCCAGTCGCTCGGGGCGGTGGCCTTCAGGTACTTGGTGAAGTTGTCCGTGGTGCCGGAGTCGTCCGAGCGGTGGAAGGCCTGGATCTTCAGGTCGGGGAGCTTGACGCCCTTGTTCAGCTTGGCGATCGCCGGGTCGTTCCAGTCGGTGATCTTGCCGTCGAAGATCTTGGCGATCGTGGAGGCGTCCAGGGTGAGCTTGTCGACGCCGTTGATGTTGAAGCCGAGGGCGATCGGGCCGCCGACCATCGGCAGGTCGATGCCCTGGCCGCCGTTGCAGACCTTCTTGGAGGCGGCGACTTCCTCGGGCTTCAGCGCCGAGTCGGAGCCGGCCCACGGGATCTGGCCCTGGGTGAAGGAGGTCACACCGGCACCGGAACCGCCGGCCTTGTAGTTGATCTGCACGCCACAGGCCTGCGAGAACTGCTTCACCCAGGCGTCGATCGCGTTCTTCTGCGCGGAAGAGCCGTCCGACAGCAGCTGGCCCTTGGCGCCATCGCACTTGATGGAAGAGGCGTTGGTCGAGGTGGACGGGTTGCCCGACGCCTTGGAACCGCTGCCGTTGTCGTCGGAGCCGCACGCCGTCAGGGCCAGGGCGCCGGAGACGGCGATCGCACCGAGGGAGATGGCGCGCAGCCGGTTCTTGCGCTGAAGCATCACTTTCGGGAGTTCCTTCCAGGAGCCGCCGCTGTCGGCGGCGTGCGAGGTATGGAGGTAGCGCGAGCGCATATGGCCGCGCTCCGCACCGTGCACGGCCGAAATTAGGCAGAACAGGTGAAGCCGCCGATGGCCGGAAGTGAACGGCGGGTGAACCCCTGCCGTCGGCCTGGTTAGGTCACGGAATGCTTACGGGGAGAACACATGGAGGTTCCGGCAGTGGGTTCACGCCCCCGCCCCTTCTGTGTTCGTTTCCCTGTGCGTGAACTGTTACGAACCAACCTGCTCATCGGGTCGTCTCACCCCACGACGGGCCAAGGGGGCCCACCGAAAGGCGACGAAGAACGATGGGCATGGAACGGCGTACGTTCATCGCGGGCGGCACGGCCGTGCTGGCCGCGACCACACTGACCGGGTGCAGCTCGGGCTCCGACAGGTCCACCGCCTCGGAGAGCACGCGCTCATCCTCCCTCACGTCGCTGAAGACCACCAGCGCGAACGCCGCCGCGAACTGGACGGCCCTCGCCCACGCCCTGGACGGCACCCTGGTCCGGCCCGGCGACGCGGCCTGGACGACGGCCCACCAGCTGTACAACACCCGCTTCGACGGCCTGAGGCCCGCCGCGGTGGCGTATGTGGCGCACGCCGGCGACATCCGTACGACCCTCGCCTACGCCCAGGCCCACGGCGTCCGCGTGTCCATACGCAACGGCGGCCACTCCTACGCGGGCTACTCCTCGGGCGACGACCGCCTCGTCCTCGACGTCTCCCGGCTGAACCGCATACGCGTCTCCGGTGGCACGGCGGTCGTCGGCGCCGGTTCCAAGCTGATCGACGTCTACCGGGGGCTGGCCGCGAAGGGCGTGACCATACCCGCGGGCTCCTGCCCCACCGTCGGGGTCTCCGGCCTGGTGCTCGGCGGCGGCCACGGCGTCGCCTCCCGCGCCTACGGCCTGACCTGCGACAGCCTCACCCAGGCGACGCTGATCACGGCCGACGGCACCCAGGTGACCGCCGACGCGACGAACCACGCCGACCTGTTCTGGGCCCTGCGCGGTGCCGGCAACGGCAACTTCGGCGTCGTCACCGAGCTGCAGTTCAAGACGCACCCGGCACCGCAGGCGGTCACGGCGTACATGACATGGCCGTGGGCCAAGGCGGCCGGCGTGCTCAAGGCCTGGCAGGAGTGGGGCCCGAGCCAGCCGGACGAGATCTGGTCCTCCCTGCACCTGGAGTGCGCGCCGGGCCGCACCCCCACCGTCTCCGTGGCCTGCTTCTCCCTCGGCACCTACGGAGAACTGCAGAACGCCGTGGACCGTCTGGCCCACGCGGCCGGCGCGAACGCCTCCTCCGTCACCCTGCGCCGCCGCGGCTACGAGGAGGCGATGGAGATCTACGCCGGGTGCTCCTCCCTCTCCACCGACACCCAGTGCCACCTCCCGGGCTCCACCCCGGGCCGCTCCCCGCAGGGCCGGCTGGGCCGGGAGACGTACGCGGCCCGCTCCGACTTCTTCGACCGCTCGCTGTCGGCGGCCGGCATCCAGACGGTGCTGCGGCAGATCGGCTCGGTGCGGGGCGGCGCAGGCAGCATCGCGTTCACGGCGCTCGGCGGCGCGGTCAACCGCGTCTCCCCGACGGCGACCGCCTTCGTCCACCGCCGCTCGCGCATGCTGGCCCAGTACATAGCGTCCTGGGGCGCGGGGGCCTCCGGTGCCACCGCCCAGTCGTGGCTGACGTCGGCACACCGGGCGATGGCCCCCTACGCCTCCGGGGCGGCGTACCAGAACTACACGGACGCGACGCTGACGGACTGGAAGAAGGCCTATTACGGGGACGCGGTGACCCGGCTGGGGAAGGTCAAGAAGCAGTACGACCCGCAGCGGTTCTTCTCGTACGCCCAAGGGCTGTGACGCGGGGGGCGCGGAGCTACGCCGCCAGGTCCCGTTCCTCGGAATCCACCGGCGTACGGGCACCGGGCAGCAACGCGCCCGCACGCGCCCCGCTCACCGCGCGCCCGCGCACGATCCACCCCGCCCGGGGGGACCGCTCCACCGCCCGCATCACCGGGGTGAGCAGCGCCATCGCCGGCGGCGACAGCAGCAGCACGACGGCCGTGCCGAGCGCGAAGCCGCCGACGACGTCCGTCGGATAGTGCACGCCCATGTAGACCCGGCAGAACCCCTCCAGCAGCGCGAGGCCGATGCCCGCGACACCGAAGCGGCGGTTGGCGACGAAGAGGCCCACGCCCAGCGCCATGGTGATGGCCGCGTGGTCGCTGACGAAGGAGAAGTCGGTCTTGCCGGAGACGAGGACGTCAAGACCCTGGTGTTCCACGAACGGCCGGGGTCGCTCCACGAACGCCCGGATGGGCACGTTCACCAGCACGGCGATTCCGGCCGCGAGCGGCGCCCAGACCAGTCCGGCGACGGAGGACGCGGCGTCCTCGCCGCCCCGGCGCCGCACGGACCACCAGCACCACAGCACCAGCACGACCATGGCGAGCAGCAGGCCGTACTCGCCGACGAACCCCATGGCCCGGTCGAACCAGTGCGGGGCTTCCTTGGCCAGGCCATTGATGTCGTAGAGCAGTTCGACGTCGGGGTTCGATCCGGATTCGGCGAGTACAGCCATGGTGCTGCGGCCCCTTCGTCGTCTACCGGACGCACCTCGTGTGCGTCGCTCCTACCCCCGTGGTTCGTAGATCCGCTTCCGCTGCACTGCCCTACTGCCCGTACTGACGTCCGCTCGGCTACGTCAACAGGAACGCACGGTCCCCATCAATACGTTCCACTCTCCACTGAATGATCACGCAGACGTTATCGAAGAGAGACTCGTCATCGCAGCTCAGGGGGTGGGTTTCACGCTCCGTTACACCGCGGTGGGGAGCGCTTTCGCGCCATCCTCGGTTACCCGGGTGGCGCCGAAGTAGTCCGGGGTGTCGACGGGGTCGAACCGGATGACGGCGCCCGTCCGCGGCGCGTCGATCATGTATCCCCCGCCCACGTAGATCCCCACATGGTGGATGGCCCGCGAGTCGCTGGGGTCGGTGGAGAAGAACACCAGGTCGCCGGGGAGGAGCTGGTCGCGGGACGGGTGCGGGCCGGCGTTGTACTGGTCGTTGGCCACACGCGGCAGTTGGATGCCGACCTTCGCGTACGCCGCCTGCGTCAGCCCCGAACAGTCGAACCGCCCACCCTGCTCCGCCGACCCCTCACCGCCCCACAGATACGGCGTCCCGAGCTTGCTCTGTGCGAACGCGATGGCCCCGGCGGCCTGCTGAGTCGGACTCATACGGCCTACGGGGGCGGCGAAGCTCTGCGACAGGCTGCGGATCCGCTTGACGTAGTTCTGCGTCTCGCTGATGGCCGGGACCCCGCCGGCCCTTATGACGCGGTAGGCGCCCGCGTTGTAGGCGGCGAGCATGTTGTCGGAGACGTTGCCGGGGACGTCCTTCACGTACTTGGCCAGCTCGCAGTCGTACGAAGCGGCCGACGGAATCGCGTCGTTGGGGTCCCAGATGTCCCGTTTCCCGTCGCCGTTTCCGTCGATGCCGTGCGTCGCCCAGGTACTCGGGATGAACTGCGCGATCCCACGTGCGTCGGCCGGGCTGACGACGGTCGGGTTCCAGCCGCTCTCCTGGTACAGCTGAGCGGCGAGCAGCGCCGGGGTGAGCGCCGGGCACAGGTTGCCCCACCTCTGCACCAGCGACTTGTAGGCAGCCGGCACGGCCCCCTTCGCCAGCCCCCGGCTTCCCGAGGTGACTCCGTTGACGAGGTTTCCGGCGACGACGTACACCCCGATGACGAGCAGCATGACGAAGCCCATCCCGAGCCCGACGGCCGCCCCACCGATCACCCATACCTTCCGCACGGTTCAACTTTCCCCCACGCGTCGCGCGTTCAAGGCGCTTTCGGCGCGATGTGGCGTCATTTCACGGTGAAGCCGCCGCACATGACGCGGTGGTAGTCGCTGGCCGTACGGATGTGGTGCCACTCGATGGTCCAGTCACCAGGATCGTTGGCGAGCGGAATGGCGGGCCACGACTACTTCCCGTTCGGCGACCACGAGCGGAAGTCGTCCGGGTAGGTGAGGTACTGGTTGTCCTGAATCCGATCCGCACCTTGTGGCCGAAGACCGGGTGCTCCCCGCTCTTGCCGGGATCGTCGGGGTCGGACACGGAGGTGATGAAACCCCTTGGGCGCCATCTCTCCGGCCGGCCGCTGACACGGTCCCGTCGACGACTGCCAGAAGGCGCGGTCGATGCCGTCACCCGCGCAGGCGGGTGCGCCGCCTGTGCCGGTGGCCGCCTCGGATGCCGTCGCCTGCGGGCTGGAGGCCGCGGCGCCCCCACCCGGCGAACCCGCCCCGCGGCGTCTCGGTTCCATCCCTGTGCTGGGTGAGGACCACCGTGACGGCCGTCGCGACGCCCACCACAAGCCCCGCCGCCACGGCCACCGCTTGCCCGGGCGCCTGCCGGGCTGGGCCACCTGCGCGGGAAGGTCGGTTGAAGGTCGGGGGCGGCTCAGCGACCGCTCGTCGCGTCCCGGTACAACTCGGCCGCGCCGCCGGCCAGCACCACGCTGTAGGACACGTCGTCGGTCGAGCCGCCCTCCTCGTGGCCGCCGAGGATGCCGACGACCTGGCCGTCGCCGTTGATCCACGGGCTGCCGCTGGTGCCGGCGGTGAAGGACGGGCAGTCGATGCGCTGCTGGGTGCGGCTGTGCGCGGTCGGCTTGTTGGTGCACCTGATGGGCACCTCACGGGAGTCGGGATAGCCGACGAGCGTCACGGCGGTGGCACCGGTGGCCGTACCGGTGGTGAACCGGTTGGCGCCGACCACGTCCTCGATCCGCTTGCCGTTCAGGTCGCCGACCGTGACGAAGGCCAGGTCGCTGTCCTCGTCCTGGCCCTTGGCCCAGCTGTCGGACAGGTAGCGCTTGCCCACCCTCCACACGCCGTAGGGCGCCTTCCCGTCCCGGTAGCCCGGCACGAACACCAGGTCGTTGTCGGTGCCGGCCACACAGTGCGCGGCGGTGACGAGCAGGTTGCCCCGAGGGCTGTGCACGACCGAGGCCGTGCAGAAGTGACCTCCGGACAGCTGGTCGGCCCGGTCCGCGCCGAACAGCGCACCGACCCGCACCGTCTGCCGAGTCACGACGACGTCGGCAGTGACCCCCAGGGGCCCCGGCCCGTCGTCGGCGGCCGCGACGGACGCCGAGGTGAGGGCGAGCATCACCACAGCGCCGAGCAACGCGGGACGCGAGGTGACCGTGATGCGTGAGATGCGCTCCATCAGTCCTCACTCTGTCCCACGAAGATGAGAAAGCCGCTGCGACTTCACTGAGAATTTCCTGTGAAATGCCCCGCGGGTCGCGAGGCCTCTCCGTACACGGGAAACCTGCCGCTCTCGACGTCAGCGCGCAAGACCCCGGGCCGAGACGAACCGGGCCGCCCTCACCTCTCGCTGCCTCCGTCACCCCGCTGCTGAACAGCCCCCACCCCGCCTCCGCGTCACCTGTCCACGGCTTCCGGACAGGCACGATCACAGTGCGCCACGGCCATGCGGGAGCAGTCCGCCAGGGCTCGCCGCATCACGGCCGGCCGGCCGGCTTCAGCTGCCATTCCACGCCGGTCAGTTCCTCCGACAGCGTCCACAGCCGTCGCGCCGCCCCCGGGTCGCTGGCGGCGGGGCTGCGGCCGACCAGAGCCGGGGCTCCGCGCATTTCACCGAGGCCGGAGGGGCCGACGTAGGAGGCGCCGGGCAGGTCCTGGCAGGCCGCGTAGAGGGTCGGCAGAGCGCCTGCCCTGTCGGTCTGCGCGAACAGCCGGTTGCCGACGGCCATGGCGGCCCTGGCCAGGGGGTTCGCGTGATGGCTCTGGAGGTTGGTGGCGGCGTACCCGGGGTGGGCGGAGAGGGCGCGGACGGGGGACCCGGCCTCGCTCAGGCGGCGCTGGAGCTCCAGGGTGAACAGGAGGTTGGCCAGCTTGGACTGGGCATAGGCGCGGGTGGGCGTGTAGCGGCCGGTCAGGTTCACGTCGTCGAAGTGGATCACTCCGTCGCCGAGGCGGTGGTAGGCGGAGGACACCGTGACCACCCGGTCGGTGATGTGCGGCAGCAGCAGGTTGGTCAGCGCGAAGTGGCCGAGGTGGTTCGTGCCGAACTGCAGCTCGAAGCCCTGCTGGGTGCGCCGCTCGGGCAGCATCATCACGCCCGCGTTGTTGATCAGCAGGTCCAGCGGGCGGTCCCAGCCGGCCGCGAACTCCCGCACGGACTCCAGGTCGGCCAGGTCCAGCCGGCGCACCTCGGTGCTGCCGCCCACCTTCGCCGCGGCGGCGCCGCCCCTCGCCAGGTCCCGCACGGCGATCACCACATGCGCTCCGGCCCGGGCCAGCGCCTCCGCGGTCACCAGACCGAGCCCGCTGTTGGCGCCGGTGACCACGGCCGTACGGCCGGTCAGGTCGGGCAGGTCGGTCGCGTTCCATCCGCGCTTTCCGCGCGCGCCGCTCGTTCTCGTGTCAGCCATGCGACCAATGTAGGCATCGCCAACAATGCTGTCAATGACAACAATGAGGGCAACGGCAACTATATTGACGTCGTCAACATCGGGATACGATGGCACGCATGTCGCGTATGTCTTCGACGAGCCGCCCCTACCACCACGGAGACCTGCGCGCCGCCCTGCTCAAGAGCGCCGAGCGCACCCTGCGCGAGAAGGGGGTCGGCGCGCTCTCACTGCGCGAACTGGCCCGCGACACCGGCGTGAGCCACGCGGCCCCCGGCCGGCACTTCAAGGACAAGCAGGCCCTGATAGACGCCCTCGCGCTGGACGGCTACGAGCGCCTCAACCGCGCCCTGGGCGCCGCCGCCGACCAGCCCGGCCTCACCTTCGAGGGGCGGATGACGGCACTCGCGCGGGCCTACCTCGGGTTCGCCGTCGAGAACCCGGAGCTGCTGGAGCTGATGTTCGCCCGCAAGCACGACCCCGACGGCTCCGCCCAGCTCGCCGCGGCCGTCGACCAGTCGCTCGGCTCCCTCACCCGGATGATGGCGGACGCGCAGGAGCGCGGCGAGATCGTCGCGGGCGACCCCGAGCGGATCACGACGGTCGCCGCCGCGAGCCTGCACGGCCTCGCCGCCCTCATCGCCAGCTGCGCGCTCGACGCCGAGGAGGCCATGAACGGCCTGGACGAACACGTCCACCTGCTGCTGCACGGCCTCAAACCCCGCTGACCGCAGCCGCATGGCACCGAGCCCCGCTGACCGCAGTCGCACGGCACCGGGCCCCGCCGGCCCCGCGCCGAACGGCAAGGGGCCCCGCACCCATCCCCCCTGCCGTCCTGCCCCCATCCCCATCCCCCTCCCCCTGCCGCCGCGCCGCGGAACCTGTGGGCCGAGTCAAGCGGCACCCAGCACAGCACCAGCACACTGCCATCGACCGGTAAGCCGCCAACCGCTTCGGGTAACGCAGAAGTCAGAATTCCGAAAGCCTCTTGTTGTCGCGTACTCAACAAGGTGATGGTCGTCGCGGGCCGCCGCCCCCACCGGTCACCCACCGGTGGACCCCCACACCCGCAGGCCTCTGTCCACCACTTCAGGAGGCTGTACCTTGCGCACGACCACCCCCAACTCCCCCCGCATACGCGGCAGACGGCACCGCATCGGCTCGGCCGATGGAACACCTACGGCGGCACCAGCGCCTCCTCGCCGATCATCGCCTCGGTCTACGCCCTGGCCGGCACCCCGGGCAGCAGCGACTACCCGGCCCAGTACCCGTACCACGCGGCCGGCACCTCGGCGCTGAACGACGTGACCAGCGGCAGCAACGGAAGCTGCTCCACCAGCTACTTCTGCACCGCCAGGGCCGGCTACGACGGCCCGACCGGCTGGGGCACCCCGCAGGGCACGGACGCCTTCACGGGCTGAGCGGCCACGGACCGACCACCCCGTCGGGTCACGGGGAGCCGCCAGGTGAGGGGGACGTGGGGTCCCCTCGGCGGCACGGAAAGGAGGACGGGTCACGGCAGCCGGCCGCGGCCCGTCCTCCCTGTCCGCCTCCCGTGCCTCACCGCCGCCCACCCCGCACGTCGCAAGGCCCCGACGGTCCCGCCGCCGGGGCCTTGTCCGGTTCCGCACCCCCGCCCATGAGAACATCGTCTCGACGCCTCACCCGACCGGCCGTCAGAAAACGCGCCAGGTCGTAAAGGGGGACAACGACGGAACCACAAGACAGGTTCCGGTCGGACCTCATTGCCCGGCGTGACCTGCCGTGATACACAGAGTGACCGTACGTGCCACTCGTACGAAACCCGCCAGTCAATGACGTCAAGTCGACATACGTCGGCCGCGTTGTCGGCGACAATGATGCCTGACCTCTGCACACCGCAGAGGATTGGACGGAACTACCCACCAGGGGCGGTGACTTACATGCTCTTTGCGGCCGACAAGGGAGACATCAACACCATCATCGGCGGGATCGCTCCGGACTGGGGCCCCTTCGGCAGCCTGGGCAACGAGGCCAAGGTGATGATCGAGGTGGTCATGGCCGTGGCCATCCTGCTCTGCCTCGGCATCGCGGTATGGGGCGCGGCCAAACAGCGCATCGGCGCGACCGCGCTCCGCGACACCTTCAGCGCCGAACAGGGCAAGGGCCTCATCATCGCCGGCCTGACCGGAGTCTTCATCATCGGCTCCCTCGGCACCCTGTTCACCATCGTGTACGGCATGGCGGTCTAACCCCTTCACCCTGCCCTTCCCTCCGGCTGAGGTTGCGTCACCCTGATGTCGAGTCATCACACCGCGCCCGCGCGGGAACCAGCACGGCTACCGTCGTATCTCTACGAGGTGGAGAGGGCGTACGCGGCATGAACCCCGGAGACGAACAGGGCTACGGCGACTACGGCGACGCGGGCCACACCCGGACCCGCCTCCCCGAAAGCGACCCCTACGGCGGCGCGCCCCGCCGCAGCCCCCACCGCTCCTCCTCCAGAAGCCTGGTCACGGTGGTCGGCGTGGTGGTCCTCCTCATCGCCGCGATCGCCTTCGCCAACCGGGGGGACGGTTCGTCGACGGACGACACGACCGCGAAGGACGGCGGGCCGGCAGCCGCTCCCACGACACCCAGCGGAACACGGCCGGTCAACACCAAGACCACAGGCGTACCGACGGGATTCGCCCACACGGAGCAGGGGGCGCAGTCGGCGGCCTCGAACTACGCCGTGGCGCTGGGGTCGACGGGCATGTTCAAGAAGGACACCCGCGACACGCTCCTGCGCCTCCTGTACACATCGGCGGCGGCGGACCGGCTGCAAGGCCCGATGGACCAGGCCTATTCGGCAGACTTCCTCGCCAAGATGGGTCTCGACGCGGCGGGCAACCCACCGAAGGACAGCACCTTCGTCTCCCGGGTGGTCCCGGTCGGCACCTCGGTGCAGCAGTACACGGAGCATGACGCCAAGGTCGCCGTCTGGTACCTGGGGCTCATCGGCATGGCCGGCAGCTCCTCCACCGACCCGGTCACCTCGTCCTGGAAGACCTGGACGTTCGACCTGCAGTGGACCGGCGGCGACTGGAAGATCGCCTCCGACGCCCAGAAGGACGGCCCCGCGCCGGTACCCGGCGACGACAAGGCCGCCACCTCCGACGAGATCAGCAAGGCCATCGAAGAGTACGGAGGGTTCACGTATGCCCGGTAGCCCGCAACGTGCGCTCAAGCTCGCCGGAGTCGTGACAGCCGTACAAACCACGGGCGTACTGCTGGCCACTCGCGCCTTCGCCGCGCCCTCCCCCACCCCCTCCGGCGGCCCGTCGCCCTCGCCGTCGAAGAGCAAGTACGACTGCAGCGTCATCTCCGGCGAGGCCAAGAAGTACTGTGAACGGGGCAACACCTCCAACGGTCCCGGCGGTGCCAACGCCCCGGACACCTCCACCCTCGACCCCCTCTCCTCCCTCGCCAAAGGCTGTGCCGAGGCTGCGTCCTGGACGATCGGCAAGTTGAGCAAGGCGGTGAAGGAGACGGCCAACGTCGACTTCACCAACTCCAAGTTCCTGCAGCAGTACGCCGTCGTCTTCGCCGCCTCCACGATCCTCACGCTGCTGCTGTGGCTGCTGGCCGTGGCCAAGCGAGCGGTGCGCGGCGTCCCGCTGACCACGGCCATCTCCGAAGCGGTCGGGTTCCTGTGGCTGACGGTGCTCGCCTCCGCCTTCACCCCGCTGATCCTGTACACCGTCGTGTCGGCGACGGACGGCGTCACGGACGTCCTCGCCAAGGCCACCGGCGACCAGGCCGACACGTTCTTCGGCACCTTCTCCGGCGCCCTCGCCAAGGGCACCGACATCGGCGGCGGCCCGATCATGCTGATCGTCGTCTCCCTGGTCAGCATCCTCGCCGCCGGAGTCCTCTGGCTGGAGCTGGTCATCAGGGCCGCGCTGCTCTACGTCGGCGCCCTCCTCGGCACCGTCGTCTACGCCGGACTGGTCGACAAGAACCTGTGGGGCCATGTGCGCCGCTGGGCCGGAATCATGATCGCCGTGATCCTGGTGAAGCCCGTCATCGTGATCGTGCTCGGCCTCGCCGGCGCCCTGTCCTCCGGCAAGGGCCCCGACTCCTTCTCCGCCGTCGTCTCCGGCCTCGCCATCATCCTGCTCGCCATCTTCGCCAGCGCGATGATCTACCGCTTCGTCCCCGGCTTCGGCGACGAGATCGCGAACGGCCGCAACAACCGGCTCATGCAGGGCGCCGAGCGCAAGGCCGCCGCCGTCATCAGCTCCCCGGCCACCCTCGTCGCCCAGGGCATCAAGACCCACAGCTCCCGCGCCGACAGCAACGGAGCCGCGGGAGGGCAGGGCAGCAGCACGCCCCGCCCGGCCAACCCCGCGACCGGCGGTGTCTCCGCCCACAGCAGCCGTACCCCCACCGGGGGCGGCGGAGCCGTCCCCTCCGCCACGCCGGCGCCCCGCGCGCCCAGCCCCGTCAACACACCGCACGCAAGCAACACCCGCAACGTCAACCGCACGGGAGGTGAGGGGCGTTGACGACCGAGTCCCACCTGTCCCATCCGGTCACGCCCCGCCGTACGTATCTGATCGGCCGCGCCCGGCCGAACGCGATCGTCGGACGCAACCGCGAGTCCGGCGAGATCGCCCTGATCATCGCCGGCGCGTTCCTCGGCATGATGTGCGGCCTCCTCGTCCCGGTCCTGTCCCTGCGGATCGTGCTGCTCACAGGGTTCCCGCTGCTCGCGCTCGCCGCGGTCTACGTGCCGTACAAGCGCCGCACCTTCTACAAGTGGTTCGAGATCAACCGCAGCTACAAGCGGACCGTCAAGGGAGGCAACGCCGTCTACCGGTCCGGCGTCATGGAGGCCGGCACCCGGCTCGACGGACGGGAGGTCGAGATCGGTCCGCCGCCCGGCATCGGGCGCATCACCTGGCTCGCCGCGCCCTTCGGGCCCGACGAGATCGCCGTACTGCTGCACGCCGACCGGAAGACCGTCACGGCCGCCATCGAGATCGAGGGACCCGGCGTCGGCCTGCGCGACTCCGAGGACCAGGAGGCCCTGGTCGACCGCTTCGGCACGCTGCTCAAGCACGTCGCCAACGGAGACGGGTTCGTGACGCGGCTGCAGATGCTCGCCCGCACCCTGCCCGCCGACCCCGACGCGCACGCCAAGGACGTCGCCCTGCGCGGCAACGGCCGCTCCCCGCAGTGGCTGCAGCAGTCCTACGACCAACTGCAGTCCATGGTGTCCACCAGCAGCGAACAGCACCGCGCCTACCTCGTCGCCTGCATGCACTACACCCGCGAGCTGGCCGCCGAGGCCAACGCCATGGCCCGCGCCGTCCGCGCCCGCGGCGGCAAGGTCGACCGGGACGCGGGCCTGGCGGTGGTCATGGCCCGCGAGCTGACCGACATCTGCTCCCGCCTCCAGGAGGCCGACATCCGGGTACGGCAGCCTCTCGGGCAGGGCCGGCTGGCGTCCCTGATCCACTCCATGTACGACCCGGACCACCCCATCGACCACATCCAGGCGATGACCAAGCGCAACGCCTGGCCGGCCGAGCTCGACGCCATGGAGCCCACCTACCTCCAGGCCAAGACCCGCGAGTCCACCACCCGCGCCCCCTGGTGCCACGCCACGGCCTGGGTGAAGGAGTGGCCGATGACCCCGGTCGGGGTGAACTTCCTCGCCCCCCTCCTCGTCCACACCCCGGACGTCATCCGAACGGTCGCCGTGACGATGGATCTCGAGCCCACCGAGGTAGCCATCGAACGCATGCTGACCGAGAAGACCAACGACGAGGCCGAGGCCTCCCGTGCCGCCAAGATGAACCGGACCGTCGACCCCCGCGACGTCGCCGCGCACCACCGGCTCGACCAGCGCGGCGAAGACCTCGCGAGCGGCGCGGCCGGCGTCAACATCGTCGGCTACATCACCGTCTCCTCCCGCACCCCGGACGCCCTCGCCCGCGACAAGCGCACGATAAGAGCCTCCGCCGGCAAGTCGTACCTCAAGCTGGAGTGGTGCGACCGAGAGCACCACCGTGCCTTCGTGAACACACTTCCGTTCGCCACCGGCATCCGAAGGTAGGGGCTGATTCGCCGATGCGGGATCCGCTGTCCGTCCTCACCGACGCCTTCACCTCCTTCCTCTTCGGGAAGGTCGAGACGACCCGGCTGCCGGTGCGCACCTCCACGGGCCAGGCCCAGGCGGTCTACCTGCCCACGGCCGCGCCCGGACTCGGCGACTCCGGCGTCATCATCGGCCGTGAGGTGTACTCCGGCAAGGGCTACATCTACGACCCCTTCCAGCTGTACGGCCAGCAGCTCCCAGCCCCGCACTGGCTCGTCCTCGGCGAGTCGGGGAACGGCAAGTCCGCCCTGGAGAAGACCTACGTCCTGCGTCAGCTGCGCTTCAAGGACCGCCAGGTCGTCGTCCTGGACGCCCAGGGCGAGGACGGGGTGGGTGAATGGAACCTCATCGCGGAGGAGCTGGGGATAACACCCATCCGGCTGGACCCCACGGCCGCCCTGAACCACGGCATCCGCCTCAACCCGCTGGACCCGGCGATCACCACCACCGGCCAGCTGGCGCTCCTCCGCACCATCATCGAGGTCGCCATGGGCCACGGCCTGGACGAACGCTCCGGCTTCGCGCTCAAGGTCGCCCACTCCTACGTCAACGAGACGATCGTCGACCGCCAGCCGGTCCTCTCCGACATCGTCGAGCAGCTACGGCACCCGGAACCGGAGTCGGCCGAGGCGATGAACGTCGCCATAGACGACGTACGGGCCTGGGGTCTGGACGTCGCCCTCGTGCTGGACCGCCTGGTCGACGGTGACCTGCGCGGCATGTTCGACGGCCCGACGACGGTCGGCATCGATCTCGACGCCCCGCTGATCGTCTTCGACCTGTCCCACATCGACCGCAACTCCATCGCCATGCCCATCCTCATGGCGATCGTCGGCGTGTGGCTGGAGCACACCTGGATCCGCCCCGACCGCAAGAAGCGCATCTTCCTGGTCGAGGAGGCCTGGCACATCATCAACAGCCCGTTCGTGGCCCAGCTGTTCCAGCGCCTGCTGAAGTTCGGCCGACGCCTGGGCCTGTCCTTCGTGGCGGTGGTCCACCACCTGTCCGACGTGGTGGACGGAGCCGCGGCCAAGGAGGCGGCGGCCATCCTGAAGATGGCCTCGACCAGGACCGTCTACGCCCAGAAGGCCGACGAGGCACGGGCCACCGGCCGGGTGCTGGGTTTGCCGCGCTGGGCCGTGGAAATCATCCCCACACTGACGCCCGGCATCGCCGTATGGGACGTCAACGGCAATGTCCAGGTGGTCAAGCACCTGGTCACGGAGACGGAACGCCCGCTGGTCTTCACCGACCGCGCGATGACCGAGTCCTCCAGCGACCTCATGGCCGACGACGCCCTGCGCGCCGCGGAGCTGGAGGCCGAGCAGCGGGCGGCGGCCTTCGTGGAACAGCACCTGGGCGACTCCGAGTCCACAGTGGCGTAAGGGCAGCGGGAGGAACGGTGAGACCGGACGAGCGCGATCGCCGCGAAGGCCGTCGGGAGGGCCAGGGCGGCATCCCCGACGGCCTCCTGATCGGCATGCTCTCCTTCGTCCTCGGCATGACCCTGATGGTGTGGACGGCCACGGGCCTCGCGGCCCTCTTCGCCAAGGGCGCCTGGCCGGCCGGTGTCGTCTTCACCCGCACCCCTGTGGCCATGCGTCACCTCATCGGCAGGCCGCACGACATCGCCGGCGCGTGGCCCGGCACTCCGGCGTCCCAGCTGTCCGGCTGGGGGCTGTTCTGGGGCCTGTTCATCGGCCAGCTGATGGTCCTGTTCGTCCTCGCGGTGTTCGTGATGGGCGTGGTGGCACGGTGGCGTGCGGAAAGGGCACGACGGGCCGCGGCCGCCACCTGCGCGGCACAACCGACCATGGCCGCCACGAGCACGGTGCAACCGGCTGCACCCGTCACGAGCACGGTGCAACCGGCTGCACCCGTCACGAGCACGGTGCAACCGGCTGCACCCGTCACGGACGCGGCGCAACCGGCAGCGCCCACCACGAGCGCGGCGCAACCGGCCTTGCCCACGGAGCACCGGTACGAGGTCCCGCCGCCGCGCACCGCGCCGGTGCCCGCGCCGGCGGTGCCCCTTCAGAAGACGCCACCCCTCAGCACGCCCATGACCCCTCTCCCAGCCGACGGTGAACAGGGGCACGGGTGGGAAAGAATCGTCGTGGCACCCAGGGAGAGCCGCCGGCCGGCCGCAACCCGGGCCGTACACGACGCCGAAGGCCCCGCGCTCGTGGTCACCTCGAATCCCGCCCTCTGGGCGGAGACCAAGGACGCCAGGGCCAAGCTCGGCCCCAGCCTCCTCTACGACCCCACCCACCTCTGCGACACCCCGGCCCGCCTCCACTGGTCCCCGATGGCCGGCTGCGAGGACAGACAGACCGCGCTGAACCGGGCGGCAGCGTTGCTCAGCCCCGTACAGCCCACTGCCAGGATCGATCAGGCCGTGGCCGACACGGCGACCACCCTCCTGCGGAGCTACCTCCACGCCTCCGCCCTGGAGAACCGCAGCATCCGGCACGTCCACCGCTGGTCCCAGGGCACCCAGGTGCAGGACGCCGTACGCACCCTCCGTATGCACCCCAAGGCCGCTCCCGGCGCCGCCGGCGAACTCGAGGCCGCGCTCACCGCGCACCCCGAACGCCGCGACATCGCCCAGGCCTTGATCGGCCGCGCGCTGTCCGCCCTGTCCACCGTGAACATCCGTGAGGCCTGCAATCCGAACCGATCCGATGCCCTCTCCTTGGATTCCTTCGTGGATGAAGGGGGCACGCTTTATGTGGTCGGTGAATCCATCGAGGACCCCAGGAGCAACCCGGGCGCGATGCCCCTCCTGACGGCCCTCGTCTCCAGCGTGGTCGAGCGCGGCCGGCGCATGGCCGAACGGTCATCCTCCGGTCGGCTCGACCCACCACTCACGCTCGTGCTGGACGACATCGCGGCCGTGGCTCCGTTCCCTCAGCTGCCGGACCTGCTCGCCACCGGACACGACCAGGGTCTGCCGACCCTCGCCCTGCTCCGCTCCCGCGAACAGGCCCGCTCCCGCTGGCCGCACCAGGAGCTGCCGGTCTAGGGCGCGTACAGGGTCGTGACCAATGGGCATCGCAGCCTCCGGGGCGGGCGCCCTGTCCGGGATGCGGGGCCGGCGATCCGCGGCTGCGCCGTGTGGACGCGAGTGACCGGAAGCGTTGCCGCAGGCAGGCGGCAGCGGGGTTCGATGGCGCCGGCCGCGTGCCCGCCGGGACGGTGTGTCAGACCATGGCGAGCCGGTCCACCAGCAGGTCCACCCTCTGCTCGGCGTCCTCGGGCAGCAGACGGCCCGCGCGGGTCAGGGTCGCAAGGCCGTGCAGGGCCGCCCAGAACACCTCGGTGAACAGCCCCGGGTCCACGCTGCCGCCGGTGACCTCGCCGAGAGTCTCCATCAGCGCGGCGAAAGCGTCCTTCAGCGGCTCCGGGGTGTCCTCCTGCGCGTACGCGAGGCCGCCGTCGAGCTGGAACAAGGCGTCGTAGACCGCCGGGTTGCGTGCGGCGAAGTCGAGGTAGGCACGGGCGAGGGCGGCGACCCGCTCGCGCGGGCCGTTGGCGGCGGAGGTCGCGGCCCGTACCGCCACTGCCATCTCGGCGGCGCCCTCGAGGGCGACGGCGCCGATGATCTCGCGCTTGCCGCGGAAGTGGCTGTAGAGGACGGGCTGGCTGTATTCGATGCGCTCGGCGAGCCGGCGCGTGGTGACCGCGTCCCACCCCTGCTGCTCGGCGAGTTCGCGGGCCGTGGCCACGATGAGGCGCTCGCGCTCCGCCCGTTCGCGCTGCTTGCGTTCCTGCACTGACATAACTCAGATCCTAGCACCGCTAGACAATCGAGCGGCAGCAGCACTAGCGTTGCCTCATCAGCTAGCAACGCTAGTTCACGGAGGGACCGCCATGCTCAACGCGCTCGAGGTCGTCACCACCGTCGTCGTCGGCCTGATGGTGGGGGTGGAGTTCTCCGTCGCCTTCATCATGAACCGGATCTTCAACGCCCTCCCGGAGGACAGCGGCCAGCTCGGCCGCGCCCACGGGGGCCGGATGCTCGGCGCCGTGATGCCGTTCTGGTACATCGGCTCGCTCGTCCTCAGCGCGATCTGGGCCGTCGCCGGATGGCACCACCACGGCGCCGGACTCGTCGCCACCGCCGCCGGACTGCTGATCGTCAGCGTGGTCATGTCGATCCTGCTGCTCGTCCCGATCAACAACCGGGGCAAGACGTGGACCCCCGAGAACCGGCCCGCCGACTGGAAGGAGCAGATGAACCGCTGGGACCGCTACCACTACGTCCGCGTCGCCGTGATCATCGCCGCCTTCGCCCTGCTCACCACCGCCCTCGCCTGACAGCACCGCTGCCCTGGCATGCGCTGGTTCGCCCCTGCACGAGCTCCACGAAGCGCCCCAAGCTGACGAAGACTCGCAAGGAGAAGGACAATGTCGCTCAAGAAGATCAATACCGTTCTGGCCGCCGCCTTCATCCTCTTCATCCTCTGGTTCGGAGGGGAGTTCATCCTGAGTCCGCAGACGACGGCGCCGGGCTTCGGCCTGCCGAGCTGGCCGTCCGGCGACGGCGGCGGCTTCCTGATCATCAAGGGAATCCGCGACGTCGTCCTGGCCCTGGTCCTGGGCGTCCTGCTGGTGACGGGCCATCGCCGGGCGCTGGGCTGGGTGCTGCTGGTGGAGGCCCTCGCCGCCTACGGCGACATGGCCACCGTGCTGGCCCACCACGGTTCCGTGGCCACCGCGCTCGGCGTCCACTGCCTGACCGCGACACTGATGGTGGTCAACGGCCTGCTGATAATGCGCGAGACCCGCAAGGTCGCGGCCACTTCGGCAACACCCGCCCCGCAGTCCGCCTAGGGCGCGGATCGGGTGGTGATCAATCCGTGGGTTCCGCCCTCTTCCAGGCCCTGGCCCGGAAGACCGTCGTGCGTGACGCGCACGCAACTGACGAGGCGGCGAAGCGGGGCGAGGTGGACGTGCTGCTGGTCAGCATCGACTCCGCCACCGCACGCGCCCACCACGACGCCGTCGGCGAAGCTCCACCTGAAGACCGCCCTCTCGGGACGCTCGCGAGGCGGGCAGACCAGCAAGGCCCCCCTCGCAGCCAGCGGTAATCGTTCCCTCCTTGGTCACGACCCGATACGCGCCCTAGGACTCCCAGTCCAGAACGAACTCCAGCTCGTTGTGCACCGCGTCCTTGACGTACGGAACGACGACTCCGCTCGGCACGAAACCGGCCTTGCGGTAGGCACCCTGAGCACGCACGTTCTCCTCGTGCACCAACAGCCTTGCCCGCTCGGCCCCC
The DNA here is from genome assembly GCF_040645475.1 of Streptomyces sp. NPDC046759. NCBI lineage: Bacteria > Bacillati > Actinomycetota > Actinomycetes > Kitasatosporales > Streptomycetaceae > Streptomyces > Streptomyces sp. NPDC046759. The sequence continues at coordinate 1,219 of NZ_JBEYYJ010000035.1, read as the reverse complement.
TGCTCCCGCGCCCAACCCACACCGACCTCGAACAGCGCCTTGATCAACCCGTTCCCCCGGTCCTGGGGCCGGACGTAGACCCCGACCACATGCCCCTGCCGGTGCTCGACGGGGTACCCGGCCCAGTCCTTGGTCCCGGGCTCCTCCATGATCACGGTCACCGAGCCGGCCCAGGTCCCGTCGGACGCCTCGGCGACGAACTGCCGCACCGTCGTGGACCCCTCACCGGATCCGGCGGCCCGGTCCTGCCAGAAGGCGTCCGCCTTGGCCGCGCCCTCCTCGTACGTCTCCAGGAAGGCGAGATGCGCGACCGGGTCCCGCAGGGCTTCCAGCCTGAGCTGCTTCACCCGTGGCCAGTCATCGGGGCGTATGGAGCGGATGACGTAGCCACCACCGAGCGAGGCGGTGGCCGAGGTGCCTGTGGAAGTGCTCATGAGGGCCACCGTAGTGCCGACCGCTGTCAGTGGCATCCCATATTGTGGACGCCATGACAACACTGCCTCACAGGCCGCATACCGCCCTGGTGGTCGTCGACGTGCAGAACGGCGTGGTGGTCCCGAACTCGCCGAACCGCGAGGACGTCGTCGCCAACATCGCCACTCTGGTCGACAAGGCCCGCGCCGCGAACGTCCCGGTGATCTGGGTGCAGCATCAGGACGAGGACCTGGTACCGGGCACCGAAAGCTGGGAGTACGTCGCGGAGCTGAAACGACTCGACTCCGAGCCCCTCGTCGCCAAGGAGTACAGGGATTCCTTCGAGGGCACCGATCTGGAGTCGGTGCTGGCGGAGCGCGGCGTGGGCCGCCTCCTCGTCGTGGGCGCACAGACCGACTTCTGCATCCGCTCCACCCTGCACGGCGCCCTCGTACGGGGCTACGACGCGACGCTGGTCGCCGACGCCCACACCACGGAAGACCTCACCGCGTACGGCGCGCCGGCACCGGAACAGGTCATCGCCCACACCAACCTCTACTGGAGCGGCCAGAGCGCACCCGGCCGGCGGGCCGGGATCATCAAGACGGCGGAAGTGACCTTCTGAACCGGGCTCGAAAACACCTGCCTGAAATATGTCTGCCTGAAATGCAGAAACCCCCGCACCGTGTGGTGCGGGGGTTTCCCTCAAGAATTGTTCGGCGGTGTCCTACTCTCCCACAGGGTCCCCCCTGCAGTACCATCGGCGCTGTGAGGCTTAGCTTCCGGGTTCGGAATGTAACCGGGC